>DASYGR010000357.1:0-14040 GCA_035999525.1 Terriglobales bacterium
CACGAACTCGGCGCCGAATTCGTTGATTATTGGCCGGGAACCTTGGGCTACATGATGCAGGGAGTGATCGATGAGCCGCAAACGCTCCGATGGTTTGCCGAGGCCCTCAATTCCGCATGTGAAGAAGACATTCACGTAGCAAAGAGGAACAACGAACCTACGCTGAAGCATTGTCTTGAGGCCAAACCCTTTGAGCCGCAAGCGGAGATCATCCTTCCGACGACCGACGCCATGCTCGGATTCATCCGTTCAGGCCTCTTGACCCATCCGGAAATGGTCGGCGTCAACCCGGAATACCTGCACGAGCTGATGTGGGGCGGCGCGCCGCGTGCAGCGCTCGCTCGGGCGATCGTCGCTGGAAAACTCTGGCACTTCGATGTCAACGACGGTTATCGCCTGAAGCATGACGTGGATCTGCCTGTGGGCCTGGTCAATCCGCTCGACTGGCTGAACGTGTTAATGCTCCTCCGCACGCACGGCTATCAAGGACCGTTCAACTTTGACTACAAGCCACCGCGCACGACCAGCAACTGGGGCGTATTCAAGGTAAGTTTTCCTACCGCTGTAGACCGCTTCATCACATTTTGGGAGATGGCGGGTGAGGCGCTCGCTGACTCGATCATCCACGAAGCTACTGAGGCACTAAAATCCAGCACAGGATCGGGTCGTTCGACGAACGCGCGCGAGATCTTTGAGACAACTAAAGAATTGCTTACACTCCACGAACTAATCGCGCATCGCCTGGTGCAGATCCTCATTGGATCCCATAGAGGGCGCAAATTTTTCGGGGCGTCGTGAGAGAGAGAGAATCCGTCGCTGTTGCGGTCAGAGTTTGCTCTCGGAAAGGCCTGTCGCTCTTACACTCGAGAAAATACGCCTCAACATCTCACTTTCGCTGAGTTTCCAGATGATCCTCAGCGTTGCTTCATCTGCTTGATTTGCATATCCCATCCTGAACATTCGATTTGCGTCTCTCGTTAGCGCTGCACAATTTCCTGCCTCTTTGTCCACATGCAACTACAGGAGTCCTTTTCAAGAGTACGAACGAACTATTGGAAAAATTCGTCCGCGGTGCGGAAATAAAAGACATGAGATCGTATTGAGAATGGGGAATTGCGATGACTGAAAAATGCGCGAATCCTTCTTGTTCTGCTCCTTTCCATCGCATGGAGGGGGGCAAGCTGTTCAGGTTTGAGGTGCGGTTGCCCTGCGGGTCGTGCCGGGATGTCCCGGAGACCATTTGCAGGCATAACTCAGGCCATGCTTCGGTGTTTTTCTGGCTTTGCGCCAAGTGCGCTCAGACTACGACCCTGAGCTTTGCCTGTCCGCAAGGGCTGATTGTTCAACCGGCACAGCAAAATCCTGTTCATGTTCCGGCATCGGCGCAAGCCTGCAACAACGAGAGTTTTAAATGATCATGGCGAAGAAACAGTGCCAGATCGCAAAGGAGAAACCAATGAGCGTAATCACTGAGAAAACTGTGCGCGAACTGGTTGTGGAAAATCCCAACGCCACAAGAGTGTTTGAAAAGCTGGGGATTGACTACTGTTGCGGCGGCAATAAGTCGCTGGAGGAAGCTTGCCGCGTCGCAGACCTTCCCGTGGATGAGGTGCTGCATTCGCTGGAATTGGCCGGGCGCGAGAAGAGTGCCACGTCAGAGGAGCATGACTGGAGGACCGCGTCACTGGCGGGCCTGATCGCGCATATCACCAACACTCATCACAAGTACACACGGGAGGAGATGGCCCGGTTAACCCCTTTATTCGATAAGGTCTGCTCCGTTCATGGCAAAAACCATCCTGAACTGCTCCGTCTGCGGACAGGCTTTCACAGCATGGGTCAGGAGATGACCATGCACATGATGAAGGAAGAAAAAGTTTTGTTTCCCTACATCGTCAAGATGGAACAAGCGGCAACTCAGAGGTCGCCCTTGCCGCCTCCGCCATTCGGCAATCTGCAGCATCCGGTCGCCATGATGGAGCGTGAGCACGACTTTGCCGGCAATGCGTTGTGCAACATGCGCGAGACCAGCAGCAACTATACGTCGCCCCCCGATGCCTGCATCACCTACCAGACACTCTATCGGACACTTGGGGAATTCGAGGCGGACATGCACCAGCACATCAGTCTAGAAAACAACATTCTGTTTCCCCGTGCGATCGCGATAGAAGCGGGGAAATAGCGAAGTAGGACATTAACGGGAACTAACCTGGGTGGGAGGCTAACAAAGACCGATGCCCGTACTCCAGAAACGAATTGAGCAGAGCGCGGGACGGGATCTTACGCCTCTGGAGGTGTTTGACATCACTTCGGCCCGTGAAACGGCGCTATCGCGTCTGCTAATGCTCTATATAGGTACCGGGCTGGTATTCATGCTGCTTCCGGGAACGTTTCTGGGAGTCTGGAACCTGCTCGCAATCAGTAGCCATCGCGCTGCGGATTCGGTGTCGCCCGCATGGATTCAGGCGCATGGTCACGCGCAGATTTTTGGTTGGATTGGAACTTTCATCCTGGGCATTGGCTTCTTTTCAATTCCTAAATTGCGCCGCATGGAACCTCTCGCTCTGTCCGTTGTATGGGCAGCCTGGGGATTGTGGACGGTTGGGGTTAGCCTTCGCTGGTTGAGTGGGGTACACCCCTGGCAATGGCGAGTACTGCTGCCGGTTTCGGCGGTGCTTGAACTGGCGGCATTCCTCATTTTCTTCCGGTCTGTATCCGGGCACCGCGGGCAATCGTTGGAGAAAGATGGTGCATCGGCTGGCAACGAGCGCGTAACTGAAGACAAGCTGGACGAGTGGGTTCTCGTGGTGATCGCCGCCTCCGTCGGTCTACTGCTGACCCTGTTGGTCAACTTGGGCGCTTCAGTGTTTCTATCGGTGCGGGGCGCTTCACCTGACTTGCCGGCAAATTTCGATCAACGATTCCTGGTTCTGGAGACCTGGGGCTTTCTGGTTGTGTTCGTCTGGGGCTTCAGCGCCAAGTGGCTTCCCATTTTTCTCGGATTGCGTTCTTTGCGCGGGAAAACTCTGTTGTGTGCGGTTGCTCTAAACTCCGCCGGAGTGCTGGCTGCCTTCACAGGATGGATGACCGCTGCGGTCGTGCTGTTGCTGGCCGGAATCATCACAGCTATTTATTCACTTCGGCTATTTGAGCCGCCAGCGCGACAGGCCAAGGTAAAAGGAGTCCACGCGAGCTTCCCCATTTTCGTGCGAGTTGCTTACATCTGGGCGGTTGTCGCGGCGGCCCTGGGAATCTGGGCTGCCGCAGTGCCCAACTCGCACGGGATTTGGGGTGCTTCGCGTCACGCGTTAACCGTCGGATTCCTCGCTACCATGGTCTTTGCCATCGGCCAGCGCGTGCTCCCAGCTTTTTCCGGTATGCGCCTTCTGTTCAGCACCAAACTGATGTTTATTGCTCTGCTGCTGTTGACCATAGGATGCCTGCTGCGCGTGAGTTCCGAAATTCTCGCTTACCAGGGATTCGCTCGTTCCGCGTGGTCGTGGCTGCCGGTTTCGGCAGTGATAGAAATGACGGCAGTCACGTTGTTCGCTATCAATTTGTTCGCCACCTTTGCGCGACAGCCTCCGTCCCGAAGCAGACCTGGCATTTCGAGAAATGAAACGAGAACCGTCCCCGGCGTAAGAGTATAGAATTTTCATGCAGCAAAGAGTTTGGGCCAAACAGCCGTATTGCTGCACATTCTCCCCAAGCCCTGGGCCGCACAGACTGACGCCTTCTTCGCCCAGTTGCTCTTAAGGTATTTCTTCTGAAGCTCGCGGGCGGCTTCGGGAAGTGCGCTAGCGTCTCCGGTGGCTTTAATTTTTGACACTACTAGTCCGCTCAAAATCGTGTATATGTTGAGGAAGAGGTTATCGGGGTGACGCTTAGTGGCGAATGCAATCATTCAGGCTCGTGCGGTCGAGAAATTCTACGTCCAGCCGGAGGGGAACCGTACAGAAGTCATTGCCCCGACTGATCTAGAAATCTTCCCGGAAAAAATTGTCGCGTTGCTTGGCCCATCGGGTTCGGGCAAATCCACGCTCCTCCGAATTCTTACCGGCCTCTCTCAACCATCTTCGGGGCAAGTCCTCTGGCATGACCAGCCCATCAGTGGTCACCAACCAAATGTTGCTATTGTTTTTCAGAGTTTTGCATTATTTCCCTGGCTGAATGTTCTCGCAAATGTAGAAGCGCCTCTTGAGGCGCGCGGAATGCCTGCGATTGAGCGTCGGAAACGTGCTCTAAGAATGCTGGATACCGTCGGGCTTGACGGCTTCGAGACTGCATACCCCAAAGAACTTTCCGGCGGCATGAAGCAACGAGTTGGTTTCGCCCGCGCCCTCGTGGTTGAGCCGGAAGTTTTATTCATGGACGAACCCTTTTCGGCGCTGGACGTTTTAACTGCGGAAAACCTGCGCGGTGAACTCATGGAGTTGTGGCTCAGCAAGAAAATGCCTACGAGTTCGATCTTCGTGGTTACCCATAATATTGAAGAAGCCGTCTTGCTCTCTGACCGGATTATTGTTCTCGGAAAGAATCCTGGACGCATTCGCGCCGATTTCGACATTGGCTTGACCCATCCACGGGACCGGAAGGCGAAGGATTTTGTCGCGTTCGTGGATTACATCTACCAGATCATGACTCAGCCGGAAGTGGAACACACCCTGCCAGGCACGGAGCAAGCATCTGCCCTTGATGGCCGAGGTCTCAAGCAGAAGTATCAGATGCTCCCTCACGCACGTCCGGGAGGAATTGCTGGTCTGCTCGAACTGCTTCACGACCGTGGCGGAAACGATGATTTGTACCGGCTCGCGGATGAACTGGCAATGGACGTGGACGATCTTTTACCGATCGTCGAAGCCTGCACTGTGCTGGGCTTCTCGATCCTGAAAGAAGGCGATGTGCAGATCACTCATGAGGGTGTGTTATTTGTGGACGCCGACATCCTCCCGCGCAAGACGTTATTTCGTGAGGCCACCCTCAAGCACATTACTATTTTGCAGTGTATTGAGAGCGTGTTAAAGGCTAAATCGGATCACTCGATTTCCGACGAGTTCTTCCACGATATCCTCGACGAGCATTTTAGTCAGGACGAGGTCGAGCGTCAGTTTGAAACAGCGATGAATTGGGGACGTTACGCCGAAATCTTCGATCATGATCCGGGAAATGGGCGGCTGGTGCTGACTGAACCATCCGCAGAACCAGCTAACCATTTCACACCGGCAAACTCATGAAGCCCCGCGTCCCAATAACCAGGTCAATTTCTCCTTACCGCTTGTGGTCACTTCTGCCGCGATTTGAAACATCGCACTTGCCGGATTTATTAATGTTTGTCGCGGGCATTGCACTGTTCTACGCCATATTGATGGTATCGCGGACTTGGCTTGCGCCGTTTACTCCGGTGGTTGAGATCTCCTCCAGTCCATGGGCGCTCCCCCGCTACGCCGCACTCTCGCTGCTCAGAATCAGTATCGCGTATGGGCTCAGCCTTGTCTTTACCCTGGTGTACGGCTATATCGCCGCCTACAACGCCAAAGCTGAACGCTTCATGGTTCCGCTGCTCGATGTCCTCCAGTCGATCCCTGTTCTCAGTTTTTTACCCGCAGTAATGCTCGCGATGGTGGCACTTTTCCCCACACGTCAATTAGGAGTCGAACTCGGAGCAATTTTGCTCATTTTTACCGGACAGGTCTGGAATATGGCATTCAGTTTTTATGCCTCGCTAAAGAGCGTTCCCCGAGAAATGCGCGAGGCGGCCAAGATATATGGCTTCAGTTGGTGGCAGCGCTTCATTGAGGTTGAGTTGCCTTTTGCCGCCATCGGATTGGTCTGGAACTCCATGATGTCGGTAGCCGGCGGGTGGTTTTTTCTGATGGCCTGCGAAATGTTCGTGCTTGGGCCGCGCGATTTCCGTCTTCCCGGTCTTGGGTCCTATTTGCAAACCGCAGCTAGCGCCGGCGACACACGGTCAATCTTGTGGGGCATATTCGCGATGATTGCGGTGATCGTGTTGCTTGATCAGTTCGTCTGGAGACCGGTGATTGCGTGGGCGGAGAAGTTCAAAGTCGAACAAGTGGAAAGCTCAGATGTCCCACGTTCATGGGTGCTGGCACTCTTTCAACATTCCAACAGCCTGGCGTTTGTAGGCAAGAAGGTGGTACATCCGGTGCGGGAGCTTTTGATTCTCCACTTCGCCCGGCGTCGTCGAGTCGAAGCCAGGCCGCGGACTGCACCGGCATTTTGGATTGCTCGCGTTCTTTGGGCCGTTCTTTTGGGTGTTATTGCATACGCGATAGTCCGCGTCGTTCTAATTCTTGCTGGCGTCAGCCATTCGGACGCGGGTGAGTTAGTGCGCGGGCTCGTGGCCACTTTCCTGCGAGTAAATTCGGCTTTGCTTATTGGAGCAGCATGGACAATTCCCGCCGGGGTCGCCATTGGTTTTAACCGGCGGCTGGCCCGCTTCGCCCAACCAATGGCACAAATCGCGGCCTCGGTTCCGGCAACTGCGCTGTTCCCCGTCGTTCTGCTCGTTCTCATTCGTTTGGGGGGAGGGCTTGGCATTGGCTCGATCGTTCTCCTTTTACTTGGAACCCAGTGGTACATCCTGTTCAATGTAATTGCTGGCGCCATGGCTATCCCCACCGATCTGAAAGAAGCGTGTTCCGCTTTTTCCGTTGCAGGCTGGCAACGCTGGAAAACGCTAATTCTTCCCGGAATTTTCCCCTATCTTGTGACGGGCCTCATAACCGCATCCGGAGGTGCTTGGAACGCCAGCATCGTTGCTGAGTACTTTCATTTTAAGGGGCAAACGTTCTTCACTACCGGTCTTGGAGCGATCATCAGTCGAGCGTCCGACAGCGGCAATTTTCATTTGCTGATCGCTGCTACCATCGTGATGGCCACCGTTGTCGTGACGGTAAATCGTCTAGTCTGGCGTCCCATGTACCACCTGGCGGAAACACGTTACCGTTTTGAAACCTAGCCACCATCCGGCTGAGTGCCCTCGATCCAGATTTGTTCAACCCATGGGTCCTCTCCGTTTCCCGGAATCGAGAAGAAGGGAGGGGTTTGCGCATGTGTCTGAAATCCACAAAACAAAAAAACCGGGGATAGTTGACCCCCGGCTGCGCAGTTAGGAAAAGAAAACTCGAAGTACGCAGACGATACAACTCATCCCGGGCTTCAGTCTTAGCTACGCAGCGGGAGAACTGCGTCCTGCTTCTCCCGGTCTGGCTGAATGAACGATCGCATCTTCCCGTCTTGAGAGGGGCATTGAGACATTGACGACGGTACCATGGTCCACAGCAGAAATCTCCAAGCAGCCACCCAGTTCGCTAATGCGTTCCCGCATACCCGTCAGTCCAATGCCGACACCGATCCCAGTCTCTTTAAAGCGTTGCAGCAACTCCGGAGACATCCCGCGCCCATGGTCCCTAACTTCAAGAATTACCCGCTCTGCATCCAGGTTCAATCGAACATCCACCGCGAGGCTGCCGGAATGGCGATGCACGTTGGTTAGGCTTTCTTGCAACACCCGGAAAAGGCAGAGTTCGATGGATTCGTGCAGGCGTACAAATTCCGCCGGAATCTCCAAATTGACTTTGACGCTGCTGCGCTTTGCGAATCCATCGACGTACCAGCGAGCGGCAGAAGCAAAACCGATTTCGTCGAGCAATGGAGGATGAAGCAGGTGAGAAATCGTGCGGGTTTCGACTAAGGCTTCATCCAGCAGGGCTGACGATTCCGCCAAAACTTTCTTACTTGCCGCATCCAGTGCGGCGTGCCTTACAATTTCCACATTGAGTTTCAGGGCTGTGAGGCACTGACCGATGCTGTCGTGAAGTTCGCGAGAGATCCTCCTGCGCTCTTCGTCCTGAGCATGCAGTAATCGTGACGAAAGACGCCGGAGGGTTGAGGTGCGCTCCTCAACCAGCGATTCTAACGTAGCATGGGCTTGCAGGAGAATCTCATCCGCTTTCTTCCGCTTTGTGATGTCCTGGGAGATTCCAAACATGCGGGGCATTCCTAAATCACTCTCCAACATTCGAGCCTTGCTGTGAATCCAACGCAAGCCGAGACTTGGGTGGCGATAACGGAACTCAAGCTCCATGACGCCTTGCTTCACGCAGTGTTGGATGCCAGCTTCTACCATGATCACATCCTCCGGATCGACTCTGGCCAGCCATTTCTCAAAACCTGATTCAGGGGGATCAACTCCAAAGATGTCAGCACTCTCCCCCGACCAGTTGTAAGCTCGATCAACTGGGTTCCATTCCCAACTGACGATATTTGCCGCGGTCTGTGCAAGTCGCAAGTGCGCTTCGCTCTGACGGAGCGCCGTTTCTGCCCGCTTCCTATCGGCAATATTCCGCTCCAGTCGTTCCAACATACGAATACGTAGATGTATGAAAGTGGCTAGCAACATCAATGCACCGACGGTCATGGCGCGATTGGTCCAATGAACCCAGGGCGAATGCGTCTCGACGGGTAGCGGGGCCATACCGAAGCCGGCAAATGTAAGCCCAATAAATAAGAAAGTAGCACTCCATAACCAGGCCAATGAACGAGTCAAAACGCACAGCGCGATTGCCAAACAGTAGAAGATTGCGATATTGATGTCGCCGGGAACTGAGAAGTCCACAGCGGCAACCAGGACGCCAACAAGGCACACAACCACTTTGGCTTGTCTGCGGGATATTTGGGAAAGCGACTGTATATCAGGAGTTTGCATAGGAATATCACTCATCCGTATGAATGATTACCCTTGGTCGAACACACTATATCAGCACAATGACTAGCTGGCCTTAGCCTCCGTGCTGTGACGTTTTGCCTTCGTTCCCGGCGGCACAATTCTATCGCTGGATTCGCTCCTGCGAACCGGCTCTAATGAAGATCGGGGAGATTGCGATGAAACTCAAGGATTGAAGACGCCAACCCTGCTCCAGGTGACCCTGGCAATTATCGCCATCAACGGTGGAACCGATTTGCCCTACGCCGCCGGTTTGCGTGCAGGTGCTTTCTTGCGCATGGGGCGCTGCAGAAATTCTTGCAGCGCCACGGCATTGTTATGTTCGGTGTCATGCGAACTGTAGATCAGTGTTACCGTCCCACGGCGCGCAACCTCCATGATCGGCTGCCAGGCATCGGGATTGGCTTTCAGTTCGGCAAAGTAGCGGCTGCGGAACTTGTTCCACTTGACAGGATCGTGACTGAACCACTTTCGCAGTTCCGTGCTTGGGGCCACATCTTTAATCCAACTTTTCACCCTTAGCGAACTCTTTTTTACTCCTCTGGGCCAGAGACGTTCTATCAGCAAACGGGTACCGTCGGTGCTACTAGCTGTGTCATAGGCGCGCTTCAGATGAATCATGGCGAGTTCCTTTCATGCCGGCTTTGACAGCTTTCTGCGGAAAACCCGAATCGGAAGGATCTCGATTCAGGACTGCCATGCCGGCGGGTCGCTTGCGGGAAAGCTGTCAGCAAGTGTCTTATCCATCGCCTTATCTCTCTTCTGCTCCTCGTTGCACTCGTCAATCACGCGATCTTCCGGGTCGCGCAGGTGTTCGTCCTTGTGGGTATCCATCGTGCCACCGGTCCTCAGCCCGATTCTCCGCGCTCCGGCAGAATGTCATCTGACCGGGCATAACTCTCCCTGATGCGCACAGCCTCTTGGGGTGGTCAGCAGGTTCCTCGACACTGCTGATTACCTCCGCCTCATGCGCTGTTAACACACACACCGTAGGTTACGTCGATTATTGTGCGCTGTGAAAGCCCTGATTCCAATAGTCCATTTGTACCAAAGGGGAGAACGAGCATTTATAGGAATAGAAACACAAACTATTGCAGCGTCTTGCTGTTGAGGATGATGGCACTCTGCGGAGAGATATGCTCAAGACTTGAGCGATGACGGTTGCGTGCGCTGCGCCCGTCCTTTGTACGTTCGCCCGGCAAGGCTGGTTGGGTGCGCTTCTGCTCGTCAATGTCAGTACAAGTTCCAAACCACTTTATGATCTTTCCTTGGCTATCCTTCAAGGGTACGACGCGCACCAATTGCCAGCGGTAATGACCGTCCCTTCGTTTCATCCGGTACTCCGTCTCGTAACCCAGCCCTGTTGTTAACGCCGTTCCTCGGCACTTTTGGTATCCGGGCAGATGCACCGCCGCGCGCCAAGCCAAGCCCAGACCCTGCTCATGGCTAATACCGGTGTAGACAGTCCACTGTTCGTTCACAAAGATTGTGTTGCCATCCCGGTCAAATGCAAAGACGATGTGGGGAATCCCCTCGACCAGCGAACGATACAGATCCTCTGCTTGCTGTCGCTGCTGCTGGAGCCGCAAGGTACACAGCGTGGCCGCCGTGAAATCCGCCAGGCTGCTCAGAATGCGAACATCCTCGCGGTCAAATTTTCGCTGCGTATCATGAGATATGACCCAAAGAGTACCTAAGCCTTCACTTTCTGCGTAAAGCGGAATCAGAAGAAGCTCCGCCATCGGTAAGGCGCGGTTGAGATAGGTGTAGCACCGCTCCGGATGCGAGAAAAGTTGAGCGCAGTTTCGTTCCAGGCAAACGCCACACGGGCTGAAATCCGCCGGAGTCGTACCACCGATGTAGGTCCCCATGGCACCCGTCGCGGCGACCCAACGGAATATTTGTTCACCGTTTTCCTTTTTCTCCAAAAGGCTAATGCCCGCTGACTCCGCCTTGCACAGTTTTATTGCGTGTCCTATCAGACTGTTCAGAATGCTGGGTGGATCCAGGGTCAACATCTCTCGTCCTAACACGCGGAAGATCTCGATTTCTCGACTGAGGTCGGGCGGGCGTGAAGGACGACTCCACAAGGAGTCCGTAATCATAACTTCTTCGTGTAGCTTCTGGGAATCGTCGCTTGACGCGGGCGAGCCGTTGGCCAGAGCCGGTTCTCTGCATTGGACAACGAGGTGAGTCCTCAACCAGTCGTCAATCTCATTGGAAAGTGCCATAATGGCGCTTCCCCGCTTGCCGCCTGCCCGGCGTACTGGAAGTTCGAGATCGCGTTCCCAGCGCTGGACTGTGCTTACGGCCACTTTCAAGTAGGCAGCGATATCTTTCCATGACTTTAGGATCTGCGGCTGCATCGTTTCCCAACCTCTCCACCACGGAAGTGATGCCAGTTGACGTTCAGTGGTGGACGTTGACGCTATTGGAACGGCACTACTCGACCCACATACGCGATTACCATATATTGGCTTATTGCAAGTCCGTTCACAACTGGATGGGGGATCCTTTTTAGGGATGCAGCTAGCAGACTCCTAGCAGTTTCTGCGGCTGGCGACCGTTACCACCTGCGAATTTAGGGCATTGTGTCAGCATGGCACCCGCGCTGGTTGGTCATGCACAGCATTCGAGGAGCGTGTGATGCTGCGAAGTGAGTTGCTTGAATTTCTCGAGGAAACCGCCGACGCCGCCTTCTGTGTGAACGAACAAGACGAGATTTGTTCATGGAATGCGGCGGCCCAAACGCTTTTCGGCTTCTCAGCCACGGAGGCCATTGGCAAATCGTGCTATGGACTCTTGCAGTGCCATGGCAGCCTCGGCACTAACCTTTGCACCCGTGAGTTTTACGTCCGGCACGCGACCGCAGAACACTGCAGAATTCCTAACTTTGACCTGGAAGTCACAGTTCGTTCAGGCCGCCGGATATGGGTGGATTTGTCAACCCTGGTCTTCAAAGATGGCCGAACTCACTCGCGCCTCATCGTGCATCTGTCCCGCGATATCACAGAAAGGAAGCACAATGAGGACCTCCTGCACAAAATGCTTCAACTCTCCAAACAGATTATTGCAGTCTCGGATGGAAATGGGATAGGGCGTCCGGCTCCGGTTTCCCCACTCTCCGAACAGGAGCAAAGCGTACTGCGCCTGTTTTCAGACGGCAAGAATTCTGTCGAAATCGCCCGGAAACTTGGGATTAGCTTGCAAACACTCCGCAACCATCTCCACCACGTCAACGACAAGCTTGGGACGCACAACCGCCTCCAAGCTGTTATGCATGCCATGCATCGTAAGCTCATTTGAGGCGGAGACGGTCGCGTGGTCAAATCCAACGTCCAAAAGAAGCGTCTGCGCGGGTGAGACGAATCGCTCGAAGCCGTGGTAAACATCAAGACCGCTTATTAGAATCCCAAGTCACGCCGCCCAACTGTTTCATCAACTCCGCAATCGAAATCTGCTCGAGATTTGCAACTGCGCCAGCAATCGCACTACGCTGCGCGGCGCTTGCGTACGGCGTAGAGACCTTATTGAACTTCTGAACGACCATTTCCCATGACATCGGCCGGGTGAAGAACCCCTCATAGTCGCTGGTTTCCTGTTCGAGGACGCGTCCGTCCTTTAGCGTGATCTTCACGCGACAAGGCATTTCGCCTGGAAAGCGCTCCGAGAAGAGTTTGCGCGGCTGAACCGAGACTTTGCCGAGAAGTGCCTGCACATCCGCACGCCGAATGCGCTCCGGTTCGTACTGTTCAGGCATAACCTGACCATCAAGAATCGCTACGGCGAGCACGTACGGCAAACTGTGATCAGCCTGTTCCTTGGTGGAGACGGTGGTCTTGTCACCCTCTTCTCCGCCACCAATGATGTTGTAGGCAACGTCGAAGATATCCACATCCACCCGCTCTATTTGAGTGCTTGAAAACTCGTACTGCCGGAGCAGCGTGAGAACGGCTTCAATAGCAGTTTGCGAATGAATCTCAGCGTTGTACTTCTTAATTGTGGTACGTCCCACACAACCAAGGTCTTCCTCGGTCCAACTCACCTCGAAATAGCCGGTAATTGCGTCCATGAGCCCTTTATCGCCCTCAATCACCTCTATGGGACCGGTGATGCCGTGCTTAGCCAGCAGCGCGGCTCGAGTGCAACAAGCAGCCAGGTTCGGATAAGCGAGTCCTTTCCAATGCGATAGTTTCCCCGTCCGGGTCACACGCAGGGCGTTGAAGGCCGCTCCACTGATGGCGATTGCGTTCGCCATGTGTGATCGATCAAGTCTCAGTATCTTGGAGACGCCCGCGGCTACCGCGTACGCACCTTGAACTGTATGGTCGAATCCTCTCGCCCGGACGGGCGCGGCATCACTCAACCGGCACTGCACATCGTATGCAACCGCAAGGGCAGTCATCAGATCGCGGCCGCTAGCGCCAGCAAATTCACCGGCCGCCAGAATTGCCCCCAGGTTGTCGCTGGGGTGACAGGTTTCTTCCTTGGCTAAGTAGCTGTCATTGAAATCGAGGTAGCGTATCAGTGCACTGTTGTACAGAGCAGCTCGGTCAATGTCAGTGGACCCACCACCAATCAAAGTGCACCTGCCCCTGCTACCGAGCTCAGAAATGTACTCACGTATCATCCGAATGGGCTCCCCATGTAGTGCGCCAAGACCACAACCCAAAGAGTCCAAAATACGGATCTTGAGTTGCTCGCGAGTATCGGATCCTAGAGCTTCAAATCGTGCTCCGCTGACGAACTCCGCCATTTGCTCCACTTGGCTCATAAGGCCCTCATGTACAGTCGCGCTCAGTCTAAATCCACGCGAATGCGTCTTCATCGCCTACCTTCATCTAGTTCGCATGCTTTGACACCGAAACAGCTTCCGCATTCCCAGTAGCGAGCGGCGCAACCCAGATTGATTGGCACAAGTTCTAACCATCCCGGAGTCACAGTAGGCCTCTCCCTAAACGCTCCTATTTGCTCACTCGTGCGTGTTCTTTGGAATAGTCCGTTCGTACTGGCAACATAAACAACTATTAGGTGCGAGGAAAAAACGGGAAACCGCTGCACGAATCGTCGCGATGGGAAGGAAAGATGAGGAGATTGATTAGCCTGCCGAATGCGTGCATGACAGATGCAAAAATCGCGATGTTGTTCTGCCCTGTTGACGGGGAGACCCCTGGAATTCATCATCCGCATGCATACACAGTCCGGTGCGGCAAATTTACAGCACGACCGCACAGCGCGACTTCGGCCATCCCCAGCGCAACGCTTGTGCAGCGCCACGACAAATTCAGCGG
>DASYGR010000344.1:0-4918 GCA_035999525.1 Terriglobales bacterium
TAGCTCTTTGATATCGAAAAGTTCTCGCGTGCCGCCGCTTGGCGCCCATCCGAGCAGTGCCAGATAATTCACCAAAGCCTCCGGAAGAACTCCCATATCACGGAAATTCGCGATTGAGGTCGCACCATGGCGCTTGGAGAGGCGCTCCCGGTCGGCACCGAGAATTGTTGAAAGATGCGCGAATTCTGGCACCGGCCAGCCCAAAGCTTCGTAGAGCGCCACTTGTTTAGGAGTATTCGAAAGGTGATCGTCGCCGCGAATGACGTGGGTAATCTTCATGAGCGCGTCGTCAATTACGACAACGTAGTTGTAAACCGGCATTCCATTTGAGCGGAGAATGATGGGGTCGCTGACCACTTCACTCGAGAATTCGACATCGCCATGAACGATGTCATGAAAGCGAATCGGGTGCTCGGGAATTTGCAGGCGAATCGCGCACGGCTCACCGTTCTCTCGCCTGCGTTTGGCTTCCGAAGGATCAATCGCTCGGCATTTTCCCGAATAGATTGGCTGGCGATGTTCGGCCTGGGCTTTCTCGCGTTCTTTCTGGAGGTCGGCTTCGGTGCAGAAACATAGATATGCTTTGTGCGCTTCCAGCAGGCGCTCTGCGTGTTCACGATAGAGGTCAACGCGATCGGATTGGCGATAGGGGCCAAAGGGTCCGCCGACATCAGGGCCTTCGTCCCAATCGAGGCCGAGCCATTTCAGGTCGCCGATGAGTTGATCTTCAAAGCGAGCTTCGCTGCGCTCGACATCGGTGTCTTCTATGCGGAGGATCATGGTCCCGCCGTGATGACGGGCGAAGAGCCAGTTAAACAGGGCAGTACGGGCGTTACCGACGTGGAGATGTCCGGTGGGGGAAGGGGCGAATCGTACGCGAACTTGAGAAGTGGGAGTCACGAAATTTATGGTAACAGGGAGCGGGCGCTTCCTCGGACTCTCCGGGCAAAGTCTTACTTGGAGGGCTCGACAAATACCGCTGTGCCGTACGCGAGCACTTCGGTGACGCCTTGCATAATTTCTGTAGCGTCGTAACGTGCGCCGACAACGGCATTTCCGCCGAGGTCGGCGGCGTGCTGTAACATCAGATCAAAAGCTTCGGCACGAGTCTTCTCGCATAAGTTGGTCAGTAACGTGATATTTCCGCCGACTATGGTTTGGAGCGTGGCGCCGATTGTGCCGACGATCGAACGGGAGCGCACCACGATGCCGCGCACAACGCCCAGAGTTCGAACTACTTTGAAACCGTCCAACTCGAATTGCGTGGTCACCATGTTGTGAGTGACCATTCGGCCGGGTGATGTGTTGCTTATGGACATTGCGTTCTCCTTATCTCCAATCTTGATCTTCGGAAATCCTTTAACTGGGCAGGCCTTCCCGAAAATATTTGCGGCATTCGCGCCGCCAATTAGTCGGGACCAGCTGAGGGGATATTGTCCACGTTTTGTGGTAGCACCGCCTTCTGGCTGACGGATCTAAAGAAAAACGCCTTGATCGGTAATAGCAGAGCGACCAACATCACCAGAAAGTTAAGAACTCCCACCGCCATCCCAATACTTGGCGGGTCTCCTTCTCGTATTCCCTGTAACCATGCTAACCAAGCGAAGGACGGCGTCTGCATATCCAGGAGCAGCGTTAGTACGTTGAGGGGAAAAACAAAAAATAAGAGGATGATGAGCATGACAAACCAGGCCCAGCGTTCCTTTTTTCTATATCCCGTCCAGAGCACGATCAAGCCGATCATCTCGAGTCCCAGAGCACAGAATCCTAGCTGCATCAAAAAGTTCTGTTCCTTAAAACCAGGCATCTCAAAATAGATTTCCTTCCAGGTTGAGGCGAACCTCAGGCTCCCCGGAATCAACTCTATCAGGCATGCGGAGACGACCAGAACTGAAATCAAAGTAGTGTTGAAGTGGGTTTTCAACGCAATCTTTTCCTTCCAGAATCCTGACCTCGGCGGCTGAAGCCGATATTTATGGAAAGCGAGTTCGCAGCGGTAAACCGCTGCGCCTCCCAAAACCATTACGCATAAACATCCCAATATAGACTTCATGCACTCATGGCATCATTCGAGTTGGGCAGTGATGCCGAACTCTTGCATCTCTGAATCGTAAGAGATATGCAACACATTTGGTTTGCAGCATATCTGGCAATCCTCGACGTAACTCTGATGCTTGCCGACGCAATCATCTACAGAAATTTCATTCCATTCGCCGCAGCCTGCGCATTGGAATCCCGAAGTCAAACTTTTTCTCTGTTACAGATTTTTAACACAGCATTCATTGCATATTAACCATCGCGAAACTGACCGCCGCTAATCTTGCCGCAACCTTAAAAGGAGGCCAAGTATGTTTCTTCGTCGTTCTCTCGTCAAGCCCTCGACTTTCCCAGATCAGGTCGAGATACGACGGGTGGCTCCGACGATTCTGAAGGCTTTTAGGGTTGGATACGCGCCAACTGAAGGCGGTACAGGGTCAGAAGACCGCCGTTCTTCTGGGGCTTCCGTTCTAGGCCTAAAATTTTCATCAAGACGCTGTTTGGCGGGAGGTGAATAGCCTCCCGCCTTTTTTGCGAATGACTCAGGGCTCGAGATCGGACGATCCCTAACGCCGCCGGAATTTGTCGCGTTCTGCGAATTGAAAGACCGAGACCACCCCGCGGTTCTCTAAAGCTTGTTCCTGACACTCGGCTGTTGTGATTTGGACTGTTGCTGAACCAGCGCCTTGTTTATTGCGGAATCGCTAATCAGGTGAATTACGAACCTGTGCCCGGTTTTGGTTTCCACTTGCAGAAGTTCTTGGGGTGTGCTGTCGCTCTGGACTTTAGGATCGAGCCTTGGGTCTTTTTGCCATCCTTTCATCACCACTTGATGGGTGAAGGACTTCCAGTGATCTAGTGGAAGGTTCAATATTCCCCTAGCTATCTTGCCGCTCGCGTCCAGGTTAACTGTCTTTCCATCAAATGCTCCACTCTCGGCCATGGCAAGAAATTCTTGCAAGTGGTCTGGCTTGCTTGTCTCTGGTTTGACGGCGATCTCTTGCAGCGCCCGAACACTCAGACATGTGAAGATTAGGAACGCGAGCGATACTGCAACTCTGTGTTTCATTGTCTCTCCCTTCAAAGTCATTGGACATAACGCATTTCCAAGAGAAATTGTAGAACAGCACTATACGCCCAACGTCAACATGCGATCTGAATTATAGAAGCCGTTCCGTTTTCCGGAACTTAGCTCGTTGAATCGTGAAATTCCGACCTGTTTCCTCTAAATAAGGGCGAACGTTCCGGGCTGCCCGACTCAATCGCTCCTCCGAGTCTTGCTTTTGTAATGTTGAGAAGGTGAAATCCGAGGTGTGCCAGCTATTTCCCGAAATCAGGCTTCCGGTACCGGGGGACATCCGGGAAATTCCGCTAGATATGTGTTTCCGACGTAGTCGAGATATTTTATTCCGATGGCGCTGGTGAAAAATGCGTCCACGGTCAGGTCGCGCAGAAGGGCGAAGAATTCTATCCCCGGGCTTAGCGATGGATCGGCCAAAGCGCTCTTGCGGTATGCGATTAAGTCTAGAATTTGTTTCTGCTGTTGTGCCGCGCATTGCATATAGGGCTGACCGTAGCGGCCGGTGCAAGCTCCGTCAAGCCACATGAGTCCGCCGCCGAAGGTCAACTGATACTCGGGATTTTCGCTGGTAACGAGATCTATGAATTCGGGAGAGCCGCCCTCGATGGCGCCGCCTGAATCGGCGTCGGCGGGGATGATGGTTTGGCAGAGGACGACCAGCATCTTGTATTGCTGTGGCGGGAAAAATTTTGGAGTGTACGCGCCAGCCGGGGATGCGGCCTTCTCCGAGGCCACCATTTTGTGAGCATATTCCGCGGCCTCGAGAGGAATCACGCGCAGGACGGAGCCTGCAATGACTCCCTTACCGAGGGACTTCAAAACATCGCGGCGAGAGATGTTGGTTGACATAGCACTTCGTTTGTCGGGAAATCTCTATCTGTAATTCAGAACGGACAGCGGAGGGCGGCTGTCCCTACGCGATTCGGCCTGAAGTTACAGGTTTCCTTTTCTTGATTCCTCCAGCAAATATTCCGACGCCCGCCATGATAAAGCCATGATGGTCAGTGTGGGATTCTTATCTGCATTGCTCACAAAGCACGCGCCGTCTGTGACGAATAAATTCTTCACATCATGCGCCTGGCAAAATTTGTTTAAAGCGGAAGTCTTGGGCGTGCTCCCCATGCGGGCTGTGCCCAATTCGTGAATGATAACCCCGCCATCGGCGATGCCATAAGGGTTCAGGCCGTCCGATTTAGCTCGTGAGTAATACGTTCCTCCGCCGGCTTCGACGATGGCACGAAAAGTTTCCTGCATATCTTTCGCCATCTTGATCTCGTTGTCGCTCCACTCCCAATGAAAGCGCAGCACCGGAATGCCCCATTCATCAACCGTCGTGGGATCAATGTCGCAATAGCTGTTTGCATTGGGAATCATTTCGCCGCGTCCCGCGAATCCGATAAAGGTGCCGTAACGACTTCGGCATTTTTGCTTCAGCGGAGCGCCGTATCCCTCAAACTCTTCGCACACGCCCTCAAATTCTGATATGCCCGGCATGTTCCTACCGCCACCGACCTCGATGTGGTATCCGCGCAAAAAGTCGTTCTTGCGATCGAACTTCCACCACGGCACATACATGTGCATTCCGCCAACGCCGTCGTGATTGTGCGGAGGCATTTTCTCGAGTTGCGGGAAATATCCTCCGCCAGAACTGCCTACTGAATCGGTTAAATAGCGGCCAACGACTCCGGAAGAATTCGCCAGGCCGTCGGGAAATAAAGTTGAGTTTGAATTGAGAAGCAGGCGCGAAGATTCGCACGCGCTGGCGGCCAGGATGAACGCTTTGGCATTCACGCGCTTTTC
>DASYGR010000369.1:0-3140 GCA_035999525.1 Terriglobales bacterium
CCCTCCAGAAAAACCGTTCCGCTGGTAGGCTCATCAAGCCGGTTCAGCAGCCTCAATAAGGAACTTTTCCCCGACCCGCTGGGGCCGACGATAGCTAATACCTGTCCGCTATGAACTTCAAATGTGGCCCCCTCCACCAGAATCTTGCCATTCACGCTGCGCCCTAGATTTTCGGTACGAAGGAGGACAGAATCGGAGGTTGTGAGATTGTTCACTGAGTTAATTGCTACCGCGCGGCAACACTTGCCCGGAGTTCCTGCAAAATCTCACTGGCTGCCTTGCGCGCGAGATCCTGTTGGGCAACTTCGAAAGAAATCGCGCCTACGCGAGCGTGACCTCCGCCTCCGTAGCGTTCGCATATTTTAGCGAGATTGACCGTAGGTTCCGAGGGCCCCCAAGGATTGGATCCCACCGAAACCTTTACTCGAAAACTGCTCTTGCTCAAACCAACGCTATAGATGGATTCAGGACTCAAATAGTACGGGACAAACTTGTTGTAGCCTTCCAGGTCCAGGTCGGTAACGTCAAAAAAAAGCGTCCCATCCTTGGACTCGATACGCTGCCTCAAGATCGCGATGGATTGCTCATGGCGGCTCAGAAGAGGAGGCATCACCGTGGCAACGAAAGGCTCGTTCAGCAGTTCCTCAAGGGGCTTGCTTGCCAACAGCGGAATAAGGCGTGGAATAAACGCCGGATCCTGCGCCGACTCGATCGCCATGGTGAGTTTCATTGCGGGAGCCTTCATTTCGACAGCGGTTAACGCATCTGGATACATCGCGCCGTCAATAATGTCAGTCCAATGAACTAACTCGGCGACGGACGCCGGATTGAAGCCGAAGCGTTGCTCGGCGATCATCGCGATAAAGCTGGTGCAGGATTTGAAATCGGGATCGTAAAACTTGCGGTTGCTTTGATCCTGCTCGAAGTGGGCGGCGTCAGCCGGGGTCAGGAATGCGCTTTGATGATGATCGAACCACCAGGTAATTTTTGGCGAACTGGAATATTTGAAATCCACAATCACATTCTCATCACCATCGAAACTGACGTAGTCGAAAAGCGCGCCAGCCCGATGTAACAAGCCGGAAAAGACGAATTCGGCGTCGTTGCGAATGTGCTCCCGATAAAAACGGGAGAATAGGGCGGCCGAAGACGCCCCATCAAAGCACTTGTCATGGTAGAAGACTTTTACTTTCAAACTGCTTCCCCTCGCCCTACGAACCGAAAATCCAAGTATGCAGACTACCTGAAATTTGAGGATAACGAAAAGTAAATAGAGATTACTCGGGTCACACGGCGCTGGGTTTGCTCAAGAAGGGAAATCGCAGGCGACACGGGCAAGCGACATGCGCGATCGCTTAACTATCCTTGCTTAACTATGCTTGCTCTTCGGCGAAGTCTCCAATCCATGGCAACTTGAATTTCCTGCCTTGAAAGGCTTTAACCAGTAATACCATCCAAAGCACAAAGCACCCTAAGCAAGAAATTGTCACGATAAGCGCTGCAATAAGAAAAGGAATAAATAAGAAGGCCGCAAGCGCAACTCGAAGGATGGCAGCCAATACAGAGGCTACGACGAACAGAAAAATAGATTGAAAGGAGTGAAATCGGACGAAGCGGTTGGCCTTGAAGCGGCTTAACAACAGAAAAATTGCCGCAGGTATAAAAGTGAAGTAAGCGAATGCCGCTGCGAATCTGTCCGACCCGCTCAACCGGGATGCAATAGCATCGTTACTTCTCCCGCACAGTAGGCAGGGCAAATTGGAATCAATTTGTTCGATTCCGCAGTTTGAACAGGTGGCAGGCATTCCTAAGGAGAGTCAACAAGCTCTACGTCCACGGCCTGCCCGACTATATCTACCTGCGTGGTTTGAAGGGCGTTTGTCGTGGTGTTGTAGATATTCAATACGCCATTCTGACAGACATAAACAACGTTGCGTCCCGTGATCGGTTGAATGCCGGTCACGTTCCCATTCGCCGGCGGAATGACGATCGACGATTTTGTTGGGTTGAAAATGGACAAACATCCAGCACTACAGGTTTGCGCCCCGATAAATAATTCGCCATTCGAACTGATTGCCATCCGATTGTGATACCCGTCGGAGATTGCGATAGGAGCAGCGTTCAGGACCGAATTGGAGCCGACACCAATCACGGTCAAGGCTCCCGCGCCCGCCGACGTCCCCGCGACATAGAGCGTTGAGCCGTTCAAAATGCCGTATGTTGCCGCGGGCACGGCAATCGTCCCGCTGACTTGTGGCGGGCTCTGTGTCATATCCAGAACCGCCACGCTCGCAACAGCACCACCGCACTCAGGTCCGCAATTCAAAATGTAAGCGATGGTGTCGTCAGCGCTAAAAATTCCCCATACAGGATGATCGAATGACGCGCTCAATACGGCCGTGCGAGGGTCCGTGCTGGTTCCAATCTGGCTGGGGGAGATAATAGTCACGGCTTGTGGATTGCTCCCAAATGTAAGAATCCTGCTCCCGTTATGGCTGTCAACGATGTATTGAGCGCCCGCCACTGGAATAGTGGCCGAAACAACGGATTGTGGCAGGTTCATCGCAACCACCGTACCCGGCGACGAGCCTTGGCCGGTAGAGACTGGCGCGTTGGGAATCGCCGCATAACCAGTCTGGTTGTCTGTCCAAACGAACATGCTTTTAGTCGTACCGGGCAAATTAACGGTGGACTGTACTGCCTCGTTAGTGTTGTCCACTATCGCCACCGAATTACTTGTGTCATTTAGCACCAACGTGAAAGCTTTACTGGGCGAGAGAGCCATCATTCCCGCATTTGGAAGAGAGGACAAGTCCACGGTAGAAGGGGAGAGCACATCCGCGGAAGCATCTACAATATTGAGCGCAGGACTGATGGTACCAAGGGACGTGGTTGACAACGGATTTGAAACGAATGCCCGGAATCCCAGTTTGCTGGGAACCTTCGGGTTGCTGACAGTCGTGCTGGGTGTACTTGGGGTCCCGTAACCGTTGTTGCTGCACGAAACGAAACTTCCGCACAAAGCCAGCAGAAAGATGACAGCGAAAACTCTTTTCAACCCGGGAACTTCCAAAGGCATGAGCAATAGTAAGTAGGATGCAAAGAAGCGGATTATAGCAGAGGTATTTGCGTGCATCCCG
>DASYGR010000371.1:0-2322 GCA_035999525.1 Terriglobales bacterium
TTGTTAACCACAATCTGCGTGATCCCACTACGGTCGCGCAAATCAATAAACAGCAGATTTCCAAGGTCGCGCCGCCGGTTAACCCAGCCCATGAGCACGGCTTTCTTGCCGGCATCGGAAGCGCGCAGTTCCCCGCACATATGGCTACGCTGTAATTCTCCTAAAAAATCGAGCAAGTTTTGGCCTTTAGAGTGGGAGATTCAAGCTGAATGAAAGATTATAACGGAGACCCTTCAAAAACGCGGGTCTCGCCGAACGGCTGGAGCCTATTCTGTTACGTCCGGAAAGCGCAGACTTATTTTTTAGCCGCAACTTTTTGCTTACTTCGCTTTTTTTGTTTTTCAGTGTCCGGCGAACCCACGCTCTTCGTTTTTCCCAGTCTTTCCAATACCGCCCCAACAATCAATGGCAAGCCTACGGTCGCATCCAGAAAGACCTCACCGAACTTGCCCCCTTCAGCGGGAGGCACGAATTTGCCCCATGAAATGGCCTCGCTATACGGACTTCCCGACAAGCCTCCCCAATACACCGGTTCGGGGCAAATCCGCACACCATAGTGGTATCGCTTCAGCGGCAACTTTTCCCCCAACCGGCGATGTCGCAATTCAAGAAATGGGCCGAACTGTTGGGACCAGTTCCGCGGAACTCCTCCGCCAATCGTAAAGATCCCTAATCGAGTCTGTCGCAGCAAGGTCGCCGCAAAATGTTCCAAATCTTCGAACGGATCAAATCGCAATTTATGCCGCCCGGTAGATTCGCGCAGGCGGTTGTTAAGCGCCACATCCAAACCCAGCTCGGAGTCAGTGAACGCAGGTACGAAGACAGGAACTCCTTTTTCATACGCCGACCGGAGAATGCCACGCTGGTCCTTGGCGCGCTTCGCAAGGTGTTCCCCGATGGCATGGTTCAGTTTATAAGAGCAGACGATCTCGTTGTGGTCCCAGCCTTCCAGTATCTCGGACATGACTTCTTCGACATCATCGAGATTCTGTTCCGGCTCCAGCGTGTCATACACGCGGTTGTAGCCCTGCTCATAAAGCTCCGTGTCAGGCACGTCCGGGTTATAGCGGAAGTGCGAGCGTCCCGTAGCCTCGACCAGCCCATGAGCCATAAGCGCTCCGGTTGAAACCACGGCATTCACTATGCCCCGGTCAATAAGCTCGGAGATGATCAGACCTTGTTTTGCAACTGTCATTGCACCTGCAAGGGTCATCACGACAAAGCAGTCTTTGTCTCTTGCCATCGCTTCGAGCACGTCGGCGGCTTCACCAATCTGGCGTCCAGTGAACGCGGTCTTCCCCATCGCGCGCACCAGATCGTCAACGGAGCGAACACGATTGAGATCCAAAGGCTCTAGGGGAATCAGTTTGTCTTCGATTGGATTGTGAAGGTGACGGTCAATGCCCGAGCCGTCGCCATTGCTATGCTGCAAGAAAATACCTCCACTTGGTTGAATTTAATACTCTACAGGAAGGGACAGATCAATGCTTCAGCAATCCATCAAACAATTTTGCCGAATATTAAATCTTAATGAAAATAATTGGGACCAATCCGAAATACGGATGGATGGTGCCCGGGAGTTTTTGATCACTCCCCGATGGAAGGACTTGTGAGTTACGGTTTATAGGGGCTGGGGGGATCGTCGTTGTCGAGGGCGAGCCAGACACCGACGCCTCCGATCGCGGCCAGAGCGCCGTATCTCGTGTAATCGGAAGCGAAGATGCCTCCGGTTCCGGCCGGTGTCGCTCCCGCATCTCTTCTGTTGTGTTTGTCGCTCTTGCAACCCGCGGATTCGTCCCGCGAAGTTTGTTCTCCCTCCCGCAGGTCGCGGCTGCCCAGTGAAGCTGACATTTCTTTTGCAGATCCAGCGTCGGCCACCGTCTCCAGCCGCACATTGTTTTTCTTCGCTGCCACTTCCACGGTTCCGTTTACGTCGGTCACTTCAAATTGTGTCCACGCGCTCGACGCCGGCACAACCAGCATGCAGCCCGCGCGGACACTGATCCCGTGCGACGTCGCCACCCTGACACTGCCGTGTTCCACCGCCAGGGTTTGCCCCTCATATTCCACCAGTGACGTTGGCAGAATGATCACACTAGTTCCCAATGCGTTCAGATTCGCCACCGAATCAGCCCGAGTTTCCAGCAGGTCGCCCGAGAATATTGCGGAAGCATTGGCTATCTCCGTGCCGTTGCGCAGGACGCCGCCACTGCCGTAAAACATCGCACCCGGGTCCGCCGCAAATGCTATCGCCGGCGTGATCAAAATCAACATACCGAAAATTATGTTGCGTAACATGTGGCAATCGTAGTCCCACGAGTG
>DASYGR010000373.1:0-6345 GCA_035999525.1 Terriglobales bacterium
TGACGATTTCACCGCCAATCTTTATCTGGGTGCAATTCTGTTTAAACGGCGAGAATTGGGCGAAGCCAAGAAATACCTGGAGCGTGCGCTGCAACTAGATCCTAGGTCATCAATGGCGGGCTACGAGGTGGGAATGCTCAAGAGCGCGTCAGGCGATTACGAGGCCGCGGCGCAACAACTGGAGAAAGTAGCTGGCGAGGATCCAACCTGGCTGGAGCCGCACGTTGAACTGGCGTCGCTCTATTATCGGTTGCACCGTCCTGCGGATGGCGCGAAAGAGCGGAAGATTGTAGAGCGGATCACGGACGAGGAGAGAAAGGCAGGTGTGGCCGCCCCGCCTGAGAATTGATTGCAGCTGTCAGCGAGGCGGTTCGGTGACATTCAAGATGCGGTCTCCCGGCACATCTCGAAGAGTCTGCACGACTCCGGACGGCCAGTGAATTTCTATGGTTTCAGCTCGCGTGTCAGGACCCAGGCCGAAATGTACCGGGCCGTCGCTCGATGAAGCATAGCCAACGCTGGTGGTCATGTGGTTATATTGCGCCCCGGCCTTGGTGACCAGCTTGATGCGCGCGCCAATGCCGTCGCGGTTGCTTTTGGTACCGCGTAGGGCGACATCAAGCCAGTGCCCGGTATTTGGACTGCGATTCATCCAAATCTCGGCATCCTTGCCCAGCGCGGTAACGACAACGTCAATGCGCCCGTCGCCGTCCAAGTCGCCGAAAGCGCATCCGCGATGGCGGGCCGGAGGGGAAGCATCCAGGCCCGCCTCCGCCGTCAGCGCCGTCCACTTCCCGCTGGAGCCAGGATTACGAAACACAGTGTTGTATTGATCCACGGGCTGATTCGGCATCGTAATGGACTCAACATGCCCGCGGCTGACGAACATGTCTTTCCATCCATCGTTATCGAAGTCGTACAGCCCCACGCCAAATCCTGACATGTCGCGGCTAAGGTCGCGCATTCCGCTTGGTGTTGTCACCTCCCGAAAATCTCCTTTGCCCGTGTTCTGGAAGAGCGGAAATGTCTGACTGTTCAGCGCCACAAATGCAATATCAGGATAACCGTCATTGTTGAAATCGCGAAAGTCCACTCCCATGCCCGAAATGAAGGCCCCATCTTCGGCAAGCGCCACCCCGGCTTCGAAAGCGACCTCCTCGAATTTGTTGCCGAGATTGTGAAAAAGCGAATTATAAGAGGCATCATTTGTGACGAAAAGGTCGGGACGGCCGTCCAAATCGTAGTCGGCCATGCCTACGCCCATTCCCTTGCCAACGTGATCGCGGATACCCCATG
Organism: Terriglobales bacterium; assembly: GCA_035999525.1. Classification (GTDB taxonomy): domain Bacteria; phylum Acidobacteriota; class Terriglobia; order Terriglobales; family Acidobacteriaceae; genus PALSA-188. Next base: position 1,297 of record DASYGR010000373.1, read on the forward strand.
TTTTTGAAACATCCTGAAAAGTGCCGTCGCCTTTGTTGAGAAATAATTGATTGGGTTGACCTTTATAAAACTTTGGACTGCAATAATCTGCGACATCTCGAAATCCGCACAATGGCTTTTCGCTGTAGGTCCATTGCATGTAGTTGACGACGAAGAGGTCGAGCAGGCCGTCATTGTTAACGTCCACCCAGACGGCAGTTGTGGCCCACAACGGACCGTACTCTGGATCGGGGTGATTAAGGCTTGCGTCCAATCCTGACTTTACAGTGACATCGCTGAAGGTTCCATCGCCGTTATTGTGATAGAGAGTGCTGTGATGCACGCCAGCTACAAACAAATCGGGGTGACCATCGTTATCGTAATCTCCCACCGCAACGCCGATGTCATATCCGGTGCCAGCCAGACCGGCGGCGTCGGTAACGTCGGTGAAGACACCATTGCCATCGTTTCGGAAGAGCCGATTGCGATATTTTGGCGAATCTTTCTTCAGGGTGGCGATATTGGCGCCATTGGTAAAGAAAATATCTGGACGGCCATCCCCGTTGTAGTCGAAAACCGCGACTCCTCCCGGCATCGTCTCGGGTGCGTTCTTCGCGGGCGTCTCATCGTTCTCCAAACGAAATGGGATTCTCTTGAGTTCGAACCGGATTGGACTTGGGGTTTTTGGACTCTGGTCCGTTGACTGCGCTCCAGACAGAGCGAGGCAGGCGCTGATTATCAAAAGCAGTTTGGCTGCCCTGAACCAGGCGGGATCGAAATAGGTCATATAAGAAAAAAACAGGGTGGCCGCAGCCACCCTGTCGATAATAATACGGTAGTTCCGCCTAAAAGAAATACTTGAAGGCGAACGTCACCTGCCGGCTGCCAATCTTGAACCTGGGCTTGCCGGTGGTTGTGGCATTGGTGTTGGTTTGCGAGAGCACAGTGTTGGAACTTCCGGTAAAGTTCAAGCTCTCGTCGCTGGTTCCCGCTAATCCGAACTGCGGTAAGGGGTGGTTCAAGAAGTTGGTAGCCGAAACGCGGAACTGCACGTTTTGGCGCTCAGTGATTTTGAAGTTCTTGAACAAGCCCAAGTCGCTGTCAAAGTATGCGGGACCCTTGACGTATGGCCAGATCAGGGTTCCCTGTTTCCCTAAGGCTGGGGGGGCGAAGCAGTTCGGATTGAAGTACTGTCCTGACTTCAAACCGGATCGCGGATCGCACGTCACAACCGGCAAAACACTCTGGATAGCATTTGTGCCAAACCATGTGCTCGCGCTAATTCCTGTTGTCGAACTGTTAGCGCCTGCACCGGGCCAGGGCACAACATAGTTGCTGGGATACTGAACATTCAGATTCCCGTTCAGGTTCGGCTGTAACGGCGCTCCGCTCTGGTAGGTCGTGTAACCAGAGAGCTGCCAGCCATTGACCGCCCCGGCAAGTATATGGTTGCCGTGGATTGGCTGCGGCAGATTCCAGTTGTATGCGAAGTTAATGATGTGAGTATGGTCGTAGGCTAACGGGCCGTAGTTGTTCCGCAGATTGAACGGATCAACCGCAGTGCCGTTTCCGGCTCCATTATCGGTTTGCCCGTCTCTGATCCCCATGACCTTACTGAACGTGTAGTTGGTCAGGAAGGTTACCGGCCCGGACTGTTTCTGCCATGATGCCTGAAGGGAATTGTAGTTGGCATAGCTGCCGTGAGTTATGAGATAGACGTCCTGGTAATTAACCAGCGGACGATAGTGGTTTGCGTTGAAGCTGCCGTTGTTGGGAGCTGTTATTGTCCCCGTTGTCGGATCGGGGCGAAAGAAGGAGCCGATGGGAACATTGTTCAAATCGTCGATTTTCCCATTGTTGCCGTTGATAAGCTCATCCTTGCTCTTGTTCCCAACATAAGATAACTCAAACACTGAACGCCAAGGGACCGCTTGGGATACAGTGAAGTTGTAATCCATCGTATATGGAGTACGGTTATCCCCCATCTGGAAGGCTTGGATGCTGCTTCCATTCTGGGACGTGGCAGAGGGCGGCGTGAACCCCGCAGCGCCAGAATTTATCTGGGAGTAACCAGTGTTGCTGTTGCCTACCACGTACTGCGCTGTTGAATTGGTCGTGTAGGTAAAGATTCCCGCGGGTCCGGCGGCGGGACCGCCCACGTCATTAACCGCGAGCTGATAATGGAATATGGCGAAGCCGCCGCGCAGAACTGTCTTTCCATTACCGAACACGTCGTAGGCCGCCCCGAGTCTTGGTTCGTAATAGAAGAGGGGAGAGGCCATGCCCGAGAGAGGGATGTGGCTGTCAATGGAGTGATACAAAAGACCAGTATTGGGTCCTGCAGCAGCGGTATTAACGTAGGTTGCCGGATCCCACACTTGCAATCCGTTTGGCGTCCCGTATATCTGACCCACGTGGTCGAACCGCAAGCCGTAGTTCAGGGTAAGTCTTCGGCTCGCCTTGAAGGCATCTTGCGCGTATAGAGACCATTGATGGTTGTGTAAAACTTGCACATTGGACTTACTTGGCTGCTGGTAATTAGCTACGGAGCCAAGCAGGAAGTCAGCAACGGTATTTCCGGTCGTACTTGATCCCCATCCAAGGTTATAGGTTCCATTGCCGCCGTTGCCGATGCCCTCGCTGGACTGATGGTTCCCGCTCGTATCCCAGTAGAACCCACCCTTAAGGGTATGGGAACCGACAACTTTGGTGAAGTTGTCGTAAAGGGCTGGATCAATCTTTTCGGCGCCGAACCCTTTGCCGTTGAACGTGCCCTCGAAATTCATCTCCGACAGATCCGGGAATGTGCCACCCCAAGGCCCGTCAATATTCGGCATCTGCTTTGTGGTGTAGCCGAACAAACCAGTAACTTTGATTCCGAGCTTGGTACGATCTACAGCCGACGGATTGGCAAGGGTGTTGGGATTGATATAGCGCGCCAATGTGAAGACAAACTCATTGGTTGTAGTGGGACTAAAGACGTGAGTGAAGTTTGACATGACCTCCTGCGAGGTCGTGGCTGCCGTTACGTTAGAGGGATAGGGCAAGGTCCATGGTGGAGTCCACCAGATGCCGACCGGATGCTGATCAGTCTCGATCTGCCGGGTATATGAGACTGATATTTTGCTGTTGTCGCTAATCGCGTAGTCAACCTTGCCAGTGGCTTCCCATCGGTTCTGAGGAGTGGTCGCGACGTATTGATAGTTATTGAAACCGTTTCCGCCGTTCGGAGTTTCGTTTGGTTTCGGTATAAGGCTCAAATACGCTGATCCGGTAGGATCGAAATCGGCGGTAGGAATAGAAGTAGTCGTAGCTCCGGCCGGCAGACGGGTGGGGTTGAGGCCAGCGTATGCAAAGCCCCATGCACCCGTTGCACCGGATGGCACTCCCGCATTGCTGAAATCACCAGCTCGTTGCCCGAGGGTGGGGACGTTGTAATTGATAATATTGCCAGCTGGATGTTGCCTCATGTACTCATAGCCAGCCCAGAAGAAGAGCCTATGGCGGCTTTTATTGAAGCCGGTATGAGGTATCAGGATCGGACCGCCGACGTTTCCACCCATGTAATAGAAGCTCTGGTAGGGAGCCCCAACGTTGTACGGGGTATTGCCGTTGGCAATCTGACTGTGAGTGTAGGCGTCAATTGAATTAAAGGTGCTATTTCGAGCGTAAAAATACCCTTCGCCGTGATACTGGGAGCCGCCGCTCTTGCTGAACGCCTGAAAAATCACTGGGCCTTTGGCGTATTCCGCGCTGTAGGACGACATCAGAACTTTAACTTCTGAAACCATGTCCTGATTGATATTGGCGATCTGCGTTCCCGCGTTACCGGGATCCACGAGGTTGGCGCCGTCCAACATGAATGCCATCGCACCATTCGGCTGCGTGCCGTTGGCGGAATATGCGCCGACCGGACCACTGTTCGTTCCAGTCACCTGCGCGTTAAAGCTGGAGCCCTGGTTGATACCATTCGTGAGGGCCATCCCAGGCATGAGCTTGAGCAGTTCGCCCGCATCACGTCCACCGAGCGGGACATCTTCGATCATCTGGGTGTTCAGGGTGGTACTCACCTCAGCACTATCAAGGGCCACAACCGCCGCTTGGGTAGTAACTTCGACTACCTGATCGGCTTGGCCTACGGCGAGACTGATATTGGGAAGTGTGCGGTTATCCCCTTGGGCGAAGACAACGCCGTCTTCCTTCCAGGTCTTGAATCCGGCAGCCGAAACTGATACGGAATAGGTGCCGGGCTGCACCGCGGTAATGGAAAAATAACCCGAACCGTTGGAGACGGTTGTGCGAGTGTCACCGGAAGCCACGTTTTTCATCGCGACTTGAGCATTCGGAACCACGGCGCCCGTCTGATCGAATGTGGTCCCGGTCAACGTTCCAGTTAACTGCTGGCCGAAGCATAGCGACGCAAACATCACGAAAAGCGCCAAGCCAGCCACTGCTCCAAGATTCCTCAGGTTCATTCTTAGCTTCGAAATCATCTTCCGCCTCCGGATAGTTGTTAACGAGTCTCAGTTAACAGAAACTCATTCAAGCTTTTTGTGTGGGCGTTTACGGAACCGAATACACTGGTCGCTAACACAAAAGTACTATTGCGATCCCGCAACTTGTACCGTTGTTTAACAGTGACTGTCAAGCAAAATTATTTTTGTCTTAAGGATTTTACAAAGCTTGGTCAAAAAATGGGGAATCCGACAGGTTAGCAGGCGAAGCCTCGTCCGGCGGGCATTCTCGGTGGAACCCCGAAAAAGAGAAGGCGGATCACTCGAACGATCGGAGACTTCCAAGCGGAAACCTGGGGGCGGGATTGGTGGGCGCTATAGGATTCGAACCTATGACTTCCACCGTGTGAAGGTGGCACTCTACCGCTGAGTTAAGCGCCCAAGCCAGTCTATTCAAACATTTGCGAGGCTTGGCCGTCAACGGCGGGCTGCGCCGACTTAACTCACTCAGCGAAAAAGGAAGAAACTCGATTTAAACGCTTACAGACCTGCGGCGGAAGGCGGATGCGGCGAATGCAAAGGACATCTGCGCACAAATCAACATGAAAAAAGTTGA
>DASYGR010000389.1:0-6195 GCA_035999525.1 Terriglobales bacterium
CGGAAATGCCATTTATTGTGGAGCAATACGCCGACACTCATCGCCAGCGATTGCAGGTTAAACCGGGCCTAACCGGACTGTGGCAGTTGAGTGGAGATCGCGCGTTTCTGATCCATGAGAACATTGAGTATGATCTGTACTATATTCAGCACCAGAATTTTTTCATGGATATTGCGATTCTATTGCACACGCTGATCTTCGCGATGCGTGGAGTGTGAGTGAGAAATTACGCTTTTGTGCTAGAGATTTCATTGAGTCCGCAACCGATTCGCCTTGAGGTGACCGGAAGGGGCCATAATGGACGATTCTAGGCAAAACTCGGTTCTCCACGAGTTCGAGGAGATTCCTGATATTGATTTTTCGTCGCCGCGCAGGCTGCCTGCCACCCAAGAGCATGGTTGGACGTCCTATGGCTGGCTGCTGCTGGAGAAGCGCAAGCTCATTTATAAGGTCGTAATTCGGGTTCTCCTGGTGAGTACCGTAATCGTTTTTCTCATCCCCTCGAAATTCGAATCAAACTCGCGGATTATGCCGCCAGAGCAGGTGGATGGGGGAACGATGCTGGCGCTGCTCGCGAGCAAGGGTTCCGGCGGATCAAGTTCTGGTTCCTCCGGACTGGGAGCCCTTGCGGGAAATCTGCTGGGGATGAAAACTACTGGAGCTTTGTTCGTGGACCTGCTGCGAAGCCGTACTGTCGAAGACGGCATTGTCGAAAAATTCAATCTTCAGAAGGTTTACCGCACAAGATACGTGGAAGACGCACGCAAGATACTGGATTCACGCACCACGATCGAAGAAGACCGAAAGAGTGGTGTGATTTCACTTTCCGTTACCGATTTTAATCGCGGGCGATGCCGTGACCTCGCGCAGGCATATCTAGCGTCCCTCGACGCCCTGCTCGCTCAGGTCAGTACGTCCTCAGCGCGCCGCGAGCGAATCTTTATCGAACAACGGATGGCCGCGGTGAAGACGGATTTGGAAGATGCGGAGCACCAGTTCAGCGCCTTTGCCAGCAAAAATACTGCGCTTGATATCAAAGAGCAGGGTAAAGCGATGGTGGAAGCCGCCGCCGTGCTCCAAGGCCAATTGATGGCCGCACAGTCCGAATTGCAAGGACTTGAGCAGATTTACACTAGCAACAATGTGCGTGTACGGTCGCTCCGGGCACGTATCCAGGAATTGCAGAACCAACTGCAAAAGTTTGGAGGCAGCGATGCTCCGCTGGCGCCAGATGGGGAAACGGAGTCAAAGGGGACATATCCCACTATTCGGGAGCTGCCGCTATTGGGGGTCCAGTGGGCTGATCTGTACCGGCGGATGAAGATTCAGGAGACTGTCTACGAGCTTCTGAACCAGCAATATGAACTGGCACGAATCCAGGAAGCGCGTGAAATTCCCACGGTTCGAGTTGTGGATCCACCAGATGTTCCGGAAAAGAAATCGTGGCCCCCGCGGCTTCTGATCATTGTCGCGTGCACGTTAGTGTGTTTTATAGGAACGCTTCTGTGGATTTTCGGATCGGACCATTGGCACAGAATTGATCCTCAGGATCCCAGAAAGCTTCTGGCCATCAGTGCGGGGGAGAAGATTCGAATCTGGGGTGTCCACCAGACCAGCCGGCTTCGTTTTAAGAAGGTTGCCCCCGGTGATAATTGAAGGGCGTCAACGATAAGATTCCTCCTCAATCGCTTCGCTAATACACCAATTTTCTGCTAAATAGGATGAGTGCGTCGTCAAGAGCATTTTTTGGTGCGGAAGGATATCTGAATCCGCAAGCGCCGGTAGTGCGAGGCGCGAGGTGCGTTGTGTTGGCGGCAGAAATTGCCGTCCTCGGCTGGTTGGCTGCAACCGAGGGCACCGCGGCCGTGAGCCTATTCGGCATCGTGATCCTGGGGCTCATAGGGGTTACCGTTGCTGTGACGGTGAAGTGGCCCGCTGGGGCAGTTTTCACTCTGGTTATCGCCAGTGCCATGCCGCGACTGGCCCTAAGTGTATTTGGTCTTCATCTGCGTCCTGAACATGTGGCGATTGGGCTCGTCTTGGTCGTGCTTTGCGTGCAAATGTTGCGTCACAAGGTCGAACCGCTCGCGAAAGTGCATTCTTTCGATTATTTTCTCATCGCCTACGTTGCCCTTAATTTTTTGACTTCAGCGATCACCTCTCCTGAACCGCGGATGACTTTGCGGTGGGCGGTTTTGAATGCAATCGTTATTGCCCCATTTTTTCTACTTCGTTTCCTGCTGACAGACATAAAGAAGACGTACCGGGCGATGGAAGTGCTGCTATGGTGCGGTGCTGCGGAATCTGTGATTGGAATCGTTTGTTTCTTGTCAAATAAGGCGTTTCATACCACGTTTGGACTTTCTACGGAACAATACGGCTTCATTCCCGGAGTATATGGAACTCAATACGAGGCCAATATTTTCGGGAGTTATAGCGGTTGTTGCGCAATTATGTTTCTAGCTTTCTTTTTGCTGAGTCATAAATCGCGTCGTGGGCGCTACATGTGGGGAATGTCACTGTGCCTGCTGGGAGCGCTGATCAGCCTGGCAAGGTCGGTGCTTCTGGCATTGCCCATCGCGGCCGCTCTGGTGCTTTGGGTTGTTTATAAAAGTGGACGGGTACAATTCCGCAGCCTGGTCCGTTTGACGGCGGTATTGGCGGTATTGGTCCTGGTGGCGAGTCCGTTCCTATTGAATTTTGTCGTGGAGAGGTTCAGTACCATTGACTTTAACGAACTCTCTTCCGACAGTTCCACAATAACCAGATTGGTCCAAACGGCGGCGGGTCTGGAAGATATTCGGACGCATCCTCTTTTTGGTACCGGCACTGACAGCTTCCAGCTATTTTTCGATTGGAATGACTATATGCCGGGTATGGGAGGAGATACGGATGCTGGTGGATGGCTTGGAAATACTCCGCTTCGGATCCTTCATGACACCGGCATAGTCGGGCTCTTAATATTCCTCTCGTTTCTGGGTTCCCTTGCATTGGCAACTCGAAAGGCATTTAAAATCGCTGACCCTCGAACAAGAACGATGCTACTTGCCCTATCGGGCGGGCTGGTGCTCTATGCAGTTACGTTTCAAGCCACCGAGGCAACGATGCTGGCTTTCACATGGGTTCATTTCGGGGTATTAGCGGCTATCGTGCAAATCCTCCCAGTACCTGGCTCCCGCGATCTTGCGTCGTCTCGGAATTAACGCGCGACTAGACTTGACTTGGCTTTCCGGGCGGCAAATTGCGGTCGTCTTTTCCGGATGTAACATAAAAGGGCGAGATTTTTGGGATTACCAAAGTTATTTCTTGTGATCCATTCATGATGGATTCGCCGAAACGGGACGCTACTAATTAGGTACAATTTTTACAAGTATGTTCGTGCTTATCGTAGACGGGCATTCCAAGTCACTGTAGTCTATTAATTAACATGCGAATTGCGATGATCGGTCTCAAGGCACTTCCGCCAAGGTACGGCGGATTTGAAACGGCCGCCGATGAGATTTCACGACGGCTTGTCAAAATGGGACACGAAGTGGTTGTTTATAATCGCGCCGGACTGAGTTCATATAAAGGAAACGACTACGAAGGGGTGACGCTGGTTACCCTGCCAACTATCAAAAGCAAGAACCTGAGTTCGATCACCCACTCATTTCTTTGCACTATTCACGTCCTCTTTAATCGTGCCGATGTTGTTCACTACTTTACGACTGGGACCACTCTCTTTGCTCCCCTCGCCAGATTAGCGGGTATGAAGGTAGTTTGTTCGGTGGATGGAACAGATTGGCAACGGGGAAAATGGGGAACACTAGCCCGTTGGTATCTTCGTTTCTCCGAGAGGCTGGCGGTCTGGTTTTGTAATGACCTGATTGGCGATTCTCCCGAAGTCCTTCGCTACTATCGCGGCAAATTTGGGATTGATCCGACTTATTCCGCGTACGGGATCCGTGAGAAACGAGCCGTGGGCAAGGCGTGGCTTGAACGGCTCGGATTGAAAGAGCGCGACTATGTGCTCTTTGTCGGCAGATTAGTGCCTGAGAACAATGTTCATCATTTGGTTGCTGCGTATGAGCAGACCAAGACCGATAAAAAACTGGTCATAGTTGGAGATGACCCGTGGGGTAAGCGGTATGTCGGTTCGCTTAAAGCGACCCGCGATTCCCGCGTTATTTTTACTGGCGGCATTTACGGCGAAGGGTATGAACAGTTACAGCAAAACGCGTACCTGTTTGTGCTCCCTGATGAAGTTGGGGGAACTCATCCTGCTTTAGTGGAAGCCATGGGATTCGGCAACTGCGTGCTGGTAAATGACGCCGAGTCCAATGTCGAAGCCATTTCGGACGCTGGGTTCAGTTATCGTGGATGCGAAGGTCCTAGAGATTTGTACCGTCAACTGCAAATGCTTCTCGACAATCCTTCGCTTGTAGAAGAATTCCGAAAGAGAGCGCGTCGGCATGCCACCACGAACTATCAATGGGAAGATGTGGTTCGCGAACATGAATCTCTCTATTACCGATTGCTGGGGCGAGGGGCCGAGAGCGAGCCTCAAGCAGTGGCCGCTGGACCGCCTCTTTCCAACACCGCAGATTGATCAACGCTCCAAGAACCGCGCAAACCATCACACTCCTTCATGAAGATTGGGATTGATGCACACACGCTTGGAAGCAGGTCATCCGGGAATGAAAGTTACTATCTGCAGTTGCTCCAGGAGTTGGCGAAAGTTCCGGACGTCCGAAACCAGTATGTAATTTATTTCACCCTTCAAAATGGCAAAGCGAAGATTCCCGCTGCCAGTAATTTCATAGTCAAACGTATCCGCCCGGCAAGCCCTTATATCCGCATTCCGTTTTCCTTCCCGATGGAATTTCAGCGCGAGAAGCTGGATGTTTTTCACGCTCAATTCATCATTCCGCCGTTTTGCAAAGCTAAAACGGTCACGACAATCCCAGACATTCTGTTCGAAAGCCACCCGGAATTCTTTACACGAGCGGAGAATTTTCGCTTCCGGCTTCTTAGTCCGTGGTCGGCGCGGCGGGCTGACCACATCATTACAGTATCGCAAGCATCGAAGAACGATATTGTTTCCAAATATCGAATTGACCCGGAGAAAATTTCAGTAATCGACGAGGCGCCGCGCGATGAGTTCCATCCGATGAACCCGGAAACGTGTCGAGCGCGCATGGAACGGAAATACGGCATACGAGATCCCTTTGTTTTGTACGTTGGTAGAATCAATCCTCGAAAGAACCTACTCCGGCTGATAGATGCATTTTCAATTCTCCGACAGAAAGGCATTTCGCAGAAGCTGGTCATTGTGGGCAAGCAGGACTTGCTTGCAGAGCAGGTCGTGCAAAGAGTGAAAGAGTTATCACTCGAAGAGGCAGTAATCTTTACTGGTTATGTGGATTGGGATGATGTTCCAATGTTTTATAACGCAGCCGACGTATTTGTGTTCCCCTCGATCTGTGAGGGCTTTGGATTGCCAGTCGTAGAAGCCATGGCTTGTGGAGTTCCGGTTGTTACCTCGTGCGGTTCTTCTTTGGAAGAAGTCGCCGGCGATGCAGCGGCTCTTGCCGACCCTCATTCTATTCACTCCATTGCCGAGGCAATCAATGAAGTGTTGTCGCATCCGGAACTTCGCACATCCCTTCGAGAGAAGGGTTTGAAGCGGGTAAGAGACTTCGATGCAGCGCGCAGCGCGCAGCAGACCATTGCCGTGTATCACAGACTAATGGCGCAATGAGATTGTGACCGCTGAGGAAGGAGACTGACGAGAATGCCGTCTTTACGGGAATTACAGAAAAATTGGGAAGGCTTCGCGCAGGCTGATCCTTTGTGGGCGATCTGCACCGACCCTCAAAAGCGGAACCAAAAATGGAGTGAACAAGATTTTGTTGAAAGTGGGAACCGTGAAATTGAAAAGGTCCTGAGTCATGTTCGCTTCCTGGGTTTACCCGTGGATCCCAAAGGACCGGCCTTGGATTTCGGCTGTGGCGTAGGGCGTCTTACTCAGGCACTTGCCATGCATTTTGACGAATGTTGGGGTGTGGATATCTCACCTACTATGATTCGGACAGCTCAGAATTTTCACAAGACCAACCCTCGTTGCAATTTTTGGTTAAACCAGACAGACAACCTGCAAAAGTTTCCGGACCGGTCCTTCGCGTTCATATACTCGAGTATCGTTTTACAACACAT
>DASYGR010000392.1:0-3295 GCA_035999525.1 Terriglobales bacterium
GGCAAGATCAAATGCGCGAAACTGCCGGAGCCTGACACTGGAAGCAATCCCAACTTGATGGAGAAAAATAAAATCAATATCGGACCCAGCGCAAAATTTGGAAACGATAACCCGAAGAGGCTGACGACACTCAACGTGCGGTCGTCCCAGCGATTTCGCCTCTGCGCCGACCGGACGCCCGCAGGAATTGACAGCAAAATCGCAACCACAAGAGCCGCAATCGTGAGTTGCAGAGTGTAAGGATAGCGTTGCGCGATCAGGCTCGTCACACTTTGGTTGAACCTGACCGATGGTCCGAGATCGCCCTGCAGCACGCCCTTCCAATAATGAAGATATTGCTGGCCTAACGGAACGTCGAGGCCATAGGCATGCCGGGCGGCTTGAATATCCGTCGCGGGCGCGCCTTCGCCTAGCATTTGGAGGATCGGGTCACCCGGAACCAGGTGAATTAGCAGGAAGACCAAAGAGACGACAAGCCAGATGACGGGCAGTGTGTAGAGGACGCGAAGGGAAAGGTAACGGAGCATTCAGATCCGTCGTTGGTCTTTCGTCGTTGGTCGTTGGCTTCTGCCCCTACCGTTTGCGCCTTTCATGTTCCCGCCTGGCCAACCGCTTTTGGTTCCAAAGTTTCAATCCTGACCTTGGCTATGCGAAGGCCATCCATCTCAGCAATCTCAAAATGACGATCTTCGTAGTCAAACGCTTCGCCAACGCTCGGAATTTTTTGCAATTGGGAGAGCACAAATCCCGCTAGGGTCTCGAAGCCGCGATCTCGCGGCAATAATAAGTCATATTGCGATTCAAGATCACGAATGTTCACCGATCCATCCAGCAGCAGAGACTTATCCTCACCGTTGACCATCGCCTGATCTGCGGGAACGACATCGAACTCATCTTCGATTTCGCCCACTAATTGCTCGAGGATATCTTCGACGGTTATCACGCCGGCGGTTGAGCCAAATTCGTCCACCACTACCGCCAGATGCCGCTTTCTTTCCCTGAACTCTCCAAGAAGCTCGGTTAGAACCTTAGTCTCCGGAACCACAAGAACGTCGTGCATGATTTGACTGATCTTCATATTAGAAATGCGCGTCGCGATCGGTTGAGGAGAATTTCCCGCTAATCGGAGGCGTGTCCATCGCATCAAGTCCTTCGAATAAAGCACGCCAATAATGTGTTCCGGCCCACTCTGCGGGTCGTACACCGGGATCCGCGAGTGCTGTTCCTCGACGACACGCTTCAGGGCTTCATCGAGCGTCAAATTGCCGGGGAGCGAAAAAATGTCGGGACGAGGCACCATCACTTCGCGGACGGTGATGCTATCGAGCTCGAGGGCCTGATGAATCATTTCTTCCTGAAAAGGCGGAATCTGCCCAAACTGGCGGCTGGCGGTCACAATCAGCTTAAGCTCGTCCGGGGAATGAATGGGCCCTTGCTGAATTCTGCGCGAACCAAATGTGCGCAACACCGAACCAGCAGCGCGGCTCATAAGAAAAAGCACCGGCCTGGTCAAGGTGAGAAAAACTTCCATTGGGGCCGCCACGGCAAGAGCCACCTGTTCAGAGCGTTGCAGCGCGAGTGATTTTGGCACCAGTTCGCCGAGAATCACGTGCATGCAGGTGATCATGCTGAACGCGACAACAATGGCAATGCCATGCGCGTAAATCATGGCATGCGGGACTTCACGAATGAATCGTGAGGCCTCTACTATGTGGGCTACTATCGGTTCGCCGATCCATCCCAGGGTCAGGCTGACGATCGTGATTCCGAGCTGAACGCCGTTAACGACTTCATCCAGATTGCGGTGGAGTTTCTGAACGATTCTGGCGCCGATACGGCGGGCTTCGATGAGTTGCTGGATACGGGTATCGCGCACGCTGACCAGGGCGAATTCGGCTGCGGCAAAGAAAGCGTTGGCTGCGACCAGGAGAATCACCAGGAACACCCGGAGCAGCACAAAGGCGACCATGAATGGTCAATTTTAGCATTCCAAGCCTATGGGGGCGTTTTCAATCAGGCTCTGGACCTGTAGAATTAGAGGTACTTAGGCGAATTTTGTGCTCTTTTCGCTGCTTCGGGCCTGTGCAGCAATTCTGGAGTTTCCTGCTTTCTTTTTGGGTATCCCTGGGTCTAATGAAGCTGGGTCTAATAAAGCTGGGTCTAATGAAGAATGATTTCCGGTTTGGAGGACGTTAGATTGGTTTCTATCTTCGAAAAGAATGGTTTTTTCGGAACTTAGTTGAATACATTCGCGTAGAACGGGTGTGGGCCGAATTGTTGGTTTCAAATCAGGAGGCGCTGTGAACGGCAATACCAACGGCAGGAAAAAGCGACGTAAACGAATCATCATTGTCACCGTGGTCGTGTTACTGATTGTGGTGTTTGCGGGCGCGCTCTACGCGTTCAATCGCGGCGGCACGAAACTTGATCCATCGAAGCTTGCGAAAGTTGAAAAAGGCGACCTCGCCAAGAGCGTAGTCGCAACCGGAAAAGTCGAGCCCATCACCAAGGTCGAGGTGAAGTCGAAGGCTAGCGGCATCGTTACGAAGCTGTACGTGGACGCCGGTGACAAGGTCAAGAAAGGCCAACTTCTCGCGCAACTGGATAAAGTTGAAATTGAAGCTCAGGTGGAACAGTCCCGCGCCGCCCTTCAAGCCGACGAGGCGAATCTTGCAAGTTCCCAGGCCGACTGGCAAAGAGCCAAGGTGGATGCCGAAGGCCCCGATGTTCCCTTGCTGAAACGTGAATACGTGCGCGCGCAGGGTATGGCGAAAGATGGCATCGTCTCCACTTCCGCGTTGGATGACGCCAACAGAAATTATCAGATGGCCCTGAATAAACAGAACGTAGCGAAGGCGCAAGTGACAGTGTTGCAGGCAAAAATCGCTCAATCGGAAGCCCAAATTGCGCAGGGCCGCGCCAACCTGAAGCAGCTTGAGGAGCAACTCAGCTACACCGATATCGAGTCTCCCATGGATGGCGTAGTGCTGTCCCGAGATGTTGAGTTGGGAGATGCGGTGAGTTCTATCCTGGTTCTGGGGTCTTCCGCCACGTTGGTTATGACTCTGGGCGATACCAGCCAGGTTTATGTAAAGGGCAAAGTTGACGAAAGCGATATTGGCCGGGTGTATTTGGGGCAGCCAGCACGAATTAAAGTGGAAAGTTTCAAGGACAAGACTTTCAATGGGGTCGTGACCAAGATTTCGCCGATGGGCGTTGAGAAAGACAACGTCACCACTTTCGAGGTTCGTGTCTCGATTAATAATCCGGGCGGAGAATTGAAAGCAGAGATGAC
>DASYGR010000431.1:0-8082 GCA_035999525.1 Terriglobales bacterium
CCAGATTTGATCCGGTCCCAACTCCAGCCGATGCAGCCATGCTGTTAGGTTCATCCACTTCCGAAAGGACACTGCTATCGTCCTCATCGCTTTCAGCCAGGAGCGGTGCTATTTCTCGCAGCTTTTCCGCAGCTTGCTGCAACATCTCAATCTGCTTTCCCAACTGTGCGTACTTGGCTTGCTTGTTGCGCAAGACCTCGTGAATATCCTTCATGTTACCCCCTCATGTGAATGTAAAGAGGTGTATGTGGCGGGTCAACGGGATTGGGTCATCGCGAGATTACTGGAGTAACGCGGCGGAGGGGTTTTGACACTTCGAGTTTGGGGCCAGAGCAAGAAATGGCCCCCATCTTTGATGGAGGCCTGAGCTAGAGTAGTTTGTGGCTGCTTTAAAAACCTAATGACGCAATCTACGGCAAGTTATCCGATTCGGGTCTTGCGTCGGATTAAACCGGCTATACCGACCAGGCCGGTTCCCAACAAGCCAAGCGTACCCGGTTCAGGAACCACGCTGGTGCCGGCGCCAGGATCTGCAGTTCCGCTTCCCACAACGACGCGACTTCCATTCTTTGCTGGCGTAGCGAGGATGTTGTTGACTCCGCCCTGAGCCAATAAGCCGTTAACGCTGATACTGCCGTTCGACTGGTGATTGATAGTGCCGCTGGTCACGCTCGAGGTAAAAAGCACCGAATTTGAGCTGTCTTCGACGGTCACTGTTCCGGTGAAGGAGAACTGACCGCCGCCTAGCGCCGTCAACGTTCCAGTACTCAGCGTTACCGTACCCGCCGTTGCTGTGGTTACACCATTATCTGTAAATTGGGTTAAAGGAACGCTTAGGGTGTAACTCTGTCCCCCTGATATGGTTCCAACCGCAGTGACGTTTCCACCCGTACCGAGCGTACCGCTGTCACTAAAAGAAATGCTGTCGGCAAAGGCCGCCATAGGCAGTACCAGAGCCAAAAAAGCCATTAAAACCACTCGTCTCATAAATCCCCCTGTATTGGAGAGCCACTAATGGGCGGCCTCATTCCTTCAAGGCCTCTCCCGAGTCTTTGCGCACAACTCGCTGTGGGTTGTGCACTCTAGCAGCCAAACCTGTCCCGAACCGCCCCCCATCAAAGGAAACGAGTTACCCAATATTTCCGACACGACCATCCCCATCCCGTGTGCAAAGGAGTGCACAGTTTCAATAAGCATTTGCGGTGTGAGCAAGAGAGCAGACGGCGATTGAAGCGTGGTCGTGATGTTGAAATGTCAATTTGACTAATCCAGAGTTCGTGGTTGACGAACACTTAGACTTTCGCCTTTATAGCCGTTTGGTGCCATGAACTGGCACTAACGTGGCGTTTACACTCGTCACCGCTCGAGCGTATCTTGTCCGTGAGCAGTTCTGGGGGAGGGCTGTTCGGGCGTCCCGCGACTCATTTTGAGTCTGGGGCGCTTCTTATTTTTTGAGGATATCTGGACCGTTACTTGGGTTTGGCCATGATAAACACAATTTCCATCAGCTTCGGGTATGATAAGAATTGCAAGTATGTTTCAGATAGCGGATCCGCAACCGGCAATGTTCACACCGCACTCAAACTTTGGCGATGAAGTGAATCGCAACATCCTTCAGTCGGAGATCGAAGGTGGGGTGTTCTTGAAGGATCTGCCGCCAGCTACCGTGCTCCAGATTGATACTCACCATCACAGCTATACCCTGGTATTTTTGGGGGAGAGCAATGCATTGATTTCGGGACATCCTCGTTATTGTCCCGACCCTGTTCCCGTAGCCATCGCGGGGTCTACCTGGGGTGGTTCAATGCTGAAGCTCCGCTTCGTGGGACGCGGTATGCACCTGGAATTCCACCACCCGGAATATCGAACTCCAATTATTACCTCCGCTATTCAGGAAATCCGGGAGTGCATGAATACCCTCCCAACCCAAGCCTTAGCAATCTAACTGGTACCTAGGGACGCTACCGTAACCACCCGATTGCGGGATGTATTTCAACCATATATTTTTCATCACACAGTTTATGCAGTTACAAACGCCCACCCCTCCAGCAGGGCGTTTTCCTTTTTGCCGCTAATTTTCAACCAGGGTTTGGCCATCAGACGTATATTATGCGTCCGGCGCTGATGTTTTCCGAATGAGGATCGAATGGTGAGTCTTTCAGGCCGCGGATGTGGTCTGTAATTCTGTGGACGGTTGCCTGCGACTAATTTCAGGTTTAACAGGAGAGCCGGCTTTCTTCCCGGAAACCATTGCTCTCGTTCTTACAACCGCGTCAACGCTTTCGCGGAATTTGGCGCGAGTGAGGTTCCTCATGGCAGCGACTAAAGCCGAATCTTTCACTCCGCCAAAGAGTTCCTCCGCGCGTTCGGTGAGGGTTGACCAGTCATGCCAGTCGCCAACCACATCCTGCATTTTCCTCAGGCTCTCGTTGAAAGCCTCAGCTACTGGATCCTTGCTGGCAATTTCAATCAAGTAGCGCGCACGCTTGCCGGCAAGTCTGTACTGATGGATTGTCGCCTCGGTCAGCGGGGAATGATCTCGTGTCACTTCGCTAAGCGTCCGCAAAGCCAAGTTGAGCGGCTCGACGCCTTGCGGAATTTCAAGGTTGTTCCCAGCTCGCGCCAAACGTTTTTGCAACTCGCGGGCAACATCTTTGCTGAGTGCTTCGGCGAATTTTTTTTCCTTCTTCACGCGCTCGGCAACCAGAGTCCGCAGGAGTTGAGATTTCTGTCCATTCTGGTGAGCTATCTTAAGATTCTTCAGCAAGCCGATCTGAGCGTCCAAATCCCGGACCCTGCCGGCCTTCCTTCGCAGACGGCGCAATATTTTGAGTAGCTTTCGCGCACTCCGGTCCGTATCTGTTCGCAATTCTTGAATTACGGTCTCGACACGGCGGGTGCTGGTGCGAAACTTGTGAATAGCGTCGGGCCCAGAGTGCTCGTTGACTCTGCTTAGTCGAGTACTCAGCTTTTGAAAAACAGCACGACAATGTTCTTGGTCTACGGACATAATCAGTAGCAACACTAATTAGGAGATCTTTTTTTGGGCTGTTGACGATCCAATACAATACGGCTCTGAAGAAGCGCTATTTTAACATGGTTGTAACACGGTTCTGGTAGCGTTCTTCGGGGATGGCCAATTCCGCCCTAGGAGCGCCCCGATTGAAAGGTCCGCAACCGGTTGCAAAGCTGGAAGTTGCGCAGGATCCGAAGGGACAAATCCCACCCCTCACCAATACAGGCTCCAGCGTAATTGCCGATCGATTCTTCTATTTCGCGATGTTGTCTTGCGGACTCTTTATTTTGTTGCTGGTCGGACTCATTATCTATGAGCTGATGACCAAGTCCGGCCTTTCCTGGCATGCCTTCGGATTGAAGTTTTTCTTCCGAAGCGAATGGGATCCTGTCAACGATCAATTTGGAGCGTTGCCGTTTGTTTACGGCACCATCATCTCGTCAATTTTGGCCCTTTTGATTGCTGTGCCTCTCGCTATTGGCGTCGCGATATTCATTACAGAAATGTCTCCGCCCTGGTTGAAAGGACCTTTGGCCTTTACGACGGAACTCTTGGCTGCGATTCCTAGTGTGATTTATGGCTTGTGGGCGATCTTTGTGCTGGTCCCGCTGTTGCGAATCTATGTGCAGCCCTGGTTGGCCAGGTATTTCGGTTGGACAGGACTCTTCGAAGGCCCCCCTTATGGTATTGGGATGCTGGCCGCAGGAATCATTTTGGCGATCATGGTGGTGCCGATCGTTTCTTCGATTACGCGCGAAGTCATGACTGCCGTGCCCCGGCAGCAGCGTGAAGCGGTGCTTGCTCTTGGAGCCACGCGGTGGGAGATGATTCGCACCGGAGTTTTGCGAAACGCTCGCGCCGGGATTCTCGGCGGCATCATTCTTGGCCTCGGAAGAGCTCTAGGCGAAACCATGGCCGTCACCATGGTGATTGGTAACCGGCCTGAGATCGCGAAATCTCTTTTTGCTCCGGGTTACACCATGGCCAGCGTGATCGCAAACGAATTCACCGAAGCCACCGGTGATCTCTATCTCAGTTCACTGGTCGAAGTCGGCCTGGCTCTATTTATCCTGACCATCATCGTGAATATTCTGGCGCAAATTTTGGTCTGGACGGTTACTCGAGGGAATCCAGCGAGGGCGAATGCCTGAAAACAACAGCGCCGTTGTTGATCCCTCCGCCGGAACAATCAGCGTTTGGCGGCGTGGCCTGAACGCTTTGGCAACTCTTGCAGCCGCGGGTTCCGTCGTCTTGGTTTTGCTTCCGCTCATCGCAGTCTTTGGCTATTTGATTTACAAAGGAATTGGCTCGGTGAACTGGGCTTTTCTGACGCAGACTCCCAAGCCCCCCGGCGAAGTTGGAGGCGGTATGGCCAATGCAATTGCCGGTTCGGCCACGATTCTTTTCATTGGCAGCATTGCTGGTGTCCCTCTCGGAATCGGAGCCGGCATATATCTGGCTGAATTCGGGCAGAATCGCTTTGGTAATCTGATCCGATTCACTGCGGATGTCCTGAATGGAGTGCCTTCTATCATTATCGGGATCGTGGCTTACAGCCTTGTCGTGCTCACCCAGGGACACTTCTCGGCGTTGGCTGGAGGCGTTGCGCTTGCAATCATGATGATTCCGACCATCACGCGCACCACCGAAGAAATGCTGTTGCTTGTGCCGAATGCCGTTCGCGAGGCGGCCTATGGTTTGGGAGTATCGCGCTGGCGCACTACCTTATCCATTACGCTACGTACGGCCACCTCGGGAGTGATCACCGGCGTCATGCTGGCGTTTGCTAGAGTTGCGGGCGAGACTGCGCCGCTTTTGTTTACCGCATTTGGAAATCAATTCTGGAACTGGAAATTAAATCAGCCAACAGCCGCATTGCCGTTACAGATTTTTTCTTATGCGATTTCTCCCTACGATGATTGGCATCGGCAAGCGTGGGCAGGATCGCTTATTTTGATTGTGCTGATTGTAGTTTCAGTCAGTGCTGTCCGTTTGGTGGCTGGCCGCGGAATGTTAAAGGGAGTGAACTGAGCATGGGCGTTAGCATCAAGGTGGACAAACTGAATGCCTGGTACGGTAAGACGCAGGCTTTGTACGACATTACGGTGGAAGCGCCGGCGAACCGCGCCACCGCCGTCATTGGTCCATCGGGATGCGGCAAATCAACTTTTGTGCGCTGTCTCAACCGGATGCACGAGACTGTGCCCGAGGCCCGCGCATCCGGCAGTGTGGAAATTGGGACGATGAATGTTTACAACGGCACCTCCGCCGTTCAGATCCGCCGGCACATTGGCATGGTCTTTCAGAAACCGAATCCGTTTCCCACGATGACAATTTACGACAATGTCGCTGCGGGATTAAAGCTGAATGGTTTTCATGATCGCAAGCGTCTCGATGAGATCGTGGAACGATCGTTGAAGTTATCGGCGCTGTGGGACGAGGTGAAAGACTCGCTACGGAAGAAATCCGGCGCCAGCCTGTCCGGTGGTCAGCAGCAGCGGCTTTGCATCGCCCGGGCTCTGGCGGTCGAACCGACGGTACTGCTAATGGACGAGCCTTGCTCGGCGCTTGATCCAATTTCCACGGGTAAGATTGAAGAGCTCATCTTTGAGTTAAAGGAACGCTTTACTATTGTCATCGTAACTCACAATATGCAACAGGCTTCTCGCGTGGCTGAATTTACAGGGTTCTTTCTGCTGGGCAAGCTGATCGAGTTCGACAAAACCGAGAAAATCTTTACGACTCCCTCCGACAAGCGGACGGAAGACTATATTACAGGCAGGTTTGGATAATGCGAACGCGCTTTCAACAAGGACTTGACGAACTTCGATCACGTTTGCTGCGCATGGGTGGATTGGCAGAGCAGGCGGTAGACCGCGCCTCGCAGGCATACATAGACCGGGATCTATCGCGCTGCCAGATGGTGCTCGAGGGAGAAACCCAAATCAATATTGCCGAACGTGAGATTGATGAGCTGGCGTTCGATATGCTTGCCATGCAGCAACCCATGGCCGTTGACCTGCGATTTATTCTCGCGGTCACAAAAATCAATTCTGACCTCGAACGTGTCGGCGACCAGGCAGTAAACATCGCCGAGCGAGTTATGGATCTTGCCGAATTACCCAAGGCGGATCTACCGATTGATATTCCACGCATGTCCAGTGCGGTCGCCGCAATGGTCCGGCGGGCGCTCGAATCTTTCATTGAGGGCAAAGCGGAATTAGCTCAGGCGGTCCTAGAGATGGACAACGTCGTGGACCGCATGAAAGACGAAGCTTTTATTATCCTCGTAAAAGCCATGAATGAGCAGCCAAATATCACTCGACAGGCTTTGGACGCGTTATTGATCGCACGTAACCTCGAGCGAGTCGCCGACCACGCCACCAACATCGCCGAGGACGTAATTTTTTGGGTGCGCGGTGCCGACGTGCGCCACATGGGTCCGGACGCGGCATTGCCGCACGAAGTCACGGAGAGCCACTAAAATTCGTAGCCCGGGATGTAAATATACCCCGAATCCCTCCCCGATAATCCCTGCTCAGAAACCGGTCTTGGCAATAAAGACCATAGAATGTCCGTTTCCGGTTATGCCGGGAAACAGATTCGTGGATGCGGAAATAAAAACCACGTAGTGCCCGTCTGCGCTGATGGCTGGCAGACCACTAATGCTGAACCCCGGCGTTTCCGGATTGGGAGCGTTCGCCACTGAAACGCGGACGGTGCTCGGAGTGCATCCGGAAGCTGCTCCGTAGCACGTATCGCGCACGAAAACATCTTCAAACCCGCAGGCGGGGAAATTATCGCCTGGCACTAAGTTTGTGGCAATCGAATCAAATGCCACAAAACGCCCATCTGCGCTCATGGAAAGGCCCTGGCTGGGGCTTCCACAGTTACCAACTGAACCATCATTTGCGAGCGAAACCAGAGTTGTTGTGGGCGCGCAACCACCCGGAGCGCCGGTGCAAGTGTCGCGCACGTATGCGTTGGCATTACCCTGCACGTTGGTAGAAACCAGGTTCGTTGCGGTTGAGCTGAATGCAACCACGCGGCCATCGCTACTGATGGCTGGAATTTCGATGTTCCCGACAACATTGTTGGGTTGGGTACCGCCTGAAGTGAGGTCAACGCGAATCGTACTGGGGGTACATGCGGCGGGAGCGCCAGTGCAGGTGTCTCGCCAAAACTCACCAGGCACGACTGTGGCGTTGGGAACCATGTTCGTCGCCCAGGATCGAAAAGCGAAATAGCGCCCCGTAGCACCAATCGCAGGAAGTCCACTCAGGGCATTCCCATTCCCCCCAGACGAGGTCATCGAAATCAGGGAGCTGCTGGGAGTGCAGCCAGCCGACGCCCCGCTGCAGGTGTCGCGTACAAAAGCATCCGCGATGCCATTGCCGTCTCCGTTCACGATGTTTGTAGCGTTAGAATTGAAAGCCACAAATTCGCCGCTAGCATTGACCGAAGGATTGCCCCCCCCGACAGCCGTTCCGTCCGCAGCCACCGAGATCAGAGTTGTTCTCGGGACGCAACTGCCAGGTGCCCCGGTGCAAGTGTCCCTCAAAAACACGCAGCTTCCAAGGGGCCCCGCGCACACCGAGGTCCCTGGCAAGACGTTCGTAGCCTGCGAGTCAAACGCAACAAACCTTCCGTCGGAGCTGATCGAGGAGAAGCGGCTGTGGCCGTTTGCTGGAGAACCGTCGTCTGTGATCGTGATGCGGATCGTGCTCGGAGTACACCCTGAAGGCGCGCTTATGCATGTGTCGCGCTCGTAAATTTCCTGAAATCCGCTGGCTAAGCCTGCGGCAAGATTTGTGGCATTCGACTGGAATGCCACATAACGTCCGGTCGCGCTGATTGATGGAACTATTAGACTATCTCCGTTCGCAGGCGAACCATCGGGCGCCGCCGTGATCATGCCAATGACCCCTGCGGTTGCCGCTGCTGGCGACGCGATGCCGAACGGAAGCGAGTTCGAGGTCGCGGCGGAACTGTCCTTCACGATAATTTGGACGGTGCCGGGCAAGGCAAGCAGCGAATTCGAGATCGAAGCACTTAGGATTTGATTC
>DASYGR010000451.1:0-5780 GCA_035999525.1 Terriglobales bacterium
TCCCAAATATGACCGGCCGATCGTACACGCGGCTGATTGAGAAAAGTCAGATCATCAAGAATGAATTGAAAGTTCAACGAAGGGCTATATAGAGCGAATAGGCTCACAGTCAAAGCAACGGCTAATCCCCAGAAAGCCAGAAGCGAAAGTGGTTCCGGTCCCAGTTTATGGGGTATCGAACGTTCAGATTTTCGTTGCCGGGATGGAGCGGACGTTTTCATCTCTATAACATGACGGATTGGCGAACCGATTCTATAAAAGTATTTCTGATTTTTAACTTTGCATGTCCAGTTTGCTTTTGAGATTTTACCCAATCGTAAGCGCTTTGTGGGGCCAGCTACCGCGCATTTTCTATATAAGATTCCATTCACTTTCAATCTTGGGCGGGTGCAACATGGTCTGTAACAGCACACAGTATTGCTCACTTTTTTCCTGCAGGGCTTTTATCAGCTCGGAAGTGGCTTCAGGCGCATCAATTTTAAACTTTGCTCGAATTGATTCAAATCCAACTGGAACGTCTTTTGAAATTCCCAGTGTGCCTGACAGAATCCATATCTCCGTCGACAGTAACGAAAATGCGTTTTGTTGGCACTCCCATTTGCGGCGACCAGTTAGCAAGTGAGTTCTGCACAGGCCGCACCGTGCAGTCATGGCGATTGTTGCTAAAATATACCGAGTGGAAAAGCGAAATTTATTCGAGAAGATCTGGGATGCGCATCTGGTTTGCCGTCCAGACGAGCGGCTCCCGCTGCTCTATATTGACCTGCATTTAGTCCACGAAGTTACTTCTCCACAGGCGTTTGAAGGGTTGCGGGTTGCGGGACGGCGCGTGCGGCAGCCTCATCGCACGGTGGCGACTGTGGATCACAATATCCCCACTGAGCCTCGTGGCACTCCGATTTTCGATCCCATCGCCAAACGGCAAATCGAAGCGTTGCAGAAGAATTGCAAAGATTTCGGCGTGCCGTTGTTTGATATGGATTCCGCCGCGCAGGGCATTGTGCATGTGATTGGTCCCGAGCTTGGGTTGACGCAGCCGGGGATGACCATCGTTTGCGGGGACAGCCACACCAGCACGCATGGAGCGTTTGGCGCGCTGGCGTTTGGCATTGGAACTTCTGAAGTCGAGCACGTTCTCGCGACGCAGTGTTTGCCCCAGCGCAAACCGAAAACGATGTTGATCCACGTCAGCGGCAAGCTAGCTGAAGGGGTCACTTCAAAAGACCTCGCCCTAGGCGTGATCGGACAGATTAAAACCGATGGTGCGACCGGTCACGTGATTGAATATGCCGGCGATGCCGTACGAGCGCTGTCCATGGAAGGCCGGATGACTCTCTGCAACATGAGTATCGAAGCCGGAGCGCGCGCCGCCATGGTTGCGCCGGATGAAACTACTTTCGCATACATGAAAGGACGCCGTTTCGCGCCCAGCGGCGCAGATTGGGATAACGCGGTATCGAAATGGCGAGCCCTGGCCTCCGATGAAGGCGCGGATTACGACGCGGTAATCGAGATTGATGCCTCGAGGCTGGAGCCATTCGTGACTTGGGGCACGAATCCGGGAATGGTGGTTTCCGTTGGAGGCCGCGTGCCAGAATTAAGTGAGCTTAAGAATGGCGACCGCGAAGCCGTCGGACGCATGCTTGAATACATGGGACTGGAACCGGGAACCCGCATGGAAGACATCTCGGTGGATCGCGTGTTCATCGGATCGTGCACGAACTCGCGGTTGGAAGATTTGCGGGCTGCTGCGCGCGTTGCGAAAGGGCACCACGTGAATCCGAAAGTTCGCGCCATGGTCGTGCCCGGCTCGCAGACAGTGAAACGCGAAGCTGAAAAAGAAGGCCTTGATAGAATTTTTCGGGATGCAGGTTTCGAGTGGCGCGAATCGGGATGCTCGATGTGTTTGGGCATGAATCCAGATATTTTGCAGCCGGGTGAACGCTGCGCCTCAACCAGTAACCGCAACTTCGAAGGCCGCCAGGGGCGCGGAGGCCGCACGCATCTGGTCAGTCCGATGATGGCCGCCGCAGCTGCCATAGCGGGGCATTTTACCGACATCCGTAACTGGGGTTTTCAGTGAGTTTGTTTCTTCGAGAATAAATTATGCAGCCCTTTCGCACTCACAAAGGCCGGGTGGCCCCGCTTAATCGGGCGAATGTTGATACCGATCAAATCATTCCCAAACAGTTCTTGAAGCGGATTGAGCGGACCGGCTTTGGCGAGTTTCTGTTCTTCGACTGGCGCCGCGGAAAAGATGGCAATCCAGATCCATCGTTTGTACTAAATCAACCCCGGTATTCCGGATCGAGCATTCTGGTGTCTGAGAAAAACTTCGGCTGCGGATCATCCCGCGAACACGCGGTGTGGGCACTTGAAGATTTCGGATTCCGCGCTGTGATCGCTCCATCATTTGCGGACATCTTTGCCAACAATTGCGTGCAGAACGGCGTGTTGACGGTCGTTCTTCCAGAAGATCAAGTGGTCGAGATACTGAAACGTGCCCTGGAAATCCCAGACTATCAACTCGTTCTAGATCTCGAGAATTTAACACTAACTGACGACCAGGGCTTTTCCACACATTTCAAGATTGAAGAATCCACGCGCCACCGTTTGCTCAACGGTTTGGATGACATCGGCCTGACGTTGCAGCAGGAATCAGAAATTTCGGCGTATGAAGGCAGGTATCCCGTTCCCTTTCTTATTTAATTCCAAGTGGAACGTCTGGTGTCCAAAAAAGTGGCCCTATTTCTAGGGCCATCATTTTAAAGAGGCTGGAAGGAAGGAATCAGGAGGCACAGTGCGGGCGCCGCTCCATAACCATGGAACGACTCAATGTGAAATGTTCAAAACTTGGAGTCATCTTGCTGTTACGACCTCTTTGTTGCAATGTGGAGAAGCATGCGGACGGCCAAATGGCGTTCCATTAGTTGCCGGGGAATTCGACGGGCAAGAGATTGTGAAATATAGCCTTAATTCGTGGCACGCCACGCCACACGGGCGTTGACAGGAATCAGTAATGCATAAACCTGCACATTCGGTGCAAGTGCGCGTAGTGCAAGTGTTCCCGGCTTGCCTCTTGAATCCGCGGCTGATGAGCTATTCGCTCACTCGCCCAGACAGGTGATATCTAGGCCTACGGGAGTCCAAAACTCAGGTTTGCAGGTCTTATGCCGACGCCCGGCTCGCCCTGGACGGCTGCTCCATAAAATCCAACGCGCGCGCGATGTAGGCCTTCATCTGTTTCCGATGAACTACCGCATCGAGCATTCCATGTTCCAGAAGGAACTCGCTCCGCTGAAAACCTTGCGGGAGCTTCTGCCGGATGGTTTGTTCGATCACACGAGGGCCGGCGAATCCGATGAGCGCACCGGGTTCCGCAATATTCAAATCGCCGAGCATCGCGAATGACGCTGTCACGCCGCCGGTAGTGGGATCGGTGAGAACCGAAATATAAGGCACTTTAGCTTCGTCAAGCCGGGCCAAAGCGGCTGATATTTTTGCCAACTGCATGAGGCTGACGAGGCCTTCCATCATGCGGGCGCCGCCGGACGCTGAAACAATAATGATTGGAGTACGAGTTTCAGTGGCTTTCTCAATCGCTCTGGTAATTGCCTCGCCTACAACCGCTCCCATGCTGCCGCCGATGAAGGAATATTCCATCGCGCTGACAATAACCGGCCGTCCGTTCAGCTTTCCATGGGCATTGATCACCGCGTCATTCAGGCCAGTTGAAGCTTGCGCCTGTTTCAAACGGGATGCATAGGTTTTCAAATCTACAAACTTCAGCGGGTCCGTCGAAGTCAATCCGTCATCGGATACTTCGTATTGATTGTTATCCAGCAACTGCGCGAGCCGCTCCTGTGCAGTAATCCGGAAATGTTTTTCGCATTTCGGACAGACATTCAGATTGTCCTCAAGATCCTTCTTCCAGATGATCTGGCGGCAACTCTCACACTTCACCCACAGCCCCTCGGTGCGGACCTTCTTTTCCCCCGAATTTTCCAGATCGCCGGCTTGCCGTTTAAACCAAGTCATAATAAATCCGCAGATTTTAGGATTGTCGGATTTACGAATCGAAAATTCGTCAATTCGCAAATTCTACAATCACTCAATGTTAGTACTCGATTCCTCTCTGCGCCATAACGCCTTTTTCGTAGGCGTGTTTCACCTGGCGCATTTCTGTAACTGTGTCAGCGAGTTCGACAATTGTCGGATGAGCGTTCCGGCCCGTCAAGATTATATGGACCATTTTCGGTTTTTTCCTAAGCGCTTCAACCACTCTCGCCGGATCCAACATGTCGTAACTGATCGCGTAATTGATTTCATCCAGAATAACCAGATCCCACTCGCCGGATTGAATGGCTTTTTCGCTTTCACTCCACGCTTCTTCCACCATCTTTACATCTTCAGGATCGGGCTTTTCGGCGCCGACTTTCACGAAGCCCCGTCCCATTTGTTTCATCACGAATTTGTTGCCGAATGCCTCGACGGCATCGAGTTCCCCATAATGCCACGAGCCTTTCAAGAATTGAAGCATCAGCACGCGCATACCCTGCCCCACGGCCCGCAGCGCTGTTCCCATGGCGGCGGTGGTTTTGCCTTTGCCCGGGCCCGTGTTCACGATGATGAGACCACGACGGATGTCAGCCATGCTTCGGATGAGGCTTGATTCTACTAGATGACGAGCGTCCTCGTGCGGGGTGGGCGCTGGAGCCGGCGGGTAGTTGGAGGAGAATTCGCTGTCCAATTTCGGACAATTCAGTTCCAGAGTGAACAGACAAGATTGGGCTTGGGAGTGTTTCGCTCTATCTTGTCAAGGATTTGGAGGAGGCGGTTGGTGGAAGAGAAGTTGCAGTGAGAAGTCTCAGTTCAGGGCTTGGAATTCCAAAAGTTGGGAACTCGAACTTCGACTCACTGCGCAGGTGCCCTGCCGCCGTGGAAATGCAAACGAAACGGTGTCGAGGGCAGGCTGCATACCCAGGGAAAGTGTCGAGCATGACTCGGGAGTCTCGGCACGTTAACAAAATCGGCACAAAACTCGCAGCGGGTGCTTTTTACGGAACTGCGGCATCCAAAGTTGCGTAGCTCGGTCAGGTGGATCTCTGTCCCCTCGCAAACTGCGGAGGTCTCATGGTGATCAACAAGTTTGGAATGTTATTGTTCGGGCTGCTATTGGCGCTGCCGTTGTTTTCGGCGCAGCACGTAGCTGTGCGTCCCCGGCCATCGATCGATTCCGCGGACCAAGTGATAGTCCGCGAAATTGTGGACATGGAGCGGCAGGCGCGGGAGGCCAGCATTCACCGCGATGCGGAATTCTCGAAGCGCACGCTGGCCGAGGACTACGTTGCCATAACGCCGCTCGGCCAAGTCACCACCAAGCAGGATACGGTTTCGGCTCGCAAGAACGGACAACTCCGCTACGACACCATCGAGGTCAGCGACATGGTGGTGCGAGTCTACGGCGACACGGCCGTGGTTACGGCTCGCGCGGACGTAAAGGGCCACCAACTTGGGGAGGACTTCAGTGGACCTTATCGCTATACCCGGGTTTGGGTACGGCACACGGGGCACTGGGAGGCGGTGAGCTATCAGGCTACGGTCACGCAGTAACCATCCTGCGCGAAGGACGGTGGCACTCGCCGGGGAGTGCACAGGTTTTTCGCCGCGCTCAAGATGACAATCCCTTTCTTTGTCGGGGACCCTCCGCCTACAATTAAAAACTTGTCGGATGGTACCCATGACCTCGCGTGAACATTTTCATCAAAACAAGCAGACGG
>DASYGR010000003.1:0-5009 GCA_035999525.1 Terriglobales bacterium
CTGACGGCACCGCTCTTGAGATCAAGACGTTCGATGCTCACGATGGTCAGGGCCTGACCCTGGCGGCTACCGCAGGTCTACGCACCGGCTGCATCACTGGCCGCGAAAGTGCCGCTCTACTTCGCCGCGCAAATGAGATGAAGATGGAATTTATCTATATGAAGCAGCCGTTGAAAATGCCCGCCTATGAAGAAATCCTTCGAAAAGCAGGCGTCTCCGATTCAGCCGTCGCATTCATTGGCGACGATCTTCCCGACATCCCATTGATGCGTCGCGTTGGACTTGCCATTGCCGTGGGCGATGCCGTCCCCGAGGTAAAACTCGCCGCACACTACACGACAAAAGCTCTCGCCGGACACGGAGCCATTCGTGAAGCTGTAGAACTCATTCTCAAATCCAAGGGGATATGGAAAGAAATGATTGATAAGGCGCGGGCTTGACGCCGCCGTATCCTTGTCGAACTTTATATCCCTCAAACGAAACCGCCGCTCAACGAATTTATGAATCAGGTCAAGCCCGTAGGTCAGCTGTAGGGTTATGCCGTTCGTCTCAGTGAATCAAAGGCCTCCGACTTTTCGTCTTGCTAGAATGACAACGGTCCATTCTGAGGTTATATGACGCATCAACATTCCCCACGCTTCTTACAGATCGTCGAAGATGCCCGCAAACATGTCCAGGAAGTAAGTCTTGACGACGTGAAGTCAAGGCTTGACCGCAATGAGCAATTCTTACTGGTAGACGTGCGCGAAGAAAGTGAGTTCGCGGCGGATCATCTCCCAGGCGCGATTCATCTTGGCAAGGGAATTATCGAGCGCGACATTGAGACTCGCGTGCCCGATCCAGCAACGACGATGGTGCTTTACTGCGGCGGCGGCTTTCGTTCCGCACTGGCCGCCGACAACCTTCGTAAAATGGGCTACACCCACGCGCTTTCTATGGCTGGAGGTATTCGGGGCTGGCGTGAGCGTGCCTTTCCACTGACCTCGAAATAAATCACGTTACGCTGCGGCACTCCCCTATTCTCTTTCGTAACTTGAATCAAATTGGACGGGCATAGACACTAATTCAAGGGAGCGGGTTCGCGCTTTGTTAATCGAATCTGCGCGCCATTTGAGTGCACACATGTCTAGAACCGACCAAAGTTCGGACCAGGTATCAGCAAAAACCGGCGCTGCCGCCGCACCAGCCCGAAGCGCGGATAAACTCAGCTTCGAAAGCGCGCTGAGTCAGGCCACCACGCCTGAGGCATTTTGCGCCGAAGTAGCCAACGCCTTTTCTGTACGTCCGACCGAAGTCGCTTTATTGCGGCTGGAAAAAGGGCTGCTGACGTTTATTTTTCCTCACGAGTTAAAGACCGCTGGATCAATTCCTATTTCAAGCTCTTCTGCCGTTGCGGTTCATACCGTCCTCACCAGGAAGGTTGAGCTATTCAATAATTTTGTAAAAGTAAAGCACGTGAGCGTTTTCGAAACCGTGAAGTTCACTGCTTCCGAAGAACCTGGCCCGGTTGAGCCAGCCCCAATCCAGAAGCTGATGTCCGCGCCCATTACCAATGCGGACCACAAGGTGTTGGGTATTCTTCAAGTGTGCCGAAAAGCTGCTGATCTGAAAATGGCGGGACGTGACTTCACACTCGACGACCTGCAACAACTGGAGAGCGCCGCCAAAGTCGCCTCTAAGCTGCTGTTCATGACGACCGCCCTGCCGCAACAATAGTCTTGTTTTAAACCAGAGACACTTTCTACTTCATTTCAAGACACAGGCGTCTTCAGGTGCCTTGGCAGCACCGTAGAGCCATCTCGCGGGCGTCGCGCAACTGTGTGACAGGATCGCCAGTCGGCAAAAACTCCATCGCGGCGACCCCGTCAAATCTTAATTCTGCCAGCTTTCGAAATATGCTCTGATAATTAATTTCGCCGGTGCCGGGTTCGTGCCGTCCCGGAACATCCGCAATGTGAACGATTCCCACATGCTCGATGTTCTTTTCCAGCTTTTCGATCAAGTTGCCTTCCGCGATCTGCTCGTGAAAAAAATCGTACAAGAATTTGACCTGCGGATGATTTACCGTCTTGACTATTTCGAACGCCTCCGCGGCCGACGTCAAAAAATATTTGGGATTCTCCTCCGGATCAATCGTCTCCAGCAGGAGCTGCACCGGTCGACCCGCAATTGACTTTCCTTGTACTACTTTCGCAGCCGCCTTTAGGCCGTCAATACAGCTTTGGTGCTGCGTTTCTCGAGTCATTCCCGGAACTCTATCGCCGGACAGCAGAATAATGCTCGGGCACTCCAGCCGCAGCATCGCAACCAGCGCATCGCGAAGATCGGTCAGCAGCGCTTCACGATCACTCGGGTTGCTCACTCCGTGCTTCAACCCGGCCGTGGAATCGAAAGTGATTCCCAAATCTCTGCGCTTTGCGTTAGCCCGCGTGAAGTCATCCTCTGACCACTTCTCATACTCCCCGACAAGTTCCACGTATTTGTAACCAGCTTCCGCTACCTTCTCCAACCGCTGTTCAAACGGCAGATCCCTGAACACCGTCCATAGCATCACGGAAAGTCGAAAAGGCGCTTCTTGATCGACGCCCTCAGTTACTTTCCGAATTTCTCCCTGCGCGGTTGCTGACCCGCTGCTTTGAGCGATCACGGAGCCGAGCGCCGTGACGGCCAGATTCCGATTGAACTCGCGACGATTCATATGGGCTGATATCTAACCATGGTTTCAATTAGGAAGGAAGTGCGTCGATGTGACAAGAAACCCAATCCGACATCTACTTCGCGCTCTCGCCTGATGGACGCGCAATCTCAACGCCAGCCGCCACCGGAACGCCGAAAGTTGGAGTTCCGTCCGCGTTCCACGTAAAACGTTGTATTCGCGGCGAACGATGCGCTCCACACCCCTGGCCCGGCAAAGAATTCGCATGGTAGATCAGCCAGTCTTCCTTTCCGTCTGGCGATTTAAAAAACGAGTTGTGGCCCGGCGCATAAACCCCCGCCTCCGCCGATTGCTGGAAGACAGGTTTCGAAGATTTCTTCCACGACGCAGGATTCATCAAATCGCTTCCCGACGTCGCCTCCAGCATTCCCAGCGCATAATAATCCGTCCAACATGCGCTGCCCGAATAAACCAAAAATATCTTGTCTCCATGCTTCAGAATTTCAGGACCCTCATTGACGTCAATATGCGGCGGATCGCCCGGCTGTATCTTCTGATCCACGTCTCCTACCTTTTCCCATGGATACTCAGGCGTGGAAAGTCTGGCGCGCGGACCTTCCACGGTCCATGGATTCTTCATTCGCGCAATATAAATACTCTGTGTGCCGTTCTGATCGTCCGCCCACCCCGACCAGATCTCGTAAAGCCGTCCTTGATCTTCAAACACGGATGGATCAATCGCCCATTTATCCGATGCATCAGAAACTTTTCCTTTCAATGTCCACTCGCCCTGGAACGGATCGGCCGACGCATTTTCTACCACCCAAATCCGGTGCGTCTGATTCCGCATCACATCGGCGGCGAAATAGATGTACCACTTGCCTGCAAGAAAATGAATTTCCGGCGCCCAAATATCATGGGAAATACGGGCCGGACGACGGAGGAGTCCAAACCACTTTCTTTTCCGCCGACTTCAGTTCGGCCATGTTGCGAGTTCGCCACAACGTGAGGTTAGTGCCGGTCGTATTCATGTAGTAATAAACGCCGTCTCTCACTCAATTCCACCCATGGATCAGGCCCAGTCGGCAGCAGGGGATTCGTGAATGTACTTGAGTTGCCTTTCTCGTCCTGTTGTTGGCCGTATACTCCCACGCACAGAAAGGCTGATAACAGCAGAGTCCACGCAAGTTTCATGAATGTTCCTCGCAATAGAGCGGTCCTTTCTAACAATCGTCTTCAACACCAGCTTATAAAATTACGAGTACTGTCAACGCCACTTAACACTGGCCGAATTCTACCCCATGGTTCCCGCTTGATCTCCGCCTGCTTCATCAACTGCCATTCGAATTTGCTGCCACAGTTGCTCTCTGCCTACGCCCGTCTTTGCGGAAAATGGGATTGTCAAACTCCCCGGTAGATTCTGAGCAGATGTCCGCAGCGCATTGCTAAGTTGATTTCCCGACAACCGGTCACTCTTAGTCGCAACGATCACAAAAGCCCGTCCGCTCCCCCGCAGAAATTCCAATAACTTTTTGTCGCTCTCCTGAGGTGGCACGCTAATATCAATCAACGCCAGACACAGCACCAGGCACGGACGCTCGTTTAAATAGGGCTCGATAAAACCCGGCCACTGGCTGGAAATTTCGCGCGAAAGTTTCGCATAACCGTATCCGGGCAGGTCGGCAAATATTACTTCCGGATGCGGCTTGCCCGCCCACCGCACTTCGAAGAAATTTATGCTGCGAGTGCGTCCCGGGGTAGAACTGGTTTTCGCCACTTTGGCGCCCAGCAGGGAATTGATGACACTGGATTTACCGACGTTCGAGCGTCCAAGAAATGCAATTTCAGGCAGGACGGGGGCAGGGAAGTGAGCGGCGTCAGTAGCCGACAGCATGAACCGTGTCAGGACACGCATAAATTAGTTTGCAGGTTTGAGTCAGAAGTTGCAAGGGGGTAAAATGCCCCCTAGTTTGCGTTTGCAACCCGAATCGCTCGGAGGAGGAACTATGCGCGCTTTAAGAATGATTATTCAAGTCGCAGTATCCCTCGTGATGATTGGAACCGCGGCCAATGCTCAACCAGGGCAGATGTCCGATTCTGACTATATCCAGAAAGCCATTTCTGCCGCACCGTCAGCAGTGGGCAACGACGCGACCGTCATTCGCGTGGATATGGATAAACCTGGCAACATGCGAACGCTACGTACCGGAACCAATGGATTCACTTGCATGATTATGGGGCCCGATGCAATGTGCAACGACGCCAACAGCATGGAATTCTTCGGAGCCATGATGAAGCATGAACCGCCTCCCGACAAGATCGGTATCTCGTATATGCTGCGCGGCGACGATGG
>DASYGR010000049.1:0-3841 GCA_035999525.1 Terriglobales bacterium
GCAATCAAAATGGGCTCATAAAAACCGCCGCCCACGAGTTCCACCTGTCCGCGGTCGACGAGAGTTTTCAGGCTCTTGAAATATTCCGGATGAGCCTTTTCGAGCCATTCGAGCAGGCCTCCAGAATAGTGCAGGCCAACACGAAGAAAGGGATTGCGGAGGAGCAGTTGGACAAAAGGCAGATAGGATTTTTGGTAGGCGCGCTCGATTACACCATCGAAATTGCCGACGGGCTGATGCGCGTGAACCAAGAGGACAAAACTAAAACGAGGCACGATCACGCCTCCGCGTGTAAATCTCAGGATACCCGGCTCTGGAGATTCTTGCCAGCTAAGCCGACAAACATTCGATGATCCTCCGGGCGAATGGGGCTGGTTGAACCGTTAATTTTGTTTCAGCCGAGGATGCGCATACGCGTCTGCACGGCGCCGGCAAAGGCCGCGAGTCGCGCGGCTTGACGATTTGCTGCCTGCTCGACCGCAACGTCTGGCGACGAGGCGGGAGCATAGATGACGGTGAGGACCTCGGTAACACCCTCGGAGATCTGCGTACGGGTTGAATCGCTGATAGGGCTGCCAAAGGGACCCATCGCGTCGGCGAGCACAGGACGGTCAGTGAGATGCCAAACGCGCCTGCCGATGCCTTCGTAGCGTTCGCCGGTACCACCAAGTCGCAGGGTAACCGGCGGCGAAATTTGCGAGCGGTTATAGACGCCGTAGGGCCAGCCTGCCTCGACTGAGCCGAAATTTGTGAGATCGACAACATTCAACACGTGGTACAGGCCTTTGCCTTGAATCACGCGGCGCAATAACGCTTCCGACGAGGGACGATACTTCGACGGATCGACGCCCCAATGGCGAAACATGGCGCGCACGGAGATTATCGATTCCGCGCTGGCAAGCGATTCGAGCGTGAACTGTTGGCGCAGGCGTGTGCACAAAGTCTCCATTTCATGGACAAGTTGCGCGCCGGATGCAGTGACAGCAACGCCATCCGCTTCAACGACGGCCAGCCTTACGCCCGGAAGTTGAACTTCAATATTCACGATGAACCGACCCGCGAAAACGCTCTGCTATGATGAATGCCACCGCGAGTGATTTTGACGGAGCGCAGTCATCACGAACAGCGACGAATTCGACTATGAGAAGCTTCGACAAGGAATCATTCTCTTCAATTCCGCGGAATTTTTCAAAGCGCATGAGGTTTGGGAAGAGCTGTGGCTGACAGCCCGGGAAACCGACAAGTTATTCCTGCAGGGCATGATTCAGCTAGCTGCCGCGTTCCATCATTATACGCGAGGAAATCTGCAGGGAACCAAATCGCTGCTCGAGGCGGGTTTGGGCAAACTGAGGAAGTTCCCCAACGAGTATCGCGGAGCGAATCTGAACTCCTTGCGCGAAGCCGCTGATGTCTGGCTAGAAACCGTGACGAGAGATGGGTTGGGACCGGTGACTGGGTTCCCACAAATTGAGTACGTGCACCCGGGCCAGTCGAATTGAGACACATAGTTGAGAGTGTCCACAATTGAACATTATTGGTTTTGCGTTGGTGGCACCGTGCGTACATGAGCAAGAAAACGCGTAGAAAGGAATCAAATAAAACGACGCTTGCCCGCGTGAAGAAAGAGATGGCCGCACCACGCGTAGCGAAGTCCGCCCGGAATGAAGATGCAAACCGCACCGCAACAAACAGGTCCAGGCAGACCCGGGCGAATCGGGGACGCCACTCCGCGTAATCGTCCGCGACAAAGCGCTCGGCGCATGCTAGCCTGCAACTACATTCAGCCATGCGGACGACGTTGTGAGCCCCTGGCCGGAAGCCTGCGAAGAACACCAACACTACGCAGACGAGAATCGAAGATGCCCATCGATGAGTGGATTAGGACACTCGAAGACGGGAGGCGAGTGAAATTCACAAACGAAAAACTGCCCGAGGACGGCTCATTCATCACCGCACAGATCGAAGGCAACGAAGTGGTGTATTCGGTGGTGTTGAATAAAGAGAAGAATCCGTTGAGCCGGGACGAGGTTGAAACGCACTTTAAGAGTGAGCTTTCGAAAAAATAGGATTGCTCATCCAACCTGCCGCGCGGGCCCGCGCGGTCAAATGACACAAACGCCGTAATTTCGACCGCTTGAATCGTGAAGCTACTCGTCGACGATGAGCTCGCCCTTCATTCCCATGTGGCCGAAGCCGCAAAACACGCAACACTTGAAAGGATAGCTGCCGGGCGTCTGCGCGACGAATTCAATCGTGACCGTTTGGCCTTTGGGCAGCTTCCAGCAGTCCTGAGGTGACGTGAAGACCAGGCCGGGTGCGCCATTGGCCGCCGCGCCGTCGGGATAGGCATTGATTTTGAATCCGTGATTGTGATCCGTTGAAGTTATTCGCAGCTCGACCTTAGTTCCCTTCTTGACATGGACTGGCGACGGCGTGAACGTGTATTTCTTCGCCGTCATATCGATGACTTGAGTATTTTGATTTTGCGAAGGTGGCTGCTGTTGACGCGAAAAAGCGCTGACTGACAGGAACACTGCGAAGAGCATGACAAGGAAAGCGCGAAAGAGTTTCAACGGTCGTCCCCCTCGATAAATTTGAGACATCGCAAAAGCCTACCGCCCGCAGCAAACATGTTGCCACAACTGCCGAAATTGTGGCGCGAAAATGTGCGAACTGTCTTCCGGCGCAAACGACCGAACGAATAATGAGCGCATGGCGCACGGTTTGCGATGCGCAGGCCGGGAAGTTGACAGCGTTGATAGCGTGTGGAATCCTGTCCTTGGGACGTCCACATGCGAATCAGCGCGAAAGGCGAGTATGCGGCGAAAGCCGTTCTCTACCTGAGCTTGAAGCATCCCAAGGTAGTGACCATCCACGAAATCGCCGAAAATCATAAGATACCGCTAAAGTACCTGGAGCAAATTCTCCTGGTGCTTAAACGCGCGGGTGTGCTCGAAAGCCATCGCGGCGTTCGAGGTGGGTACACGCTGGGGCGATCTCCCGACCAGATTTCGATTGGCGAAGTCTTGCGGGCAGTCGACGGGAAATTCTCGCGATCAAGTTGCGTGGAAGTCGACCTGCAGCGCCACCATTCCTGCCCCGAAGAAAATTCCTGCGGCTTGAAACAACTGTGGCAAGACGTGCAGGTGGCCGTGGAGAAAATCCTGTTCGAGACCACGTTTGACGAACTGCGCAAGCGCACGCTTGCGGGCATCGCGCGCGAGGGCAATTACGTCGCGTTCGAAGTTTAGCTATTCAGCATGGAAACCGCCGCGGGAGGCAAAGAATCTCAGTTCTCTTCAAGGCGAGTTTTTCTTTCCGCGGAGTGGCGAAACCTGGCGATGCTGAATTACGAAGTTGATCCGGGCATTTTGAGGAGCCGCGTTCCGCACGGCACGGAGGTGGATTCCTTTCAAGGAAAGACTTTCGTGAGTCTAGTTGGATTTCAATTCCTGCGCACCAAGCTCTTTGGCATTCTTCCTGTTCCGTTCCACACTGATTTCGAGGAAGTAAATCTTCGCTTCTATGTGCGGCGTCGAGAGAGGGACGAAGTTCGGCGAGGAGTAGTTTTCATTCGCGAGATTGTCCCGAAGCGTGGCGTCGCGCAGCTTGCCCGGCTTATTTATGGAGAAAACTATAGCTGCTGTCCGATGCGTCATGATGTCAGCGCAAACGGAACGCGCAGAACGGCTGAATATCAATGGGAGCTCAACGACAACTGGTGCAGGCTGCACGCAGAAGCGGCAGGCGATGCTGCACTGCCGAAAGAAGAAAGTCTCGAACAATTCATCACTGAACATTACTGGGGTTACGTCTCGCGCCGGGGCGGTTGCCTGGAATA
>DASYGR010000378.1:0-12169 GCA_035999525.1 Terriglobales bacterium
TCTGAATCTGGCGGTCGGGGGAGGGTGGCCAGGTTCTCCAGACGCAACGACTGTGTTTCCGCAACAGATGCTTGTAGATTATGTCCGCGTGTACAAACCCGCTGGATCGTGAGCGTCCTAACTAGACGCGCGGAGGTCACCCCAGCGCGATCAGAATCCAACTGGTAAACATCACTTCCCAGATAAGCTTTTCGTATTCCCGGCGCTTCCACTACGTTTTTTCATTCCACTGACTTCACCTCGCTGCAACGATTTTAATTTTTTACGTAGATTTTTCTTGACATTGTTTTAGGTTGAACCTAGATTCGCATGAAGTTGGAACTTGATAAGTTTGGTTCCAGGGATAGGCTAGCTCTGGCCCTCCCAGACTCAATGGCTACAAATCTTGCCCCGGTAGATTCCAGGGAAGTTGTTCGTTGCGACCGTTGCCTTCTGGTTCAATTCCGCACAACTAACAGCATTTGCCGCCGATGTCGCGGTTCGCTCGATGAGGACGAGCCGGAAATTATTTCCGCTCCGCCACCACCGCAAGTCATGCCCCACCATGGTCACGGGCGTGGCCACTTGCATCTCGCCGCGTCAATCCGGTCCATGCGTCTTCGCAATGGACTGAGCCAGCGCCAACTGGCGTTGCGCATGTCAGTGCCGCGGACCTATGTTTCTAAAATCGAAAATGAAAAGGCTACTCCGACGCTGTCTTCTTTAGACCGGCTGGCGCGCGCTTTGGAAGTCACCATACCGGACTTGCTATGCGGCGGCGAGAACAATCGCCAGGAAGAAATCGGAGAGCTGATGAAAGACCAGTTTGTTGCGGAAATGCTGCCATTCCTCTCGGAACTGAATGGCATGCAGATGTCGAGCGTCTTAACGCAAATGCGGGATTTGACGATACGACCGCGACGCACCGCATAGAGAGTTTTATCCGGGCGACCAGCCAACAACAGCCGGGACCGAGAGGTTCCGGCTTTTTTGATGCGACCGATTACCAGATTTTTCGGCTGGAAAACTCCCGTACGTCTTGAAAAATGAAACCCGCGATGCTTCGACGTCCAACAGCGATCTTGGCATCTCCAGACATTCCTGGCATCATTCTGCCGTCTCCGTTGGAAAGCAGAACGGTCGCAACGTAGAACGCTGGCGGCGCAATCCCTTTGTACTTTTCTTCGTTCACCAGCCCTTGATCAATAAAGGATGACGCGGGCGCGAGGGAGTTCACTTGTCCTCGAATGGGCTGAAATCGAGATTCCAGTTTCAGGGAGACCTCTGCATTCGGCGACACTTTCGGAACTTCAAATTCCGGAATAAAAACGCGTGCCTGCATGGTGCTGACGTTGTCAACCTCTGCTAATTCGGCGCCAGATTCAACCATGGACCCAGTCAGATCCTTTAGCGACGGAGTGACCACCAGGCCAGCGATCGGACTTCTCACTTCGAGTGCGGCCACTTGTCCGGAAATGTCACGGTAATGCTCCCGCTGAAATGAGCGTTCATTTCTTGCTTGTCCAATGTTGTGATAGTCCAGCTGGGCCCGCCGGGCTTCTGCTTCTGCGGAGTTCAGGTCCGCGTGGGCATTGTCCGCCTGACTTTCGAGTTTTAAATTTCTTAACGTTAATAACGGTGCGGCCGCAGCTACCTGCATTCCCTCGTCGGTCATTACTGCGATGACTTCCCCCGGCTCAGCGGCTCGAATTACTGCTCGCTGTTGTGGTTCCAGGACGAATTTTCCGCTGACAGTTTCACGCCACACAGGCGCGAATAGAGCAACCAGAACGAGCGCTCCCAGCGCAAAAGACTTTGGTGAATTTAATCGCGCGCGAAAATGTTGTCGTTTATCCAAATAAAAGTCTCGCATGAATCTCCCTGACGACCGCACGCGGGCCTTGAAAATCAACAATGCCAGCGCGGCCGCCGGCAAAAAGGCCCACTGCGGAGTGAAGTGATTGGCAATGTTGTAGGAGAGGCGCACTATAGCAAACAAAACCACGTAGCTGTAAGCCCCGGAAATAATTGCATAACTCACAAACAGCCAGCGGCGCTGTCTGCGGAGGTAAGGAACTTCGACTGGAAGGCGAAACAAGTTGTGTTTTACCCAAGACGAAAGATATTCCGTCGAACTTTCTTTGATCGTAGGAATGCCTATGAGCTCTCCAAAAAGATAATAGCCATCCAGCTTGATTAGCGGATTTAGATTCATCAGCACAACGGCTACGCCAGTAATGAGCATGACCTTATAGGCGAAATCATGAACGGGGCTGCCGGCAGGCGTTCCCCACCAAATGATGCTTGCCACCGAGCAAAACATTAGCTCGGTCCAGATTCCTGCAAAGATAGCAGCAATGCGCTGCCACTTCCCCCCATAGACATAGACCTCCGTAATATCGGCAAAAAACGCGGGGGAAAGATAGACCAGCAAGAAGCCCGTACGATGAACCTCTCCCCCGAAATGCTTGCAGGTCAAGGCATGCGCGGATTCGTGAAAAAATCCCAATCCGCAAAACAACAGCCAGAACTCCACAAGGTCCATCGCGCTTTTGTCGGTGAAGGTGTAATACTCCACTGTGTCCCGCCAGATTTCGCTCCACCCGCCAATGAAAATGAATGTCATGAGGATGAATAAAACGAGCGTCAAAAATATGAACCATGGGGTATAAACGAACTTTATGAGTTTATGCAGCCGCGTGATGTGAGCATCGGGGTCCCAAGAGGCCACGACTATGGATGACAAATCTATTGATTTTTTCTTGACTTGCTTTTGCCGAGTTTCGGCAAGCTTCTGGCTCGCGGTAAGGTTCTTCTCAAGCGGGGTCTTGTACCAGAAGTCCAATTCTTCCAGCGAATCTGCAAATTCCCGAACCTGGCTTTCGTCGAAAGCGGTATTGGATTGCTCTTGATAGGTCTCGGCAACTTGCCGGTACGATCGTTCTCCGTCAAATAATTGCACGACCGCCCACTGCTCGGGATTAAACCGGTAAAGATAAGTTCCGCCGGAAATTGCAGC
This sequence comes from Terriglobales bacterium, assembly GCA_035999525.1. Classification (GTDB taxonomy): domain Bacteria; phylum Acidobacteriota; class Terriglobia; order Terriglobales; family Acidobacteriaceae; genus PALSA-188. The sequence goes on from DASYGR010000378.1 coordinate 2,999, forward strand.
TACCAGTGTTAGAGTCCCGCCCTCTAGGTGCTCGCGCATAATCAGCTTGGGATGGATGCGCGGGTAACTCTTGCTTCGCCGCGCAGGCAGATCTGGAAGGGCGACGTTGAGGACTTCGGAGAGGTTCATTGAGAATTGTGGAGACGGATGTTGGCGGTCATTCCAGGACGAAGTCCCGTGGTCCGTCCCAATAGTTCGGCAGTGACGTCAATAGTGTCGCTCGAAGGATCCACCAAGGGGCTGACCATCATGACCCTTGCCTGATGAACCTCGGCCGGCGCGCCTACAGGAGAAACGATCAGATCAGTGCCTCTCTTCACCCGGCCGACATAAGCCTCAGGAAGAGTGAATTTCAAACGCAGTGGTCCAGTCGCGGATATCCAGAACAAGCGATCGTTTTTTGAAACTTCCTGTCCCGTATGAATGTAGCGGCGGGCAATTATCCCGGCAAAGGGCGCGGTTATATTGGCCTTCTCCAATTCGAGATCCAGAGATTTTGCGGTATTTTGCGCGTATTTAAGATTCTCTCTCTCACGCTCGACCTCAAATTGCACGGCTTCATGCTGATACCTCGCGTGATCAGCCAGTTCTTTAGAAATAACTTTTGCGTTCCAAAGCGCGTCGGAACGCTCGAAATCAGAGCGAGCTACTTTCTCAGCAGCTTCCCAATTTTTTACATCTGCTTCAATGCTGCGCGCTTTAGCGGCGGCGGCGTCGCGATCGGCAGTGAGTTGACGACTGTCGAGTTTGGCGAGGAGTTGTCCCTTGGCAACGCTCGCCCCAGTATCGGTAAGGATTTCTGCCACCACTCCGTCACGCTCTGCTTCTAAATCAATCTGATTTTCGACCACTATCGGCCCGGTAGCTATGAAGTCGGGTTGAGCTTGTTGCGGCTGAACGGGCACAGGAGCGGTGTAAGTCGCGGGTCGCGGGGTTGCGGCCGCGGCCGGCGCAGGGGATGAACTGCAACCGGAAAGAATGCAAAAAAGGGCGGCTATTACAGTCAGCGCAAAATACGGCATCATGTTCGTCCCGATCACCGGGCGTCGTTGTTCATTCATCCGTTTATTCATCTGCTGAGAATCCTCAGTCAATTACCATCCGAACCAGGACCACAATTTAGTCCAAACCCACATACCAATTCCACGGAACAATACATAGCCGGCAGGATGGAACCCGACAGAAATTTTTCCCAGCCCCTGCATGCCCAGACGAAGGAGCCCTTTGCCGTTGGGAATATCTACGCGAGCTACAAAGACTCGATGATCAGATTCGACTTCTCCGCGCGGGCTGACTACTGTAACCAGGCCATGAAAAGTCTGCACCGGAAAGCTCTCTAATTTGACGGAAGCGCTATCACCTACTCGCACGAGCGACACATCACTCTCTCCGATGCCGATATCCACCGTCACATGGGCAGTCTCAACCATGTCGGCGAGAGTGTCGCCATGCGCCAGGTGCCTGCCGACCGAGTCTTCCACATGTGGAGTTGTAATGATTCCATCGAAGGGAGCGCGAATCATGGTGCGATTCAATAGCTCGCGATTTCGCGTCAATTCGGCGTTCCAATAATCCGCCTTCACCCGCTCGGTTCCTGCCTGGGTCCCATCTCCTATTGAGAGGGAATGATTCATCGCTGCCATCGCGTCCGAATATCTCGCTTGCGCGGCGGCGAGTTCGGAGCGGGGATTCCAATCCTCAAGCGTGGCAAGAACCTGGCCTAGTTTTACCTGTTCGCCTTCACTCACAAATACGGCTTTCACTACGCCATCCAGGTCGGATTGAATGTGCGCCGACCGGCCTGACGCAACCGTACTGTCTCCTGAAACCCGCATGGGGAAAGGACAAAATATAAGAAAGAGAAGCAACGCACAAGCCAAGGCGAAGGTTGCGATCCGGCGATGCCTGGCCATCGCCATGAACCTTCGCTTCCTTTGCAGAAGCGGCTCCAGCACGTTGATGAACGGCACCTCGCGGTAAAGAGAGGCGTTCCGTAGTGCGACAGTAGCCTGCGCGGCCAGCACTTTAATAATTTCCAAATGCGCAGGGTTCAGAAAATCGGGATCGCTACTTTCAAACGAGAGCAGACCCAGCTGCCCCTGATCATCAATCAGTGGCAGGGCATAGAAGGAGCGCATGCCGGTTGCGGAAAAATATTCGGCAAATTTGGCTTGCGTCTCCGGACGAGGATCATCAATCACGTCCTCGCGTTGCGCAACATAAATTTCGCTGGAAGAAATCGAGGCCCACTCCAACATGTCTTTCAAAGTGCGTACTTGAGGGTCAGCGGAGACGATATGCGGCATCCCTGAAATTGCTTTAAGCTCCAGCACGCCTCGTTGCTCCAGCGCAATCGCAGCCCTTTCAAAAGAAATGATGGACTGAGTACGATTCACTATGGCCTGAAGGACACCATCGAGGTTCAGGGTCGAAGTGATTTCTTTGCTTATCTCCACCAGTGTTTCGAGAATTTCGACCTTGCGTTCAGCTTGCAGGAGGCTGGCATTATGAAGAGCGTTCGCAGCCGTTTCGGCGACCGTCGTGAGAAGGAACAGGTCATCGTCATCGAATGGCTTTCCGTCGAGTTTGTTGATGGCTTCGACGATCCCGACCTGGTTTTCCTGGGCGACGATGGGAACCGCCAGAGCGGAGAAAATAATCTGTTCGCCCGCCTCTGCATTGCGCACGGTCAGACGTTCGTCCTCTGGATCGTCAATGAGAAGTGGCTCTCCAGATTCCGAGACCGCGCCAGGTATTCCGTCACCGCTCTTAATGAGAGTGCCTACGGCCATGCTCGCGTCATCGCCCTCGCGATTGAGCAAAATAAGCTCGTTTTCATCCTTGACCAACCACAGGTTCACAGCCTGAACGTTCAAAATCTCGCGAAACTTTGAGGCCACGATCGGGAGCAAGCTGTCCATCTCCAGCGTGGAGTTGAATACTTTCTCAAGATCGTAAAGTTGAGCGAGGCGCGAAATGGATTGCAACTGCGAATTCCGTTCGCGCTCCTGCTCCAAGGCGCTCGCTATTGCTGGAGCGACCAAATCCACAAGTTCAGTCAGTACACCTAGATCATCCTGGGTTAGAGGATTATCGAAGCTGAGAACCTCTATGACCCCGATAAGGGCGCCATCCACGAGGAATGGCACATACGCCAGGGACTTGAGAGTCCGGCGGGCGTGAAAGTGAGCGTAGTCTTCGCGCGTAAGGTCCGGAGCGGAAAATAAAATGGCTTCCTGCTGTTCCGCCACCACGCCAAGAGTGCCAGAACCCAGAGGCACCACCTCATTTTCAAGGCGCACCTCGCCAACGATCGCTTTAGCGCTCCATTCTGCTTCTTCGGGGTTTTCGATAACGTAAACCACGACCGACGCGTCGCGGAAAATCTCGGCTACGTATTGCGCGAGCAGCAAGGCGCGAGGACGCACCTCCCGCTCCCGCATCAGGGCGATCAGCAACTTTTCAGGAACGACAGTCGAACCCGACTCCTGGATAGCCATGGTAGGGCCTTTTCGCGACAAATCGCTGGATTGGCTGTCGCGAAGAATTCGTGAAAACAGGGGAGGTACTACCACTTCACTTAACGCACTCGAACTTGAAGCGCTTCACTAAGTTGAGCGCCGCACTTTAACAAACGGAACCGACGAATGTCAATTGCCTCGCCGACTATAGCAGGGCAATTATTTTTCCCCAAATTCGCCGTTGCATCTAGTCCGCCTAATATGAAGCCGCGCCGGCCCTGGGAAGAATAGGACGCGACCGACGAAGCTCCTGCAATTGAAGCACGATGTCTGCGGCGACAATGGAGAAAGCAATGCATCCCCAAACGATGGTCTCGATCGCTGGTGTGCCGAGATTCTCCCAGCGAGTCACGCCAGCAATGACTCGCACCTCAAGAAAGATAAGGGCGACCGCAAAACTTCGAGTCATCCATTGACGGTGCTGTTGGACTCTTCCTTTAAGGATGAGTGCGAGCGCGATGCCGGTCGTGAGCATCCATAAGGTCGCCTGGACTCCAGCGGCGATGCTGAATGAGCGCGGCCCCCCGATGCGCTCGTTGAAGAACTGGATGTAAAGTCCGAGCGGACCAGCGACGAAGACGCCTCCAACATAGATCCGACCTACAATTCGATGAAGTTTCGTGAAACGTTGCCGAAGCCGGTCGGAAAATTGCATCGGACCTAGCAAAAGGGCGCAGGCTCCCGCCAGTCCATGAGGTAAAAGCCACCATTTGAATGGCTGATAGTGGTGCCATACCGGGTCATTCGGATGAATCAGGAAACTTTCGTTGTGAAACAAGACATAGGCCAACATGACGCCAGTAAAGGCAAACAGCAGATACTTCGGACGCATCCAGAAGCTACGTTGAAGTGGAGCTACTGTAGTGGCCATAGGTTACTCCTCGAAACCCGGTTCGTGCTGCAAGGGACTATACACTGAAAACGGCTTGGAGTGGCCGCGTTGGGATTAACCAGCCCGCGCCATGCGGCTTGCGATCAGAGCAATCGGCAAACCTACGAAGATTGTGTGTGAGATCACGAGATTGAGAAGCGAGATGAGCGAGGCTGGCGGTTGTTTCGGAGCTGCGGAAAGCGGAACAATCAAATCGTGCATAAAACAAAATACTCCGAAGCCAAAAATTGGCCCGAACAATGCCGGTTTCTTCAATAGCCCGGATAATTTCAGACTCAATAGGTAGTAGGTTATTGCTACCGTAAGTGCGATCAGAAAATGAATGCCGCAGCTGATAAGCGCGGCGACGGATCCTTCCTGGAAGGCTCTTAATCCGAGCAGACCGCTCGCAATGAACTGGAAAACCCGGGTGGCGGACACTCCGCTGATCCGCGTGATGACAAGGGCGGCGTCCGATCCATCAAGCACTCCGGCCACAAGCCCACCCAGGACTATCGTCTCAACGGCTCGACTTCTTCGGGTTGGGCCGATTGCTTCGCTGCTGATCATCGAATTGAGCCCGGAGGATGCAAAATACCTAAGCAAAGACGGCTGTGTGTATTGATCTATCCACCAGCGATCGCCCCGATGATCAAAAAAGGCTCCGCGCCGGATGCGACCGATTCAGGCAATGGAGTATCCGGCGGCTCGTGAGACAGATCTTCCTCGCAGGCGAAGAATCGCAAGAAAGGGCGTCTCTGTTGCGTGTCATGATCGCGAATTGTCCCACGCAGCATAGGATAGCGGGCCTCAAGCGCATCGAGCACCGTTCGCTGTGTCAACGGACCTTCCACTTCGAGCGTTACCTCACTGCCCACGTGCGCAAGTGTTCGCAAATGTTGGGGAAGTATGACTCGAATCATATGACAACCATTTTACAGAGACTCTTCCAGTGGTCTGCGATTCTGCAACCGCAACCCGCCAATAAAGCGTTCACTGTAGCTAATCGCGGGGATCGCTCATTTCAGTTGTGATCTCCGCCTCCGTGCTTATGGTTGCAGAGTTTGCAGAGCGTGGGCGGTTCCGCGTTATCCACCAGATGATGCACCGGCTTGAGCGTGCGCAGGTATGCGAACACTGCTTTCAGATCATCGTCAGTCATGTTGCGGAACGCCCACCACGGCATGATCGAGTTCAGCTTGCGCGCGCCAACATAACCGGTGCGTATCGTCTCGATGAACAGCGCTTCATCGTAATAGCCGATGCCTGAGGCATCCGGCGTGAGATTGGCTGAGAACACTCCGCTATCCATCGGAGCGCCGCCGGCCATCTCCAAACCCGGGATCACATTGAACTTGGGATCACGGGGTGTGTGGCAATCCCTGCAAGTTGCTATTTTGAGCAGGTAGGTGCCGCGTTTGACCGGCGTCGAGACGTCCGGTTCCGTCACCGGTTCGGTCACCGGTTGAGGTACTGATTGAACGAGTCGGGCAAACACGAATGGAATCTTTGCCGGAGGTAGATCGCTGTGGACGGGCGGCAGGCTGCGAAGAAAGACCACTATCGAAGCCACATCTTCGTCCGACATGTTCCGGAAGCGCTCGTAAGGCATTGCGGGAAACAATGTCCTTCCGTCCGCGGCGATGCCTTCGCGGATAGCACGCGCGATAGCGTCATCGCTCCATTTGCCGATGCCGGTATCCGGATCAGGCGTGATATTAGCCGCCACGAGGCGGAAATTGCCGTCGTCATACAAAACGTTTCCAGCACCTTCCTTGGAGAGCAAGACTGGCGGGTCGGCCTTCTCATCGTGTTTAGCATGGCAGCCCATGCAATTGATTACCGCGTCCACAAGGTATTCCCCTCTATGCAGCCGCGCGGGTGTGGCTTCGAAAGTGCGCGTTGTCAACGCACGCTTCTTGGCGCCGATTATGGGTCGCCAGCCCACAGTGAAGGTTATGGCAACGGCCAGGAGCACCAACAAAACAAGAAATCCGTAGCCCAGAATTCTCGCCAGAAGTCTTCCCCATCTCTTAGCCATGTTGCATCTCCATGTTCCATCTCGATCGGCTCGATTTCGAAACGATAAGGGTACCGGAAGCAATGCCCATCAGCCGGGACCACTCCGGGGTCGCGGGCAGACGGCCCTATATACACCAAGAGACGGCGGACAACAATTGAATAATTCTTCTGGGAGGACGAACGAAAAGTGTCGGTTCTGCAGATACGATGCTTTGAAATATGTCGCCTAATTGGTGGACTCGAAGACTTCACCAGGCCCGAAAGGCGAGCGCACTTTCGGCATGGTCAGGCGAATCTTTCCGCGGCGCGTGCTTTCGCTTTGGCCGCCTCTTCTTCCCTATTTTTTGGCGCGGCGCTGGTTTCGAGCGACCGGAGAAGCCGGCCCGAAATCGCCGCGATTTCATCAGCGGCGGCCAGGAACGCGGCTTCGTTTGCCTTGGACGGCTTATTAAATCCGGTAATCTTTCTCACGAACTGGATCGAAGCGGCTCGAACCTCGTCGTCCGTGACCGGCGGATCGAAGTTGAAAAGAGTCTTGATATTTCTGCACATCGCGATGACCTCAGAACTGTAGAAGAATTAATGTCGCGACCACCCCATATTCTACGCATCTCAAGAGCCTGAAAGGAACCTCACCATGCAAAAAGACAAAGCCCTTCGGGAGCATCTAGTCGAGCTTCTTAAAGGCGGCCACGCTCACACCGATTTTGAGACTGCCGTCAAAGACCTGGCCCCGAATTTTCGCGGGAAAACACCGAAAGGCGCGGAACATTCGCCGTGGCAACTTCTCGAGCACATGCGCATTGCGCAATGGGACATCCTGGAATTCACTCGCAACCCCGATCACGTTTCACCTAAATTTCCGGAGGGTTACTGGCCGAAATCGCAGACCCCGCCAAACGAAAGCGCATGGGACAAGTCAGCAAAAGCCTTTCGCGCCGACCACAAAGCTCTGATCAAGCTGGTCGAGAATGAATCCACCGACCTGCTCGTCAAAATTCCTCATGGCGACGGCGAAACCGTTCTCCGCGAAGTGCTGCTGGCCGCCGATCACAACGCCTACCACCTCGGAGCATTGGTATTGGTGCGGCGACTTCTGGGAGCCTGGCAAGAATAAGCCGGAATTACAGGAGGAGATTGGACCGACCCGACGGTCCGCTAAGAGGGCCTCTTCCGTGCCCCTACAAAACCCTGCCGCAATTCTCGCTGAGCGTGGTCTTTCGCCCGGAGAGCACGGGTTTATCTTGTGGATACCGGGACGAAGCCAAGGCTTGGCATTGGTTGTATGGAGGGTGTCTGAAGCGTACCATGTGCGAAACTGAAGGCCCAAATTCCAAAATACGGACTAAACGAAATACGTTAACAATGACCGCCTTGAGCGAAACAAAGCCGGTCCCATTGTGTTCAATCAGAAGACGGCTCAGCATTGCACTAACTGAGTCACACGGAGGTGGTTACCATGCAAAACTTGCGCACGTGTAGAAGATCCCTGGTGTTGTTCTGCTTATGCATTTCGGCAATTGCATCCCTTGCGCCGGCTTCTTCGGCACAAATAGCTATCTCCGTTCGTATTGGGCCGCCGGCGTTGCCGGTATACGCCCAACCTCCATGCATTGGCGAAGGATATCTCTGGACTCCCGGCTACTGGTCCTACGGTCCTGTCGGCTATTACTGGGTTCCCGGCGTTTGGGTGCGGCCACCCCGCGTTGGTGTGCTATGGACACCCGGATATTGGGGCTTTGCTGGCGGCCTTTATGGGTGGCATGCGGGCTATTGGGGGCCGCACGTAGGATTCTACGGAGGAATTAACTACGGCTTTGGATATGGTGGAGTTGGCTTCGGAGGCGGAATGTGGTCGGGCGGCGTTTTTCGCTACAACACCGCCGTGACGAACGTAAACACGACCGTCGTGCGCAACGTCTATGTGAATCGCACGGTGATCAACAATAACACCGTCGTGAACCGGACAAGTTTCAATGGAACAGGTGGCGTGACGGCGCAGCCGCGTCCCGAAGAGCAGGCGGCCATGAATGAACAGCATGTCGGACCCATGTCGAACCAGTTGTCACACGAGCAGGCAATGAGCCACGATCGCAATCAGCTCGCGTCCTTTAACCACGGAACTCCCGGCACGGCAGCCATGGATTCAGTAAACGGCCGCCGCTATAACCAGCAGGGACGCATCGCAAACGGGATCTCCTCCGGGCAACTCACTGCGGGCGAAACCAAAAATCTCGAAAATCGTGAAGCTCGTCTCAATGGCACCATTCACAACGACCGTGCCGCGAATGGTGGCAGACTGACGCCGCAGGAGCGGCAGCAGGTGAACAACCGCCAGAATAATTTGAGCCGGTCCATCTACGATGACAAGCACAACGCCAACACCGCGCACTATGGCAACAATGAAGTCGGTGCGCGCCGTGACATGCAACAGCAGCGCATTGCGAATGGTGTTCGCAGCGGACAGATGGCCCCTTCGGAAGCCGCAAGAGTGGAAAATCACGAGCAGAACATTAACCGCCACGTAGCCGCGGACCGCTCCGCGAACGGCGGCAAACTCACTCCGCAGGAAAGAAGGAACATCAATCAACGCCAGAATAACGCGAGCAAACAAATCTACAACAAGAAGCACAACGAAAAGACCGCGCCCCGCTAGGAGAAAGTAGTCGCACAGTGGAGCGAGCCAAAGATGAAAATCCGGAGACTGGCGTCATGAATTCCAACCTTTACAAAAAGCGTAAAGGCGCAGCCACCCGG
>DASYGR010000086.1:0-6419 GCA_035999525.1 Terriglobales bacterium
TCAACACTGGCAGCTTTGGCCGACCGTCTGATGGGCTGGCCGGCAGGGTCATCGAGTTGCAAGCGAGGTTTAGCTTCTAGCGCAGCACAGCGTCAATGATTGGCGATGGGTTTGGCCTGATCGGGCACGAGGACGGAGTCCGGTTTTCAGCCAGGCCCATTTTGAAGCAGCGTTACGTTACCGACCAGCGACCTGTAATTGTTCCTACTGTTCCAGTCTGGGAGACCCCTGACATTTGCGCCATTCCGCCTCCGAAATCCTGGGATTAGGCAAAATGGGTTGGCGAAGTATTTCGCGACAACGAAACAGAATAGTCAGAGTATAATTCTCCACCATTGAACCGGTGGGTCCGGGTTCTGGGACCTGAAAATCTGGTGGAGCAATATTTATTTTGCTCTGTTAGAACTCAGGACAGACGCGGATGCTACCGAGATTCGGTGAGGTGTCCAGCCGTGAAATCGCCCCTTTCTTTCCCCGCCTTGTTGTTTAGAATTTTGTTGGCGCTATGCGTTTGCTTTTTGACAACCACGGCAGGACTTGCTGAGTCCGACCCACCCAGCAGTTCGAGCAAGCCTTCTCCTCAAGCAAATGTTTCCCCGCTGCCAGACTCGCCAGCGGCCGTAGTGATACCTGGCCCTCTACGTTCATTTTTGCGAATGGCTGGAATCAGCCAAACGGTTCCTTCTGAGGAAGTCCTCCCTCTGCTTGCGCGTGAAGTTTTCTTCCTCGGCTACCGGGGCACAACGCCAACGGAATTTCTAATATTGCTCAACCGCTATGTGTCGCAGGCGCGGGAATTGTCGGCGCTTGCAGGCTCCGAGGCTGTTATCCGGGTGTCGAACTGCGCTGAGGCGGAGCAACTATTGCACATTCTGGGATACCGAATCCGCGAGAAATGCGGGGAAAGCAATGCATCTCTTTTTACTTCTGAACCAGAGAGAGCTTTTCTCACCATTGACTCTGGTTTCCCATTAACGGAACTGGAGCAGACGATCCAAGGCGGAAAACCTTTCGTATATGAATACTCTTCGACGTCGGTCCCCGTTCTTTTCACAGAAGGCGATTGGACCACAATCAAGTCAAGCAAAAAGCTGGACTCCAAGAATCTGATTGACCGGCTCCTGCGGGATCCCGATCTAGCGCTGTTGTATTGGGCTCTGAGTCGAATGGATCAAGACACGGTAGCTACTTTACGAACATCTCCCGGCTTGGAAAGATTGCTTCCGTACGCCCCGCTGCTAAATTTTTACGGGAGTGAGATTTGCATTCGCTCTGGACGCGTAGTTGTGCCTGGCGGTTCCGATGCTGAAACCGCATGGAAAGATCTGGTGGGTGTGAGTTCGGAAGCGCAGGGTGAGTTTGTACTGCGCCTCCTCAAAAAAGATAGGGGATGGCTGGTGGCATTCTTCGACGCGTTGTCTCACACGAGCCAGGCCCAGCAAGCGCACTTTACCAATGTCCGCGTTTTGAAGCCGTCATACACCGCATTTCGACCCAGCGACGACGCGGTAGGAGCGGCGAAGGGAGTATTTCGCCCGGCACCTTCGCTATTGCTCTTATTGACACGCCTCCAATTTGACCCCGATGGGGAAGTGCATGTGCCGGGAAACGTAGAGATCTGGAAAGATATTCTCCGGCAGTCACCAGACTCCAAGAAGATCACCAAGTGGGCCAAGGGCAAGAATAACGATCCACAGCAATTGCTTGAGGCGATGCTTTCCCTATGTCGCGTTTCCACGGAATCAGGCCCGGTACAAGCTTTCCTCTCCCTCAGCGAACTTGACGCCAAGCGGCCACCGAACCATTCCTTGAGGCCCGAGACCGTTCGTCTGCTTGCGAGCACATTTGCACAATTCAGCGATCAATATCTTGTTTTTTCGGAATTTCCTAGCCTGGATGATGTTTCCATCACCCAATTTGTAAAAGTGGTCGAATCGATTGACAGGATTCACAACCACATTCTGCGGGGCAACGCGATGGGAATATTTCAGGCCGATATCGGGCTCTGGCAGATTCTTGCGCGCCAGGAGCAGATACGAAGCGCAGACCTGAATCAGTCCTGGCAAAAAATGATCGCGCCTTTTTCCAATGTCAGTTCGTCAGCAGTATTGTTCAACGCTGGCCGCACATCGCTTGAAGATGTGCTTCGCGCGGCGACCGGAGAGCCTAATAGATCTCAAGATGAAATCCTCAGCTTGCTCGCAGGCCCGGCTCAACACGATGTGGAAGGTCAACGCGTGCATGCTGAACTCGCGGATCGCATGCGCTCGATCTTAGATGGGCAACGCCTTGTTTCCCTGGACACGCTGCTCGCGTTGGGCAGGGGCTTGGACGAGGCCGCGCGTGGGGAAACAACTCCCGGCACATTAGTACCGCTGGCTGGAGAACTCCGGGAATTCGAGATGCCGCGTCCGATTTTTACCAGCAACGAAAGAACGGAGTGGGCTGTTGGAGTTTATAACAACCGCCATACCGATCTCGAGATGAAGGAGAATGTGGCGAAATTGCTGCCGGGCGCACATTCGAAGGCGCAGATTGAGGACATCCGGGGCCGTCTCGCCCCCTTCCTCAGGGACACTCTCGTTGGCATGAACTACGCTTATTACGAACCACCCGGCGCGCAGATCCTTCGTGTGAATCCTTTGCTGGTACGTTCGCATGATTTCTCGGGAGATACCGTCATTGGAATTGAGGGAGTCTGGCAGTCGCCACACATGTTCGGCGCCGGATCACCGGCTGGTGGAGGCGCTCACCTCATCGGTTCGCTTGCGGACCTTCCTTATGTTCTCGCCGAGGTTGAGCAGGACTTCATTGCACCGGATCATATCCAGGCTCTGATATGGAGGGAGTTAGTCCCTGGCCTTCTCACCAGCTCCATCTTGCCGCGCTGGTGGGATGTGAGTCGTAATGAACTTCATGCCGTCGCGCTTTACCAGCGGGCTGGAGAAGAACTGCTCAGGGTCTCCACAGAAAACGAAGGCGTTCGGAATAGAGTTCTGGCACTACTTTCCGACCGCATGCTCCCGCAGCGGTTAGGGATGGTAGAGCGCGAAATCAGGGAAGGTCGCCCCGACGGAGCGTTTTCGACGGTAACTCCCGCCGATATGTTTTACCTTACGACTGAGTTCCGACAGAAGTTTCCCGCAGATTTTGGTTCTGTGGGACCGGTAAGTCAAGAGCTGGAGAGTCTTTCGCGGCTGCATCCAACCCAGGTGTCCTGGACGCGTTTGTCGCGGGACTTTGGCACGCCGCATCCCATTCTGGCGCAGAGCTGTGCCCGTGAACTTTTAAACGTGAAACCATTTCCAGCGCTAGCGGGTTTTTCAAGCCGGCTCATGGCCGAGTCGTGGGACTCTACGAATTTGTATTGGGCGCGTTTGGCGGATGAGATGAATTATCCGCCGGTTGCGCTAAATCGCGTGGTGCCCGAACTGACACGGCGAATGGTGCAACGGATTTTTGCGACCGATACCGAAGATTTTCCAGCTGTTCTTCGGGCTATGCAAGAAACGGGAGAAGAGTTCCGGAACGGTAAAATTGCCTCGGTATCTATGACTTCTCCTTCCATACCTTGAATTGTGTTTTCAACAAATAGACTTAATGTAAAGTGCGTGGTTTGGTGGACTATGACGAAAAAACAATTTCTGCTCCTCTCATGCGTAGTTGCTGGTCTCGTTTCCATCTCCGGAATCCAAACGGCAGCTCAGCAGGACGAACCGAACATTCACGTCGTCGTCGAAATGGTTCAATTGAACGTAGCAGTCACGGACAAGAAAGGGAATTACGTGACCGGGTTGCGCCCCCAGGATTTCTCGATAACTGAAGATGGGGTTCCCGAGAGACTCGCTACCTTCGGAGAAGGTGATGGTCCTACGCGCAGGTTGGTGGAAAATCTGCCACCCGATTCAGAAACGGCCGGGCAAGTAGCCGGAATCGCCGGAATCCCGGGCCACGAAGCTCTCGCCGCGCCCGCAGGCGGTGCGAACGTATTTATCTTGTTCGATACCAGCAACTACATGTACCGCGGATTCGTTTTCGCGCAAGACGCGATCGCAGACTTTGTCCGGTCGCTGGAAAACGCCGACCGGATCGCTCTCTATTCCTACAGTCGAGACCTTTCCCGTGCGGCGCCGCTTACCTCTGACCGGTCGCAGGTTTTGCGGGGCGTGCGCGAAACCGTCGCCGGTGACGACGCCGCCCTTTACAACTGTCTTCTGTTGACCGTAAAAGACGCCGCTCAGTTGACTGGAAAGAAAGTCGTAGTAGTTTTTTCAAACGGTCCCGACAATGCCAGCATGGTTCCACCTGAGGACGTGGCCGAGTTGGCCCAGTCAACGGGAACGAGTATTTACATGATCAGCACTCGTCTGGCGCAATTAGAGCCGGTTTCGACGGCGGTGTTCGAGCGCATGACGAAGGCAACTGGCGGCAAAGCCTACTTTGCCAAGAATTGGAAAGATGAGCAGAAAGCCTTTGCCTCAATCCGCGACGACCTCGCACATCTTTATTCCTTGAGCTACTACCCGCAGCCGAATCCCAATCATGGCTGGCGCGCGATCACCGTAAAGGTGGTTGGCGATCATGTGAAGCAATATCACATACGCACGCGCGATGGTTACCGCTGGCAGCCACGGCGGTTCGCCACAGGCGCTACGAGGTCCTCGTTGGAATCGCCTCCAGAATCGCAGGAGAATACAGGCATTAGTAAGGTAAGTTCAAATCGTTGAGGCTCTGGAGCGCACTTCTTCGCGGACCTACTCTGGTCTAGCTCCGCGAATTTTCCTGACCAGCATCAGCAACGGATCATAAAACTCGTCTACTACTCGCTCTTTGAGCGGGATGATCGCGTTGTCGGTGATGTGTATTTCTTCGGGACACACTTCGGTGCAGCATTTTGTGATATTGCAGAGACCGATGCCGAGTTCTTCTTTGAGAAGGCGAGTGCGCGATTTTGAATCAAGCGGATGCATTTCAAGCCCCGCAACCCGCACAAAGAAACGGGGTCCGCCGAAATGGTCCATATCCTCGTGCTCGCGCAGGACGTGGCAGACGTTCTGACATAGAAAACATTCGATGCACTTACGAAACTCCTGCACGCGGTCTACGTCGGATTGGTATATTTTCCAATCAGTTCCGGGTTTGGGAGTGAAGGGTGGAATTTTCTTGTTCACCCGGTAATTCCAGGAAACGTCGGTGACCAAATCCTTGATCACCGGAAAAGACTTCATGGGCTGAACTGTGATCGGCTTATCCAACGGCAGCGAATCCATACGGGTCTTGCAGGTCAGGCGCGGCCGGCCATTGACTTCCGCCGAGCAGGATCCGCACTTGCCAGCTTTGCAGTTCCAGCGAACCGCCAGATCGGGCGCCTGGTGAGCTTGAATGTGATGGAGCGCGTCTAATACCACCATTCCCGGGGCTATGGGAACCTTATAAGTGGCAGTCTGTCCGCCATCGCGGTCTCCACGGAACACTTCAAAAACTGCTTCCGCCATTTGGCGAACCTCCGCTAGTCTCGTCTATTTTTCTTCCGCAACCAGTTGGTTCAATTCACCGGGCATTTCAGGAACAGGCGATTGGCGAAGAACCATCGTGGCTCCCTCGCGCGCAATCACATTATTTTTTGTCGCCCAAACCGAGTCGTAGTTGGGATAGTCAATGCGGCTATGAGCGCCCCGGCTTTCCTCGCGGGCCAGTGCGCAGCGAGTAACAGCCTCCGCAACCGTGAGCATGGACTTCAGGTCCTGGGCCAAGTGCCATCCCGGATTAAACATTCGCGACCCTTCGACGCTCATGCGTCCTGCCCGCCCTTTTAGTTTTTCCAGTTCAACGAGCGCGCGGGTGAGATCTTCCTTCGTCCGGAAGATGCCCACGAAATTCTGCATTGTGTCCTGCAAGTCTCGATGGATCGTATAAGGATTCTCTCCGCTCTTGCGTTCGAACGGGACCAGCATTTCGCGGGCTGCTTCTTCAATCTGCCCAGAGTCAACCGGAGTATTGGTTATGGTCTTCGCATGCTGCGCAGCCGCAAGCCCCGCCCGGCGGCCAAAGACGAGCAAATCGGACAGCGAATTGCCACCCAGCCGGTTTGCGCCATGTAAACCTGCCGCGGCCTCGCCAGCAGCGAAGAGTCCCGGCACCGTTGATTTCGCGGTTTCGCCTTCTACGCGAATTCCACCCATCATGTAATGACAGGTGGGTCCCACTTCCATGGGGCCGGCGGTAATGTCCACATCCGCGAGCTCTTTGAATTGGTGATACATGCTCGGCAGTTTCTTCTTCACATATTCGGCGGGCTTGTGGGATATATCGAGGTACGCGCCGCCGTGCTCAGTCCCGCGGCCTTCGCGAACCTCGGTGTAAATGGAACGCGCCACGACGTCGCGCGTGGAAAGTTCCATTCGTTTCGGATCATATTT
>DASYGR010000115.1:0-7225 GCA_035999525.1 Terriglobales bacterium
CGGGCACGGCCCTTTGCTCGGATTTACCGTCAGATAATTCTGCGAATACTTGAAATAAGTAAATGTTGTCGCAGGAAATTTAGGGAAGGCCAGAGTGCTAACTCCGCAGTCTCCGTCGTTCCCCGCTGAACATTGGTCTTCGGTCGTGCTGTAATAAATCTTCCACGATACCGAAGCATTATCGAGTTCCTCAAATATGGTCGGGATCGTAAGCAGAACCTGGAGATTATCTTCGTTAGAACCGGGGTCATGCACCAGACCCTGCGTGGTACCCCCCGTGATGGTGGCAATCCGGTTGGGGATGCTCTCACTCGCCACCGGGGAGAACCAGCGATCGGATAGAGCAAACTGCGACGCCATGTAGTAGTAGTAGTTCAGAGTGTCCTGATCGTAGTAGCCCATGGCCCGTTGGCCAACAGTATCGGTAAAATTACCGGCACCAGATTTATCTTTGGCAAAATTTTCTGCGACGTGCACGAAACCGTCCATCAACGTCGGTCGCGTGGGTGCGAAGTTGAAACGGTTCACATCCCCGAAACTCTGTACCCAGGCTGAAGAATCGTCGTCAATGCAGGTGCTTTTTAGTTTGAACAAACTAAAGCTTTGTCCCTCATCGTCCATGTTGCTGATCTTCGATAGCTTGTCATCTATGCCGTCCACTTCATAGGTCTTGCCATCATCACCCACATTGAAGCTGTTTGCGGCCCGGTAAGGATTCAACATTCCGAAGTAATTATCGAAACTGTGATTTTCCTGCATCATGAAAAGAATGTGATTCACCGAGCCTTGAAACGTGGGCGCGGGATTTACCGTGACCGTTGCGGTAGCCGAGGCAGTTCTTCCGCTTTTGTCAGTTGCAGTCGCGGTGTAAATCGTCGTCGCGGTCGGGCTAACGCTTTGCGTTCCACCGGCGACCGGCAAGGTAAAGGTGTTCGAATCCATATTGTCGGTTATGACAACCTTAACGGCATTCGTTGCTGTTACGGTGAGCACGGCTGATTGTCCGACGAAAATTGTCGTCGGGTTTGCGCTAATCGTAACCGTAGCCGCGGAATTTACGGCAACGGTCACTTGAGAGCTGACCCTTCCCCCTGGACCGCTGACCGTGAGCGTATAGACCGTGGTTTGGGTTGGAGAGACGGTCGTCCCTCCGTTCGGGCTGACTTGCCCGACTCCGTTGTCCAGGGTCGCAGAATTAGCGTTGGTTGAGGCCCACGTTAACGAGGTACTTTGGCCAGCGGGAATCGTGCTCGGATTTGCAGTGAAGGAAGTAACAGTCGGTATTGTGGGAACCCCCACTAAACCGACGCAGCCCGTTAGCCACAGGGCAATGGAACTCAATGCTGCGCACAAAAGCGCCAGCCTGTCAACCGGCATACCTGTTCGTATCATCCGTGAAAAGAATCCTCTACCCGCACTCCGACGCAAATTTGGAGGTCGGAGTTGCTTTCGGTACAAAAGGAGAACGGGATCACGTTTTGAACCCGTGATCCCGTTACAGGTCTAAGCAAAAGCAAAAGAAGCAGTTACTTGGATCTCCCCCACCATCAACTCATTGCAACGCCAGCGTGATCTGAGTCGAGGTCGTTTTACTCCCATATGTTCCGCTAATCGTAATGCTGTAGGAGTGGGCCGCACTGCTAGCAACTGCCTGGGTGGCAGGCGCCATCGTACCCCCGCCGCAACAAGTGAATAAGCCAATTGAAATCACCAGAAAAGATAGCATCAGAAGCTTCCACAATTTCTTGCGGGTGAAGAGGCTTCCGGAAAGTATCAGTCCCCCGACTCCAAAAGTGGGGAAGAAAAATGCATACAGCATTCCTGTCCTTCGGGGCTGCGCTAATGCGGCCGATGCCGAGGTCGTGGCGATCGTGAGGTTTGAAGTCGCGCTGCTGCTTCCTGCAGGGATGGACGCCGGAGAAAACGAACATGTGACTCCCGCTGGGAGATTTGTACAAGACAGAGAAAGCGCGTCCTGCAGCGATCCCTTGAGTGTGACCTGCGCCGTGGCGGAATGCCCCCATTGAGAGGTAAGTGCCGAAGGGGTCGCGCTAAGCGTGGGCGCGGCCGAACTGCCAGAACCGCCGGAGCCCACTCCCCCCGAACCTCCGCCGGAGCTGGTGCCGCCACATTGAGCCGTGTACTGGACCCTTCCCGACATCTGGTTCCGCATTGTCGGCCTTCCAATCGCCTGTACATAGGCGCTGTAGCTTCCGGGCGCCAGCGAGTAGCTGCATAAATCTAAAGATGATGACCCAGGCGCGAGCTCGTCCAATGACATTAGATTGCTTCCATCGGCGCTAATGTAAACCACGTAATGGTCAATGGTATTTTCGTTTCCGCTGATCTGCCAATTCAAAACACTGCCGGAAAGGCTTGCGGAAAGCGAAACGCAATTATCTATGCCAGTTTCAATTTCCGTGCCCTCTTCGTAGTCATTCCAAGTAACCAACTGCACCGCATCCAGCTGGTTGGTCGAGTTATAAAGACTGTTGATCTTATTAAATGTTTGCAGCCATGTCTGACCACATTGCTGATTCATAATGCGGTCTTGTCCCCAGGAGGCCAGAGTGTCGTTAAACCCCTTGTATGCCGCGCCTATTGTTTCTTCGGCCGGAGCAGCCATTCCCGCGCCATAAAATTGTGACAGGTAACTCATGCCTTCGTCGGTGACGTTCACAATCACCCACGAATAGCTTCCTCCGCTGACTACATGAGTGAATCCTCCTTTGTGCTGAAAAATGAAGTCGGGATTGGTGGTGCTGGCTGCCTTCACGGCTGCCCAGTCCACCGTGTAGTTGAGGTCCATATCAAAATTTGTAATCACTGGCTGTCCGTTCAATCTCATGTAGGCGGGTGATGGAATATAGGTTTGCTCGACGTAATGCACCAGCGAGACCAATGTTTGCTGAGGCGTGCAACCTGCACATGGACTGTTCGCTATTGCTCCCTTATCCACCATGATCGCGAAGGTAAATCCAGGATGCTGCTCAACTTCTGCCATCACCAGTTTTGCGGTTTGATCGGTGAAGTCTGCAGGCCCATACCAGTCAATGATGGTGCCGTCTACCCCGCGGCTGATCATGTCCATAATCTGGCGATGAATCTGCGCCGGATCATGTGAGCTGTAGCCGACCTTAATGTGTTTCGGGTCTCCCCACCACGGCATGAAATGTGCGATGACCTTAGTCGTAGCGCCGGGGTACAGCAAACTGTGGATATCAAGCTTACTGACATTTCCCGCGCCTGCATTGCCATTCGTTTGCGCAAGGAAGGAGTCAGCAGCACTCGTATTGTTGCCGGTTTCCGCAGCTAAAGTGGTCGTGGGATTAATCGGCAAGTTCTGTGCCGCAAGGCTTGCTGTCATCAGCAAAGCGATGGCAACCGCAATAATTCGGGAATGCATTCTCATCTCCTAGGGTTTTCAGACCAGCCGGAATCGCGCGGATGGTCAAAATCGTCACAAGAACAAGGGCTCGGAACCGCTAATCACAAACGGAACTTCTAAATGGCTGGATTACTGGGAAGGTAGGGTATTTAGCTTATGAGAGCAACGAAAATCTACAGTGATCACTGTATTAAGTACAGTTAACAATGTATAAGATTCATAAGGCTTTTCACTTAAGGTATATACCCTAGTTTAAAGAATCACTACTGCCCAAGTCTCGAAAACTTTTGATATTCGGGACGATGTCCAGCCAAAAAGATTTGGCGGTCCCTACCGAACGAGGAGAAATACATCCACTCTGCTGGATGTATTGACTGGTGGTTTTATTGTTGTCTTAACCACGCGAGCGGAGCGATCTCATGTTTCCCAGGATTGACCTATTGCCTGATCAGTGGAAAAACCAAACTAGACCGGTCTCAGTAATCCTGATCGCTTCAGTTGAATTCAGGTTAGCTTCGATACGATTGGGGCGCAAGGATATCTGTAGCATTGAGGGTGACGAAGGTGCTTGGGCGCGATTGGCCTAGCAGTTTCATCGGAGGTCGGCGCCTCCGCAAATTCCTGCGGAATCTTTTTCTAAGGTAGCAACCTTCGCTCTGCTGGCCTCGAGGCTTTAAGTTTTTCAACAGCCATCTTTTCAGCCCAACCCGGAATCGAAATCGCAATCGACAAAATGAAACGATCGCGCCGCTTCGAAGTCTGTTTCTGGCTTCCATATTTTGCGAATACTTAAAAATTATCGGAGGAAAAAATGGCAGATAAAACTTTGAAAGACCTTTACATTGACGAACTACGGGATCTTTACAATGCCGAAAATCAACTTGTCAAGGCGCTCCCTAAGTTGGCTAAAGCGGCGACTGCGGAGGAGTTGAGCGCCGGTTTCCAGGAACACCTTGAGCAAACCAAAGGACACGTGCAGCGGCTCGAACAGATATTTGAGTCACTGGGCGAGAGCCCGAAAGGAAAGAAATGCGTGGCTATGGAGGGCCTGGTAAAAGAAGGTTCTGAAATGGCCGCCGAATTCGAGGGTAACGTTCTCGACGCCGGGTTGATCTCCGCGGCTCAACGAGTCGAGCATTACGAGATCGCGGCTTATGGCACTGTTATTGCTTTCGCCGAGTTGCTCGGCGAATCGGAGCAGCAGTCGTTGTTAAACGAAACCTTGCTTGAAGAAAAAGAGACGGACGAAAAACTTACCGAACTCTCAAAAGAAATAAACGTTCAAGCGAATGAGGGGGCTGAGGCGGGTGAAGAATCAGAAGAGAGTGTCGAAGCCCCCGGCCGTCAAAAAAGCGCCAAGCGGAAAACCGGAAGAGCTGCCTAGGGTTTCGCCGTTTGACGAACTTTCCCTTTGCTAAATCAGAGCGATCAGAAGTGATCGCTCTCTTTTTTCTGCTATCGAGAGGCAGATCTGGTCGACGCCGTTCCAAGCACAGTGCCGCGTAGGTGCGCAGTCGCGATCTCATCAGCCGTTAGCGTAAACCTACGGGAGTAAGTCACCAAACAAAGCGTAGACGCGAGGCTCCGGGCGATCGAACTCCCATTCAATCAAATGGGAATGCGGAGCTATGTAGTTCAAGCCGCCGTCCTCGTTAAAGATAGGTTGATGGCAGGTCGAGCCATCGCAATCGTCCGCGGCTTCGATTCGAACACAGGGATTTGATATAGGAACGCTGTGGGGGGACACAGGGATTTTCATGGGCGAAATAATATCTCAACACCGTAATCGTTTCTACAGTTTTTTTTAGAATTTCTCAGGTTTGTTCCGGATTGACATTTGCAGTCTTACTTACCTCCGGACAAGAGCCGCTTTCCCGCCTTTCCAACATCCATTCCGAACGAGGGATGATGATAGTCCCCGCTAATCTTGACTGGGACGTCCGACCCACGACCCCGCTTTTTCTTGAAGAAAGGATCCAGCACTTTCAAAATCACCGCCTTCGCGCCGTGCGAGGTGTCAGAAAGATCTGAATCCATCTTCAACGCCCCGTGCAGATCAATCTTCTCGCTGATCAAATTGTAAGTGCCGTGCATTTGTGCATGTGCACCTGGAATATAAAAGGAAAGGTTTGAGAATGTGGCAGTGCCATACTTCAAGACGACATGGCCTTGGAGATCAGAAACTACAGGCGGAGGAACCTCCGGAGCGGTTTCTTTCTTTCCATCTTTGGACTTCGCGTGCTCCCTCTCCTCTGTTAAGGCGTTTTGACTTAGCTGGTCAACTTTCTCCTGAGTACTCGAACGGGTAAAACTGCTGTCGCTGATGCCAAAATCTCCTGTCAACTCGATCTTTTTCAGAAAGCGCTCAGCACCGGGAGGCAGGATGGCTTTTCCTTTAAAGCTCACATCGCCCGCCATTGGAGGCCGCGCTTCTGTCGTGAACAGTCGTAAGATATCTTCAATCCTGCCATTTCGAGCTTCCAGATCGATTGTGGCGGTCTTTCCTTTTTGGCCAGAAGTGCCGGCTACTTTGCCTTTGGAAATCACTTTGGTCTTTAAAAACTGACTCGAGACCTGGTTTAGGAAGGTGTCTCCATTGGCCCCATCCACGTATGCAGTAAACTCAGAGTTCAATGCCACCTGGTGTCGGCTTCTCGCGACCTCAAAAGCCGGAATACTGATTTTCCCAGCCACATCAATGTGCTGCAAAACGCCGCCGAATTTTCCCTGCGAAGAAAGTATTCCAGCGATGCCTTCAAAGGTTCCAAGATCCGCATCTTCAAATGTGTAATCGCCCATTACCGGAGTTTGTGTGCCACGCCACGGACCAAACTGCCCGGAAGCGGTAATTTCGCCGGGTGGTTCCGGGTTTGAAAGCTTGGCCGAAAAATGCATGGGACGGGTCGCGCTTGCTGGATCCAAAGTAAGTTCGTGGATTCCGAACTCGACGGGTGGCTTCCCTGCTTCTTGTCTCGGCACCTCGAGGACGGCATTATAAATATCAATCTCATCAATGCTAGCTGACGCCGAGTTCAGTCCGTTGAATTTCTCTTTTGATCCCTTCGGCGGCACATAGACGTGCAGACCATCGGCGCGAATCCTGCTAATGTGGCTTCCCAGCAGACCCAGATAGTTGCTTTCAATTGTCAGCTTTGCAAGGGTGGCGAAAGGTGACGAGTTCGGGCCCAGACGATAAGTAACCCCTTCGGCAATGCAGCCGGGGTGCAGAAAATAAGTCTGGTGAAAATTCCTAATTTCGACTTTTCCGGAGCCGGCCTCTTCAAGGTCCTCAATAATTGCCGATTCTCGAAACGGCCATCGAACCGCCAGAAGAACACCGGCAACTACCACAACCAATAGCGCCCCGATTCCGGAGGCGAGTAGTATCTTCTTTCGCCCAAATCGAGAATTAGAACCGGACTTTAACGAATGGGCCGACGTGTGTAAGGCGGACATGGGGGAGGGTCGCATCGGACCCATACCCTTGGAGGCTCAATCCGGCCCGAGGGTTGTGGCATTTTCCAGCTTATATCAGACCCGGCGGGATCTGCTTCCCATCACGCTCGTCTGGGGGCGAATTTGACACAGTAGAGCAGCCCGCAAATCAGAAGGACAGCTCCCCACCAGACACTGGCATGCAGGTTGAATAAAACTACGGGGTTTGCGGGTGTGTTGAACACTTCCCAAATGCCAGCGCCACAAATCAGAATTCCATTCACCAAAAGTGACAATCCGATAAAGAACCAAATCGAAATAACCCTATCGCTCATGCTCTCACCCGGCCCTTCTTACCAGAAGATAATATTGAGAATGAAGAAAATTATTATTACTACGGCT
>DASYGR010000154.1:0-3278 GCA_035999525.1 Terriglobales bacterium
ATCTTGCCTTTCAAGTTGTGGCTTTGGTCCACCGTGTAGGCTACGTCAGCACTCTTTGCTGTTTCCCACTCGAAATAACGGATTTCGTGGAAGATGCGAAAAACCTGATAAGGATCAATCGAGCCTAACGTCAGGTCATCATCGGCGTAGCGGCGATCATTAAGGTGAAGTCCTCCTAACATGTCTTCCGATAGAAGCCAGGCCACGATCTGCTCGATGTTCTGTGCTATGTAATGATGTCCGGTATCCACAAGTACCTTTGCCTGCGAACCCGCGGCCCGCGCCATCAACAATGACATAGCCCAATCCGCAATGTCAGTGTGGTAAAAAGCGGGTTCGAACGGTTTGTATTCCAGTAGCATGCGCTGATCGGCACTCAACTCCGCATGAGACCGCCTCAGATATTCCTCGAACCATTGTTTGCGATGCCGGATGTTTGCTGTTCCCGGATAATTTGAGCCGTCAGCAAACCACAACGAGATGTCCCGG
The DNA here is from genome assembly GCA_035999525.1 of Terriglobales bacterium. Taxonomy (GTDB): domain Bacteria; phylum Acidobacteriota; class Terriglobia; order Terriglobales; family Acidobacteriaceae; genus PALSA-188. Next base: position 490 of record DASYGR010000154.1, read on the forward strand.
CCATGTACGCGCCGCGCAATCTCGATGCTCTCCTTAACATTCTGAAGTGCCTCCTCGCGAACCGAACGGTCGGGATTGCCGAATGATCCGTGCTTATAAATCTGTTCCTGGAATAGATTGGGATTGATCGAGCCTGGGCGAATGCCACAGCGATCGGCCAGGCTATCGATTTTCGCAGCACTCTTTACCCCGTCAGGAAAATCCCACAACACATGCAAAGCGATTGTGGGACAGACACCCGTGAGCAAGTGAACTTGACCGGCATCAGAGAATTTCTCATCAATGGTCACGGCCAGCAGCGGGTTGGATAAACTTTCCAAACCGGGTGCCGGTATTTGCAAACCCCCACGAGGGGAGCTCTATGCGAAACCCCTCTAAAGCTTGAGATATCTTGTCTGTTTCCTTTGAATGCATCGAAGTTTCCCGGACGATGAGGTTACCTATCCCTTTCGCTGTGCGTCACGTGATTTCCTGCTGGAATTTGACGTTTCGCACTATAAAACGGCTACGGACTTTAGTTTAGCGGTGAAATACCCATCCGACAAAACGATTAAACCGAATTGGACCATCAGCATTGCATGCCGGTCGCGATGATCTCAGTTTGAGTTTCGCCAAGCAAAATGGCGGCATGACGGGAAATCTTCTGATGGTTGCGCTAATCTTGCGAACATGAACGACTTTCTCCAATAATCAGCCGCACTGGGCCCAGCAAGCCGGATGGCAAAGGTTGCAGGTTCTCCATGTCCTGAGGAACAAAGCGTTCTCCATAACGGGCGTTAAGCAATCGGTAATCGGGAAGTGAATGGCCCGCCATGGTATTGATCGCCAAATTTCCGACGATGACTTGAAGATGATTTTGGCCGGAGTGAAGCAAGCCGGAGACATCCAACTCGTAAGGCGGCTTCCAGACGGAGCCGGCCGCTTGGCCGTTCACGAACACGCTGGCTGCTTCCCGAACCGGGCTCTCTAGCCATGCCCGCGAAAGCTCGTGGGTGTTCGAAGTTTCCTCAACAACCGTTCCAGGCCCGAAGTCGAGACACGCATGGTTTTCTGGCTTAAGAAATTCCGGAGGGATTTCGACACTCTTTTTATAGATCGCCTCTCCGGAATAGAAAGCCGTCTCTTCACCGTCCGTCAAGGAGTGCAGTTTGTCCATGTGAACGGTGCGGGAGAGCTTTGGAAAAGTCACTGTCCAATCTGTTCCCAAATCACGAGCTTGTGGAGCCTCTTTGTTTGAAAGCTCTCGGTTCGGTAGATCTGCTGTTGAATGCCGCTCATTGGTGAACACGATGACTCGCGATTCGTAAGGCTGCAAATTCAGTTCGAGTGTCGTGCTTGTGCTGGCAAACGAAGTGTTCCCCGTTGCTGGATCCCACCATTCCGCGAACGAATTCGATACCCGAAAGGCCGTTTCTGCGTGAACCGGCTTATTGCTGGTATTCGCGAGGAAGTAGAGATCGGCGAAGGGCAACTTGCGATGCACGAAACCGAGCACCGAGGTCGGCGGAGAAGTTGACACATCTGGCTTGAAATATTGAGTCATCGAGGAAGCAAGCTTGGTTTCATCGAGAAGTAGATGACCTTTCGGTCCCGCCTCTTGAAACAGGCGATTAGAAATTTCGCGTATCAACGGTGTGTTTCCTGCGTCCATCAAACCCGGCGACAACGAAGGAGCACTCTTGGTGGCGATTACAATCCCTCCATTGTTGGCAAATGCTTCGATCTTGCGATAGGTATCAAGCGGGATTCGTTCGATGCCGGGCAAGATTAAAACCGAATATGGAATTCCAACACGGTTGATCGCTTCGGCGTCAATGAAGTCGAAGTTGAATCCTGCATTGAGGATTTGCGGAATAACGTTCGGCCCGAGCAGGCGATCCATGGATTCACTAACGGAAACCTTACCCGGTGCGAACTGTGACCAGGCGTCGTCTGTGGGGAGAAGAAGTGCGACATCGTTCGCAGGCTTTCCCTGCCGCAGCAAATAACTGATGCGCTGCAAATAACCTGTCACCTCCGGCATGACCGGCCACCAGGGATTGTGATTGTTAAAAACTGCGGCGGCGTAGAATCTCCATCCCGGGTCGCCAGCTTCGGGCGAAGAGTAAGGCCAGCCATGGCCCACCAACTGATTGATTCCCTGTAAGAAGAAGAGGTCGGCTTGGGCTTTCATATCCAACGGCGTTGCGCGAAAGGCTGGAGAATGCAACCACGTCCAGGTTTCAGATGAGGTGACATTCTTTCCATAAAGATGACTTGCGGAAGAAGCCCATCGAGTGGGCGAGAAGGCTCTCCACTCGGCACCTTCACCTTCCGGCAAATCAACCAGCCGATTGCTCGACAACGTGACTGGCGGGGTGCCATACGACTGCGAGCGAAAAAGAGTCTTGTGCCGCGCCGCCCATTCGCGGAGCGGGGTCAGATATCTTTCATCAGCCAATTCGCTCAGGGTTTGTCCCCAGTCGTGGCGCACGGCTGCGGTCTTTGGCCCGACGTCTTGCTGCAAGGCAGGCAAATACGGAGTCAAATCGTATCCACGTCTCCGGCGAAATTGCTCGAGCAGATCCCCAGTCCAATCCGAGTTGTAAACCTCCAGGCTGTCGCTAAAAATAGCGTACGGCGGATTATTTCCGAAAGCCTGCATCAGGCGATCACCGACGGCCCGGAGATGCGTATCTATCGCGGCCCGATCATAATGATCAAGGACGAAGCCTTCGGCGCCCAATGCGGGACGCTTCACCATCATGCCGGTGCGGCTTGCGATAAACCAAATTATTGTGCGCCGTTGG
>DASYGR010000207.1:0-4179 GCA_035999525.1 Terriglobales bacterium
AGCTTCTACCAGTTCCTTCAGTTTGCGCAGACCGGGGTGAAAGCGAAGGTTGTATCCCACTTGCACGACGCGGCCCCGAAGGCGTGCTTCCACCACCAGGTCCTCGATTCCATCCAAGTTATTCGAAAGCGGCTTCTCGATAAAAACGTGAGCTGGGCTACGCACCGCTTGCAACGCTTGGGTGACGTGATGAATGGGCGGGGTGCATATGAATACCGCATCCGGCTTTGTTGCTGCGAGAGCGGAAGAGAAATCTGGAAACGGCTCGACGCTGAACTCACTTACCATTGGCGCCATGCGCTCCGGGTCAGGATCGCATGCGGCCAACTTTCTCGCCCCTAGCTTATGCAGATTCTTTATGTGACGACGCCCGATGGAGCCGGAACCGGCTACCAGAATCGAGAATTGAGAGAGATCAGGCAAGAATAAGTAGGTCTATTTGGCGAAGTGTCCAATAGTTTTCCGCACCGCGTCAACTACATCCTCGACGTCCTCGTCGGTCATAGCGTGGAACATCGGCAGGCTAATGAGGCGCTGGTACGCATCTTCGGCCACAGGAAACTCCCCACCCTGATAACCAAAGCGGTCGCGGTAATAAGGATGGCAATGAACCGGAATGTAATGCACATTCACTCCGATGTTTTCCGCCCGCAGGGCACGGAAGATTTCGGTGCGGTCCGCCGACAGTCTCGAAAGATCAAGGCGAATTGGATAAAGATGCCATGCAGGATTCACATCCAGCCGAACCGCGGGAGGAATAATCCCCGGAACACCGCTGAACGCCGAGCTGTATCGGGCTGCGATTTGCCTGCGCCGCGCCAGGTTCAGTTCGAGCTTCTGTAATTGTTGAATCCCGATCGCACACGCTATGTCGGTAAGGCGGTAATTAAATCCCAGCAAGGTCATTTCGTAGAACCACTGTCCTGTGCTCTGGCGGTCCCGGGCTTCGCTGCTGATGCCATGATTGCGGAAGCGGCGAAGAGTTTCAGCAAATTTCGGATTGTTCGTGGTAACCATTCCGCCTTCCCCGGTCGTCAAGTGCTTAACTGGATGAAAGCTGAATACCGTCATGTGGGAGACGCTTCCGATCTTATGTCCCTGATACTCGGCTCCCAGTGCGTGGCAAGCATCCTCAATGACGATTAAGTCGCGGCGTTCGGCTAAATCCGCGATGGCCTTTAAGTCCGCAGGATGCCCAGCGTAATCCACGGGCAAGATTGCTTTTGTTCGCGGCCTGATGTGGCGCGCGCATTCCCCGGGGTCTATATTGAGCGTGTCGGGCGACACGTCAGCGAACACGGGTATGGCACCCTGATACAAGATGCAATTGGCGGTTGCGGCAAACGTCATCGGCGACGTGATTGCCTCGTCTCCTGCTTTCAACCCGGCTGCGAATGCCGCTCCATGAAGCGCCGCAGTTCCCGAACTGAAGCTGATGGCGTATTTCGAACCGACCCATGCCGCAAATGCTTCTTCGAATTCCGCGACCTTCGGACCCGTGGTCAACCAGTCTGATCGCAGAACTTCCACAACAGCGTGAATATCGGATTCATCAATCGCTTGCCGGCCATACGGCAAGAAGGTAGTGCGGACTGGCGTTCCGCCATTGATCGCAAGAATTTCCTTTTCTGTGGAAATTAGACTCATGACACCTTTGAATGTCCGGCAATAACTGCTAAGCTCGGACTTGGAATATCCGCTTCTCCGTTACTTCCTTCGATGAGCGCAAAGAGTTCTTCTCGCGTAAGCCATTCCGGGTTCGTGTCGCTGCCATAACGAAATCCCTCAGGAAGCGCACCAGCGTGCTTCCAATTTCCCTTCTGCCACCATGAGTGTGTGGGTTGCACCACGTACATGTCATCAGTCTCAACGGCATTTCGCGATTCATCTTCTGACAGGAGAACCTCGTGTAATTTTTCTCCGGACCGAATGCCAATGCACTCCAGTTCGCACCCCGGAGCAATCGCTTCGGCCATATCAATCAACTTCATGCTGGGAATCTTGGGAATGAAAATCTCGCCGCCGCGCATTTGCTCAATGCAGCGCACCACAAACCTCACTCCCCGTTCGAGCGTGATCCAAAAGCGGGTCATCCTGCGATCCGTGATGGTAACCTTGCCTGTCTTTCGCTGCTCCAGGAACATCGGAATGACGCTGCCGCGACTGCCCACCACATTGCCGTAGCGGGCACAACTGAAACGTGTATCTTTGGCGCCGGCATAGGCATTGGCTTGTACAAAAACCTTCTCGGCGCACAATTTACTGGCGCCGTACAAATTGACCGGGTTGACGGCTTTATCGGTGCTCAAAGCCAGGATTCGACGGACTCCCTGATTGATGGCAGCGTCAATCACATTCTTTCCGCCAATTACGTTAGTTTGAATCGCTTCGAAGGGATTGTATTCGCAGGCAGGGACCTGCTTTAAAGCGGCGGCGTGTACCACCACGGTTACGCCAGAAAAAGCGCGCTCCAGCCGCTGGGCGTCTCGAACGTCGCCAATAAAGTACCGCAAACTAGGATGGTCAAATCCCGCAGCCCGCATGTCATGTTGCTTGAGCTCATCGCGACTGAAGATAATCAGCTTCTTGGGATGATAATCGGCCAGCATCAGCTCGCAAAACTTCTTCCCGAACGATCCCGTGCCCCCCGTGACCAGCACAACCTGTTCGGACCATTGCATTGCTAACCCCTGCCTGAAATATTGAAAGATGAGAACCGAAGCCGGCGGTGCCCGAGGGCCGAATCGCCGGATTCCGAATGGTAGTATAGCGGACGCAACGCGCAGTGCGTCTCGCTTTTCAAATGAACCAGGAAACATTGATCGCACAAATAAGCGTATTTACCTAGTTGCTACGGTGCTAGAATTGTTCGCAACTCGTTCGCCTGTGAATGTATGGACCTCTGTTTTCCTAAAAGAGTAATAGCTGAGGAGCACGAATGAGTTTGGGCCCAATCATTCAGGCGAATAGCCGCCTGGAACGCGAAGTTCACCCTGCTTTTCCAGTTTCGGTCAATTCCCGATTGACTCCCTACAATCATCCGCATTTTCCAACGCAGGATTCTTTCGTGCGTGCTTACGGCCATGTGCTGCTGAAGCGCAAATGGATCGTGCTCAGTTGTTTTGTTTTGATCGTGTCCGCGGTATTGATTGCCACGCTGCGAAGCACTCCGATTTACGACGCCGTAGGCAGCATCGCGGTTAATAGGATGGATCCGGTCACGCTGAATCTCAAGGATTCAGAAAACCCTGGATACGATTATTCGGATCCCACGGATCTTGATACCGAAGTCCGCATCCTCCACAGCGATTCCCTTGCCTGGCAGGTGATCAAGCAATTGGGTTTGGACAAGACGCCGGGTGCCGCGCCAGCCTCTTCTTCGTCCCTTGGGCTGACCACCGATAACCAATTCGATTCTGACAAGGCGTCCCAGATGATTGCCTCTTTTAAGTCAAATTTGTCAGTCATCCTGGAGCCCAACACCAGAGTTATTGATATTCATTATCGCAGTCCAGACAAATATTTGGCGGCTCGCGCTGTCAATGCCCTTGCCAGTGCCTATGTGGAACAGAACTTCAAGACACGCTTTGAATCCACCGAGCAAACTTCTGACTGGCTCTCTAAGCAGTTGATAGATTTGCAGATGAAAGTCGAAACGTCTCAGGAGAAACTCGTTAAATACCAGAAAGACCACGAAATTCTTGGCATTGACGAAAAGCAGAATATAACGACTTCCAAATTAGACGAGCTGAATAGAGAGTTGACAGGCGCGGAATCCGCAAGGATGGAAAAAGAGTCGCTTTACCGGCTGATTCAAGCCGGCGATTCGGATTCCATTGCAGCGGCGGCTAACATCGCAACCACGACGACTTCTGGGTCCGCTTCTTCCCTGCTTCAGAAATTGCAGGAAGAACACGCCGATTTAAAGATACAAATCGCCAAACTTGGCGCGCAGTTCGGCCCTTCCTATCCGAAGATCGCGGAGCTCACTGATCAGTTGAAAGAAGTGGATGCTCAGACCGAGGTCGAAAGGAAAAAAGTGGTGGAGCGCCTGCGCGGCGATTATCTTGCCGCGCTGGCCCGTGAGAATCTTCTTCGGACAGCCCTCGACCAGCAGAAGCAGGACGCAAATCAACTTAACGAGAGTGCGATTGAATACAATTTCCTGAAGCGAGACGC
>DASYGR010000226.1:0-27353 GCA_035999525.1 Terriglobales bacterium
AATTCATAACCAAGCGTTGTCATGAGATCCCCCCATGCGTTTTCGATCTGAGCAATGGAACGCTCGGGCAGTTGAGTTTTCCAGCCGCCGGATTTGGCAGGACCCACAAATGGAATGTCTTTGCGGCGGTTCTTCGTGGCGACCCAATTGTTGGATTGTGTCTTTTCCAGATCGCGCATCCGGTCAGCCGTGCTTGCGGCGATTGCGTTGTCCAAAAGCGAAGACGCCGGTTCGATTCCCATAAACTCGGCGATGCGCGCCAAATCGCGACGCGTGTCGCTGATCATGTCTTCGTAGTGAAGCAGCAAAAAGCTGGAGCTTTGGCCCCGTGTGGATAGCCAACTGGCAACGTTTTGGCCCCAGGTGCCCCACCCCTTGGAAATTAGTCTTCCGCTGACAAAATCGTCCACATAATTTTCAAGAGGATATTTGTCATTGATCTGAACGTACTTTCTTTGAAAGTCATAGTAAGAGAGCGCCACATCCCGGGGATCGCGGACAATGTAAATCACCTTGCCGTACCGGTGATCGAAATATTCATGGCTCTTAATAATGCGAGGACGGCGAGTGCGTTTCAGCGAGCGGCTGGACTGCGAAGAAGTATCAGGAATGAGCCGTTCAATATTTTCGAAGGTAACATTTTGGTTTGGATACACCAGATTGGCGATAAGAAATCGCGTCCACGTGTTTCCGGATCGAGGGTATGAGACAACGAACGTGTCATCGGGGAACACTGCAAAATTCCGTCCAGCGATGTCCAGTCCGAGGGCGTATTTGAGGACGAATTTTATTCCGTACATCATTTCAGTGATCCGCCGAAGATCGTTTGCGGGATAGGCAAATCGCTCGGCTCCGTCGGCAAGTGAGAGATCAGGTCATATCCCAGCCATCTCATCAGTGGAGACCAGGTATTTTCGATTTCCTGAACTGATTTCTCCGGTAACTTGGATTTCCACTCCCCGGCGGCAGCCGCGCGAACGAATGGGACGTCTTTTCTCGTGTCCTTGGTGGACGACCACATATGGGCCTGGTCCGTCTCCAGTTTCCTCATTTGTCCTGCGGAACTTCGTTCCACTGCCCGCGCCAGCAATTGCGGTTCTGCTCCGACCCCGAGAAAAACGGCAATCCTCTCCATTTCATGAATCGCATCGGTTATTAAGTCTTCGTATCGCACGAGCAACAAGCCTGACTTGTCATGGCGTGTTGCGAGCCAACTTCCAGCGTTCTCTCCCCAGGAGCCATACGGTGTTGTTATGCCGGCAATGAAATCGGTTACAAAGCGTTCCAGAGAATAGTTCTCGTTGAGAACTCTGCGCTTGATTTGAAAATGATATTGCGAGAGAACGACATCTCGAGGATCACGAACGATATAAATAATTTTCGGATAACGCGGATCGAAATATTGATGACTCTTGAGAATTCGAGGACGCGGTAACTGCGACAGCTCACGAACTGAAAGCGCTTCGGGATCGGGAATGAGCCGGTTGATGTTTGCGAAGTTTGCGGGTTCTTGGGGATGGAGTAGATTGGCGATTAAGAAGCGGCTCCAGGTGTTCCCTGATTTCGGATAAGACACGATGAACACATCGTCGGGGAAAACTTTCAGATTGCGGCCAGGACGATGCAGTCCAAAGGCTCGCTTTGTCCCGGCGACTATGCGTGCGATCATTGGGTTACCTCGCGCATTCGACACGACCGCTTGAGGGTATGGATCTCACTGGCGACGGGAACAACTTCCTTCCATTCTTCCGATCTAAAAATCATGGATACTCAGTCGAGCACGACGTGCGGCTGCATGTGCTTCAGTTTATGCAAAGCATTTGCCCTGCGAATGCGATTGCGGAACGACAGAATCCGCTCGTGGAGATGATGATAGTAACGGACCGCGGCCGGCACTTTCCGCAGGCCAAGGATGGTGAATCGCAGTTTCCAGTTATTTTTGACGGTATTCGCCCGCTGTGCTGTTTCCAACGCACGACCGTATTGGCGCGCGTGCAAGAATTGCTTTAACAAATCAACCTGACATTCGGCTTCCGTTTTGTCAATCAAACTACGAATCAAAGACCGCTGCGACCCCGAAACCGGCAAAGTGGACGCGGTCTTTTCGTAAACTTCGATGCGGGCTTTTTTCATCGCGTAACGATCTCCGGACATGCTCTCTCCGTAAAGCGCATGATCGAGATGCACCGTTGGATCGTAGTTCATTTTTGCCCCGCGAAATGCCATGCGCAGCCAAAGATCGAAATCTTCGCAACATCTAAAACGTTCGTCGAATAAGCCCGCGGCGATGAGAGCATCGCGAGAGGCGACAGTGGACGAGGTTCCTACGGTGCAATTTTCAGTCAAAATGAATTCAAAAGTGACCGGAGATGATTGCGGCTCGCGTCCGAATGCATGTCCGACGGCGAGTCCATTCTCGGAGAGAATCGAGTCGGCATACACGAGGTCGAGAGATGGGTCCGCCTTTAGCATTGCAGTCTGGATCATCAGGTGCGCCGGCAACCAGACGTCGTCGCTATCGAGGAAGGCGGCATACTTGCCGCGCATCTGCAAAATGCCTGTATTGCGCGCGCCCCCGGGTCCTTTGTTGGGTTGCTTGATATAGCGGACACGCGCCATGTACGGCAGTAGAACCTTGTCCAATAATTCAGTATCCGGGGAACCGTCATTGACGACGATGACTTCGTAATTCTGGAAAGTCTGGTTGAATACGGAATCGAGAGCGCGCGAAATGTAAGCGGCCGCGTTGTACGCGGGAATGATCACGCTCACCAGAACGGGGGATTCCAGCGTTTCAGAAGAATGCAAAGGACGACTGTTATCCGCTTCGGTCATCCCTGTTCTCCCCTAGCGCGCTACATTGCCTCGTAGTAAATTTGTCGGCCGGAAAACGTCATTGTTCCACGCTCATTAAGATGCAGCCCCGATAAAGCCTTCCCTCTCGAGATGCAGGATAATCTGTTGGGCCGCTTCTTCGGCGGTGAGTTCCGCTGTATTGATCACAACTTCGGCATCCTTCGGTTCTTCGTAAGGATCAGAAATGCCGGTGAATTCTTTTAATATGCCGGCTCTGGCCTTGGCATAAAGCCCCTTACGATCCCGCTGCTCGCACACTTCGACCGAGGTGGCAATGTGTACGAGAATGAATCCGCCGTGCGGCTCGATAGCGCTTCGAACGTGCTTGCGAGTCGCATCATACGGAGCGATTGGCGCACAGATGGCGATGCCTCCATTTTTCGTAATCTCCGACGCCACATAGCCGATGCGGCGGATGTTGATATCGCGATGTTCTTTGGAGAATCCCAACTCCGAAGACAAGTGCTTTCGAACCAGATCGCCATCGAGCAACGTAACGGGACGCCCGCCTGCTTCCAGGAATTTAGTGATCAGAACATTTGCGATGGTTGACTTTCCCGATCCCGAAAGGCCAGTGAAGAAGACCGTAAGACCCTGTTTGTGACGTGGCGGGTAGCTTCGGCGAAGCTCCTGAACCACTTCCGGATAAGTAAACCAGGAAGGAATTTCGCTGCCTTCGTTAAGGCGGCGACGCTGTTCGGTTCCGGAGAGATTCAGCACGCGAGACCCCTTGGGAACTTCGTCGGCAGGGACGTAGCGATCCTGATCCTCGAGAAACACCATCATTTGGAAGGGCACCATGGTGACACCCATGTCGCCTTCGTGTTTCTTGAAGAGTTCCTGCGCGTCATAGGGACCGTAGAAGGGCTTGCCGTCAGCGTCGTTGCCGGGACCAGCATGGTCGCGGCCTACGATGAAATGCGTTACGCCATGGTTCTTGCGGATTAACGCGTGCCAGATGGCCTCGCGCGGACCGCCCATTCGCATTGCGAGTGGGAGCAGGGACAACTTGACCGTCCCATGCGGATATTTCGGAATTAAAAGTTGGTAGCAGCGGACGCGAGTGTAGTAATCCACGTCTCCCGGCTTGGTCATGCCAACCGAGGGATGAATCAGCAGATTTGCCTCAACGTTTTTCGCGGCACGGAACGTAAGTTCGACGTGCGCGCGGTGCATGGGGTTGCGAGTCTGAAAGGCAACTACCCGCCGCCAACCTAACCGCGTGAATTCGGCACGAAGCTCCGCGGGAGTGAGGCGCAGATCCTTGAAGTCATAATGAGAGGGCGATTGCATTCCCTGGACTGTTCCGCCCACGTACCAGGGGTTCCCTTTGTTCAGCAGATAGTCCACCCCCGGGTGGACCGCGCTGGTGGTACCGAAGACAGCCTTGGCTTCGGCCTGGCGATCAGGCTGCCAAACTTCCTCCACATGTAAAACACCGAGCATCACGCCTTCGGGGTCGCGAAGCGCAACCTTGCTTGTCCCAGGCTTCAGCGATTTGGCGAACTCTTCTTTCACGTCCAGCGTGATTGGAATGGGCCATAGGACGCCGCTTTGCAAACGCATGTTATGGCAGACGCCTTCGTAGTCTGCGCGGGTCATGAATCCGCTAAGCGGCGAGAACCCACCACTCATCAGCAGTTCGAGGTCGCAAAGCTGGCGCGGAGTTAAGTCCCACGACGGCCATTCTCGGGATTTGGCCTTAGTATCCTCAATCTTGTCAGCAGGAGCGTGTAAATTAATCAATTCGCCGCCGTGCGGCGGAATCAAGTGGCTGGTCGAAGCGGTCAAATCTTTAGACCTCCCATATGTATTGAGTTATGAATATGTTAGAAATCTCGAGGACGGCACTCAAGCCCGCTGGTGCTGACGGGAATTCAGCCGCAAAACTTCATTTTAGATTACTACGTAAGCCACCGCACCTGCAAAAATGGCAGCTGAAACCCAGCGGTAACATTCTGTTCATTGCGCGATATTTGCAGGCTTTTTGATTTACAGCCTGCGCGGTATTGATTGAACAAGGGTTGGAACCCGAACCTCGTCGATAGTGTAATTAGTTCTGAGAACTTGCTGTAGAAGGAACTTTTGACATAAGTAGATATACTTAATCCATCGAAGCTCTTACTGGGAGGGCTTTGTCATGAAAAAAATTGTGCCGACTCATCGGCAGTCAAATGCCACAAAGGGCATATCAGATGAATGCGGGGTGAAGTGACGATGCACCTAGCGCCCCATACCGACAGGGGTCCTTAATTGCTGTATCTAAATAACTTCTAGCTGGGTACCGCAACAATTAAGGCCGTCAGATTTTATTTTCCAACACGTCAAATCAACCCCTGCCTTTCTCCGGAGCAAGTTCGCAACTCGAAGTCGGGCCGGAACTTGCCCCGAATTCGCGATTGCCTGTGAAAAACCATTTAGGCGTGGCACGGTGAATGCTATTAATTTTGGTACACAACCAATCAACAAGTTTCGCCCCTCGCTGAGCAAGTCCCCTGTACACACAAGAGGGACTGCATACGGTACGAAAGCTTTCCGGGCGTTTGGGCGTTCCTTATTTGGGGGAATTCATGAAGGAAACACCTTTTCAATTGGCTCCGCGGGAGAAACAAATCGCGGAACTGCTGCTCCAAGGTTGCGAGAATGATGAGATAGGCAAGGAACTCAAGATTGCAAGGCGGACGGTGAAGGCGCATTTCAACCGCCTTTTCGTCAGGTTTGGAATTAAGACCGGCATCAAGCGGGTAAAACTCGCGACACTTTTATATCGGAGGCAATTATGTTCAGAGGGGAACGCTACGGAAAACGCGGTCCAAGCGACCGGGAGCGGCGAGTCATTGAACTCGTGGCCCAAGGCCTTAAGAACAGAGACATCGCAAACGCAATCGGAACGACGGAACACGTCGTCAAAAACTACCTCAGAGCCATCTACGACAAACTGGGACTCTGGAACCGTGTCGAACTCGCGCTCTGGTACGAAGCCCGAAGACACGAAAACATGCTACACGCCTGAGGTTCTCGAGAGCTGGGAGCGTAGGATTTTAAGCCTTGAGGACGCGGCCACGCGCAACAACGATCTCAACTAACCGCGGTCCACAGTAAAAAGCAAAAAGACCTCCATCAACTCGGAGGTCTTTTGCTTTGGCCTGATGTTCGTTGCTTAGTTACACGCTTTGCGATGGGCCGGTTCAAATTGATCCATCTGGGCGGAGCGTTGGGTAGCTATTTTTCCGCCATCGGTCTTTCCATAGAGGTCCGAGCCTGGGCAGTAATAGAGGGCGGTATGCAAGTCAACCCATACGGGAGTGTCCGGATTACCGCGATAGACGGGAGCGTCGGGCGCCTCGGCTATCCCTAAGCCAATCAGCATGCGATCGAAAAGGCTTAGTTGAGTACCGGAGGGACTGCCAGCATCGAGAGCAGGTGTTGAGAGCGCCGCGATCAACAGCAGCGAGGCCCCAGCCAAGTAAAAGTTGGCCCGATTGACTCGCCAGTGATGGCGCAACCAGCCCTCTGCTTTCGATGACGCCGCCGTGTCGGGCAGCCATTCCAAGCGAACCAAAGGGCTCGCGGACTGTGTTGCGATAGCTTCATTGTGCCTTTCGATTGCTGAATCGGTGGCTTTCAAAATCCGGTGCGCCACCTTTTCAATATTAAGGACTTCGAGTTCGGGCAAGGCTTGCGGCTTCCAGATCGAAGGCTCATCTTCATCTTCATTCGGCAGCAATGATGCTTCGTCTGGTTTCTCCGCAATCCTTCGAGCCTCGTTCATGAACCACAGGGAGGCCCACTTGCTCTGGAGGGGACCATCGGGATTGATGATTTTCTCAGTGCCGCATTTTCCGCAGAATAATTCATCCTCGGCCAGCGGCTGACCACAACCGCGGCAGACTTGCGTGTCTTCCAACTTTGCTTTTTCGACGCCGGAATTGAGGGCGGATACGACGGCCGGCACGATGGCCGTTTCGTGCGTTTCGGCTACCGGAAGTATCCGTGGCGGGTTGAAAAGTTGCATTAAGGGTGCAGGAGCGATGATGGGAGACTCGCGCTTCTTATCAGTAGGTCGCGGCGCCTCGGCTTCGCTGCTGACGGCTAATTCTTCGGAGGTGACGAGTTCAGAGCGCCTGTACAACTTTACTCGCGACTTTACTTCTGATTTTACTTCCGGTTCTACTTCTGAAGACGGCGTCAAGAGTTGCTCACCCGCATTACCGAGGGCGGGTGTCACTGCGTGCGCATGGCCTGCCTGGGCAATAACCTCTTTAACCAGAACGGCCATCAACTCGCAAGTTCGGACATCATCATCGCTAAAAGCATTGGCAGTTCTGAAGCGTGCCTCCAGTGCCCCTACAACCTTGTTTTCGTAATCCACCGGCACCGCGATGAACGATTTCACGTCGCTCGGATCAGAAAGTGAAGAAGCTTCTTGCGCGCGAGGAGACTGTAAGGGAAGTCGGGTACGGATGCATTGTGCCGAAAAGCTGGAATCTCGAGGCACTCGACGCCCAATATCGTGGGCAGCCATTCCAATCGCTGCCAAGTAGATGAGTTCGTCATCCGTAACAATTCCAATGGCCACGCCGTCAGCGTGAGTATATTTCTGAACCTGTTCGCTGATGAGCCGTGCTGTCTCAACCAAATCTAACTTGCCAGTGCGGATTGATCGCCGAAGACGAATGATTTCCGAAAGAAGTTCCGCAGGGTCAACGGCAGCCTTGCTGGCGTGTTCGTGATGCTGCTGTAACACGAATGCGGCAGCGAGCAACTCCTGGAACGAACCTTCGTCGAGAAGCTTCCCGCGCGGCGAACTGGTAAGTTGTTGCGTCAAATTGGCCCCGCAACCGTGGCTTGAAAATGCCCAGTTGTACTTATTCTAATGCAATTGCCTGTCCAAAGGCTGCCTTGTAAAAGGGAAGCCTCCGGCTTTCAAGACTTCGAACGGCCGGAATCGCCGGAAAGAGGGATTTCCTAAGCGGCACTTAAGTGTCTTTAATACCGTGGCATAGAGGAGGGGTGCAGCGAAAGTGAAGTCACTCAAGCGAAGTCCTTCGCGATTCCAGCATTGAGTAGTTCGAAGTTACAGTGACCATGTGAAAAGAATTGCACTCTTGGCCAAGCCGCTACCTGCTGAGAGGGCTCAGGACGGGACCGACGAAAACTGCCTTTCGCTGGTCTGATTCTTTGCGTCGTGGGCTTTTGAGCTGAGGAAGTAGTGGATTGACGGGGTGATTATCAGCGATAGGACCATGGAGATAATAATTCCGCCAATCACTGCAATCGCCAACGGTTGCAACATTTGCGATCCTGCGCCAATGGCGAACGCTAATGGAAGCATCCCCGCGACGGTCGCAAGGGCGGTCATGACGATTGGACGCAGTCTGCGGCGGCTGGCCTGGAGCATTGCATCCTCAGCGGAAAGGCCGTGGGCGCGCAGACGGTCGTCCGCATCCACCAGCAGGATTCCATTCTTAGCCACGATCCCGATCACCATGATCATGCCCATAAATGAAGACACGTTGAATGTGGTGTTTGTGACTACGAGGGCGATAAACACTCCTGATGTAGAAAGAACAGCTGACGCAAGAACAGCCAGAGGAGCTGCGAAGTTTCCAAACTCGAACAACAGCACGATGAACACCAGGAGAATGGCGAGCACCAGCACCAGAATCAGATCGTGGAAAGATTTCTGCTGCTCCTGGTAAGTTCCGCCGTACACAACGCGAATACTGGAGGGCAGGTGAAGGCCGTCCACAGTCTTCATGACCGATTTCATTCCGCTACCGAGGTCGGTTCCCTCCAACCGCGCCGTTACCGCAACGTTGCGCTGCAAGTTTTCGCGGAGAATTTCTGTCTGCGGAGGTAATTCGACGACGGTGGCCAGCGCTCCCAAGGTGGCAGTCTTACCTGTAGAACTGGTAAGCAAAGTGTCCTTAATTGTTTCAAGCGAAGCGCGGTTGGCCTCGGGGAATCGCACGCGAACGGTGTAAACCCGGTCATTGCTGATGATCGGCGTGACTGCCGGTTCGCCGGTGAGCATAGCGGACGCGTCCACGGCAATTTCTTCCGGAGTGAAACCGGCACGGGCGGCCACACTTGGATCAATCTGGAAGGTCACCGCAGGCCCGCTGATGGTGTTCTCGATTCCGTTCAGAATATCAACCGCTCCGGGAACTTTACTGATGGCGTCCGCTACCTTGGGCGCCCATTGTTCGAGCAACATGGGATCCTCGGAAAATAATTTGATCTGAACTGGCTCCGGTGCACTGGTCAGATCGCCAATCATGTCTTGAAGGACCTGTATGAACTCAATGTTTAAAGCTGGCTGCTGTTGGGAAATCTTGGTGCGGGCTTCCTCGATGATCGGGTCAATCGCCCGTCGGCGGTGTTTCTTAAGCTTTACGGAAATGTCTCCCGTGTTGGCTTCGGTTACGGATGCGAGTCCAAGTTGAAGTCCGGTACGCCGCGAAGTGCTTTCAACCTCGGGAATCCCATGCAAAATTTGTTCGACGTGGGTGATTACGCGATTGGTCTCTGCCAGAGAACTTCCGGCAGGCATGATGTAATCAATGACGAACCCACCTTCGTCCATTGCGGGCAGCAGATCCGAACCGGAGAAGTGATAGCAGACTAATGTGGCCGCAATTAAGACAACGCTTAACCCAACCAGCCAGAGCGGCCTGGCGACTGCACGACGCAGTTGCCGCTGATGGAATTCGACAATTTTCAGGAAGAATCCGCTGAGGGATGCGTCTTCGGCCTTCAGCAATTTATCCATGGATTCATCGTCGGATTCGTTGGCGGATTCGCCGCCTGATTCCTCGACCACCTGCTCTGGCTCTGATTTATTCTTCCTTCCGATAAAGTACTGGCTGAGATTCGGCGTCCACGTCAATGCCAAAGCTAAAGACGTGAATAACGAAACGGACATCGTGACGGCGAGTGCGCGGAAAAATGTTCCGGTCACTCCGGTGATAGAGATCAAAGGCAAAAACACAACCACCGGCGTCACCGTAGAACCAATCAGCGGAATTGTGATTTCTTGCAGCGCGCTGTGGATAGCTTGCAGGCGGCCCTGTCCAGCGGCACGATGCAGCACAATGTTTTCGACGACCACGATGGCATCGTCAATCACCAAGCCTACCGCGGCTGCCAGGCCCCCCAGGGTCATCAGATTGAAGCTTTGATGGAGAAGCTTCAGCGCGACGAACGCAAACAGAATTGTCACCGGAATGACTAACCCCGCGACCACCGAGGTTCCCCAATCCCGAAGAAATACCACCAGGATGATCGAGGCCAACAACACACCGAGCAGAATGGCATCGCGAACGCTCTTGATCGAGTCACTTACGATGATGGATTGATCGTAGAACGGATGTACCTGAATGCCCGGAGGGAGTGACTTCTGGAGGCGAACGATCTCAGCGTGCACTTCGGTGGCAACCGCCATCGTATTGCTTTCAGGTTGCCGGTTGATGTTGAGCAGAACTGCTGGTTTTCCCTCGGCAGTCACAATCGTATAAACGGGCTTCACGGCGGCTTCAACAGTTGCGACATCCCGAATGCGAATGGGAACGCCCGCAGGTGTTGCCTTGATGACCGAGTTTGCAATCTGCTCGGGAGTTTGAACCTGACCGCTGATGAGTCCCAGTACCAGTTGGTGATTGCGCTCGAATAGTCCCGGCGAGTCAATCAAGTTGGTCCGCCGCATCGTATCCAGAATGTCGGTGACGGTGACATTTGCGGTCAGTAACTTCGCAGGGTCAGGCGTGATATGAAATTCCGGCTCCTGCCCTCCTTGAATGATGACCGTGGAGACTCCATCGAGGCGGTTCAAGCGAGGCTTCATCTCGTACGTTGCGATTTCCCAGAGTTGCGTCTGAGGCACCGTATCGGATGTGAGGCTGTACCCCATGATCGGGAAGCTGGCGAAAGTCAGACGATTTGCAACTACAGTCGCCGTGCTCGGCAGGTTGGCTTGAACGCGCGAGATTTCCGCATTCACGTATTGCAGCGTCTGGAACATATCAATGTTCCAGTCAAAATAGAGGTCAATCTCAGCGGAGCCCCGGCTGGTGATGGAACGAACGTTGAGCAGTCCCGGAACATTATTTACGGCCTCTTCGATGGGACGCGTGATGGTAACCATCATCTGATCAATGGGCATGACGCCGTTGTCAACAGCAATCAGAATTCTGGGGAAATTCGTGGTGGGAAAAACCGATACCGGAATGGTGAAAGCCAGATAGCCACCGAATCCCGCCACAGCGATAATCAGAAATATTACCGACTTGGAATGACGGACGAACCAATAGGATGCAGGCGGCTTCACTATTCAATTCCTCGGACAGAGCCCGGCCGTGGCGTCAATCGTCCGGCAACACGAAATGCTGAAAGAGCAGGCCCCTCCACTTCGCTTTGCTCCGGTCGGGATGACAGAGTTTTCTTATTACTTGTCATCGGAATCTTGAGATTTTTTAGCAGGCTGGCTGGCCGGCGGTTCGCTCTGGCCGGGCTGTTGAATTTCAATCTTGCTATTGTCGGCAAGTCCGTAAGCGCCCTCGGAAACAACTTTGTCTCCTGCTTGCAGGCCTTCTACGATTTGAATCTGGTCTCCCTGCTTGACCCCTACGCGCACTTTTCTCGCATGAGCCCGTCCGTCACTACCGATTAACATCACGGAAGTAGTTCCGTCCTGTGCGGTGAGCAGGCTTGGTGCCGGAACAACTAAAGCGTCCGGAATAGTTCGCACCAGCATGGACACCTGGACGCTGGAGCCCGGCCTCAAAACCTCCTTTGGATTCTTGGCCTGTATCCAAACCTCGACCGTCGTACTATTTGGATCAAGCGCCGGACTTATCACCGTAACTTTTCCTTCAACCGGCTGGCTGTGTTCCGGGGCCGTAATGGTTGCCTTATCTCCAATCTTAAGCAGAGCCGCATCCTGTTGCGGGATGTGGGAACGGGCGATGACCTGAGAGACGTCCATCACGGTTAACACTGGAGTTCCAGCGGTGGCCATTTCACCCGGATAGAGAGGGCGATCTGCAATTACGCCTTCTATAGGACTGCGAATTTCGGAATAGCTGAGTTGGGCTTCAGCCCCCGCGTATTTGCCCTTCGCGGATTCGAGTTGTCCGGCGGCTGATTTCAATGTTTCCTGCTTGCCGATTGCCATCAGCGACTGCAAGTGATTTTGCGCGATCTCGTACTGATTACGCGCGGCAGTAAGATCAACGTCTGACTGATCAAGTTCCTTGCGTGGCAACGCGCCCTGTTTAAACAAATCTTGCCTGCTGTCGTAAACCTTCTGCTGAGCGTCGCGTAATTGCTTGGCTGCCTCCGCATCGAGTTGGGCTTTCTGAATGGTCTCCGGCAAGTCGGCCCGGGTTGCGGTTTGATACGTCGCCTGTGCCTGGTCAAAACTACCCTTGGTATCTTGTGCGGCCGCGGCGAGGTCTCGATTTTCCAAGGTCGCCAGCAGTTCTCCTTGATGCACGTGCCTTCCCCGGGTCACATAGAACGCTTTTACGGGCGCACTGATTTTCGGAGTGATGGCGGATTGCTTTAGCGGGAAAAGAATAGCTTCCGCCTGGACAGTGTGCTGGATCGTGACCTTGTTGACGGACACCGCTTGCACCGGGACAACAGGTTCCTTGTCTGCCGGGGCGCTCGAACATCCTGTCACCAATAAAATGAGCAGATAGCAAAACGTAAATCGAATTTGAAAACTCCACTTGCCGGATGCGCGATCGCTTGCGGAAGACATGTTCGCTTTTTTCATCGCGTCTAAAAAGATCCCGTTATAGTCTGTAAATTCGCCATCGCAACCCTGAATCGCACTTGGCCGTCGTTTAGCGCGTTCAGAGCCTGGGTCAATGTGTTTTGCGCGTCCACGACTTCCAGCACCAGCGCTTCCCCAGCCTTGTAACGCAGACCGGTCAGGCGCAAGCTCTCGGAAGCAAGTTCGGCAGAACGGTTCAATGAATCGAGTTCGGCGCGCGCTCCCTGCGCCTCGTCATATAGGATACGCATGTTAGCAAGAAGTTGCCGCTGCGCGAAGGTAAGTTCGAGGTTGGCTTGCGCTTGACGAAGACCGGCCTGCTTTAGCTTGGCACGGCTCGCTCCCCAATTCCAGATGGGTAGTTGCAGAGTCGCAGTGGCGGCGTAACCGAGATTATGAATGCCGTCCGTCCGAACCGCAAAGTGGTTGGCGTCAATTCCATACAAATAGTCCAGGCTCAGCGACGGCAAAACTCCATTCCATGCAGATGCCACACCTTGCTTCGCCGCCTGCAAATTGGCGACAGCGGCGCGAAGCTCAGGATTCTTGTTGGCGGCGGCAGTCTGAATCTCGGCAAATGAGGGTAACGGCTCGGGAGTTTGCAGGTCATCCACGACAGCAAAGTTTTCGTTGAAATCGGGGAAGACTAATATAGCAAGCTCTATCCGTGTTCGATTCATCTCCAGTTCGGATGCCCTCAAGTCGCGCTCAACTTGCTCCATTTGAAGCTGGGACTTAATTACATCGGAATGGGCGACTTCGCCTCCATTCTCGAGCTTCTGAGTCGTGTCAAAGAAAGCCTGGGATTGAGTGGCAGCGCGCTGCTCGTTGGCGAATTTTCGCTGCGCGGTCACGAATCCGTAATACGACTGGGTGACGGTAACGACCAGGCCGCGAGCTGCGATCTCAGCCCGCGCACGGGCCAAAGCCTCCAGTGCGATGCTGCGACGGTAATCGGCAAAGCCACCCAAAGAAATTGCCTGATGCACGTCACCCAGGCTGATGTACTCGTGCACTCCATTGTTGGCGATAAACCGGCCGACCCCGAGGGCGCCTCCTCCTTGGGTGTAGTCAAATGCGGCGTTGTAATTGACGTTCGGTAATAAAGCAGCGCGGCTTTGCACGACGTCTTCTCGCGATGATCCATATTCAGTTAACGCCGCGCGATATTCGGGATTATTCTTCTTCGCCCGCTGTAAGGCGTCCTGAAGGGTCAAAGTCAAGGGAGCGCTATTCTGAACGTTGTTTTCCGCGGTCACGACGTTGGAAGTCTGGGCGGAACCGATGAGAGTCAAGCTCAATAGCAATGAGCCCAACACCGCGTAATGACGGCATCCAAAAGTTGCGTCTGGCATGGAAATCACAAAGACCTCCCTGGATACGATTTGCGAAACTTATAAGTTACCTGAAGTGGCCAGCCCGCAGATAGTCTTCTGGATTATTGGATGGTGGCGCAGCTTGAACAAATTCCTACCTCAATGTCACCTTTTCTTCGAGAAGGCATTGGAAAATCTAGAATTTCGTTTCAAACTGTAGCCGCAGTTTGAAAGGTAAGGGAGGACCATCTAGTCCTCCTTGATAGTTTTCAGAAAATCGGTGAGCTGGCTGGCATCGGTGTCGGCGATTTCGGTGAAGTGTATTCCGAAGCCGAAACCGGGCGTGCTGTTGGTGACTTTCCCGATCGCCCAACATTTCTTCTCTCCGATCCAAATCCCAACTCTCACCTTGGACCCTAACAGAAGCGGGATGGCCATCTCGATATAGCAGCCCCCCAAGCTAAGGTCTGAGGCTTTCCCCCATATCAGTGCGGACCCTTCGGGATGGAGTTCCACGGAAGTGGTACATCGCACTCGCGCGTGCTTGCGGCGCTCCAGAGCGCCTTGTTGGAAGCTATCGGGAGCTGGCGTGGGCAATGGGAAGTCCCAAAAAGGCTTCTCAGCATTCACGTTGAGTAATCCGACATGGCTGGCATTTGGACTACCAGGATCGCCAATCCATTTGATTCGGAATTGGCTCTTACTTTGACCGTGACTTAGGCCAACTATTTCATCCAGTCTGAGTTTAGCCTTTACTCCGCTCACCTTCACTCCACTCTGGCTTACGTCCACGGTGGTTACTTTCTCGGAGAAAATGTGGCCGTCCGCGTCAGTCCCGAAAATTCGCACTTGAAGATTTTTCTCGACACGGGGTTCGCGGCGTTTACCCATTGCATGAGTTCCCAAGGGCTCGGGACAATACGGATTTTAATGCAGCTTCGCCCTGCGTCAAGGCACCTTTAGGGCTGCCTGCGGCACTCTAGTGGGGAAAACATTGCAAACGCTTGCAGCGGCACACTAGAAACTGCGGAATATAGCGGAAAAGAGAGCCGTCATTGCAGGGTGTTATCGCATAAGGTCCGGCCTTACGATTGCATCTTGAGAAGCCAGACCATGCCCCGGGGTCAATACTGATTTCCCTGACTGCCTGTGCTGCACAGGCCCTTTTAGGACAAAAAATGGCGTATATCGAGACATTCTGGATGGCATGCGACTCCACTGAGCAATTGCGGGCCGAGTACGGTCCTTTTCACGGGCGTGCGGAAGCGGAAACAGAAGCAGCCCGGCTGGGTTTCGGCTATTTACTGCGTTACGAACATGTTCTTTCCGACAAAGACGAAATTCAAGAAGTGCGCTGCGTTTTTATCGAATTGCAGCTGGCTCCCGCGGCCACAGCAACCGTCCGAAGGCTACATACCCGCTGTGCGACTTGCGGAGTTTCTTCGGTGCACGATGAAGCCTGGCGAGCTGAGGTGTGGGCAGATATTCACGAATTTGAGAATTCACGGCATCGTGTCAGACTATTCGAGCAAACCCCAAATCAGATGAGGGAGATCGGAAATTGGCGGGATACGGTAGCCTGAGCCCAACGGTACCTCAGCACCACACTCAGGCCATTCCCATTCTGGAATTACGAAGGTACTGACCTGCTCTGATTTCTATCAGACCTGAGACACTCCGCAATAGAAACTTACGTGTAACGGTAAGGTAAATCAATTCCCCTGCTCCATCGGGAACGGAGTTGAAATGTCGAAGGCTTTGGGCCGCAAAAAAGAACACTCTTCAGTGGTGACTCGCACGGAGCAAGTGCAGGGACAACTTCATCAACTCTCCGCACGCAACCTTCACCTTTGGTCCATTGGCGCCTTGGCCATTGTGGTTGTCACGGCTGCTACGCTGGCTTTTGTTACCCCGAACCTGGTGTGGGCTCCGACAAATATAAAGATGCAGCAACTTTATTTGCCGCAAGTGCTCTTTGGACTGATCTCGCTGATCTTGCTGTTTAATATTTGTCTGCTTATCCAAAAATCTTCATTGAACGCGACCCGGCATTCTCTTATTAGCGAACTAGTGGTCAACGAACGGCTGGAGAGTTTATCTCTCGTGGACCCGGTAACGCAGTTGCTGAACCGGCGTGGCATGACCCAATTGATTCCGAAGGAGGTCGCACGCTCCAACCGGATGGGCGGAAGTCTCACGTTCATGAAAATTGATATCCATGGCTTTAATGAACTGAATACGAAGTTCGGGGACACGGAGGGCAATTTTCTGCTGTCTGACTTCGGTAAGTTATTGAAGGCTATCTTCCGCGGTGGCGACACCGTTTTTCGACTGGATGGGCCCGAATTTCTGATCGCCATGCCGGATACCAGTGAACTCCAATGCGAGCCCCCTTTGCAGCGGTTGCTCAGATCGGTGGAGCAATGGAATCTCAATAACAGCAAACCCTATGAATTGTCTTTCAGATGGGCTTTCACGGCGTACGCGATCGGCAGCGATTTCGAAGACACCCTTCGCACATTGGACCGCAAAATGTTTTTGACAAAGAATACAGTGGTCCCTGCGTTTTAAATTTGCGGGCGAGCGGTAGTGGCGCCCAACTTACTCGCCGCAGGCTTATCCAACAACCAAATTAGCTTTCCATCCTTTGGGCGAACCAGCTGCGACGGGAATTGGCCGGCCTTTCCTTCAAGAACCTGACGTAAAATCCCCGACTTTTCGTCTCCGCTTACGAGGAAGATTACCTCGGCTGCGTTCTTGAGCACGGGCAAGGTGAGAGTGATGCGATCTGTGTGGAATTGCTCCACCCAATTCGCCACCACCAGCCGGCGTTTTTCCTGAAGAGCAGGGCTGGCGGGGAATAGTGAAGCAGTATGCCCATCAGGACCCATCCCCAGCAGAATTAGGTCAAAACGGGGAAGGTCGCCTTCTTTCAAATCAAAAAACTTGACCAGCTTCTCCTCGTATTTTTTTGCCGCAACCTGCGCATCCTTTTCTTCGCCGAGGATTCGAAAAACGTTCTCAGGCAAGATGGGAACTTTCGACAGCAACGCCTCGTTCGCCATGCGGTAATTGCTTTCAGAGTCATCGGGAGGGACGTGGCGTTCATCTCCCCAAAAAAAACATATCTTTTCCCAAGACACGGGGACCACGCCAGTTGCAAGCTGAGCATACAAGCCTTTGGGAGTGGACCCGCCGGATAAGGCAACACAAAAGCGTCCGCGCGCTCGCACAGCTTCATTGGCGAGTTTAGAAAATTCCACTGCTGCTGCGCGAAACAGGTCTGCCGGGTTCTCTAGAATTCGAATTTCCGAAGCAGAAGGCATGACGAGAGGACTCCTCAGGGCTCAGCTTTTACTGAAGCGTAACGAGCGGCGCCAACCAAAGCGATTTTGTCATTCGTAATTACTCTTACCGGGATAGCTTCGAGCAAAGGCTGCATTCGTCCCTTGGCCGCGAAGGCATGCATGAATAATGGCCCTGACATTTTCGACAACATCTTTGGAGCGATGCCTCCGCCCAGGTAAACACCACCAGTTGCCATTGTCTTGAGCGCGAGATTACCAGCCTCAGCCGCGTACACCGAGACGAATATGTCCACCGCTTGCTCGCATAGTGCGCATTTGCCACCCATCGCGGCCTGCGAAATCGCAGCGGCAGGATCTGAGTGCTGCATTTCGTCGGTAAGCCATTTTGGTTCAGCACCACGTCCCGTATCGCGCAAAAAGTGAAAGACATTTACCAGACCTGGGCCCGACAGAATCCGTTCATAGCTAACGTGACCGTATTCGGTGTTCAGATAGCGAAACAGTTCGACTTCAAGCTCATTCCGGGGCGCAAAATCCGCATGGCCGCCCTCGGTCGCAAAAACCTCGTGCTGGGATCCGTTCCAGTACATTCCGGCCTCGCCCAATCCGGTGCCGGCGGCAATCACAGCTTGGTTCCCTTGCGGATTTCCTTTCACCTGATTGAGCGGCACCGCATCCTTTACATCAAGGTCAACTATTCCCCATGCATTCGCTTCAAGGTCATTGATCAGAAAAACTTTCTTGAGTTTCAGTTCATTCGCGAGGCTTTGGGATTCAACGATCCACGGAAGGTTTGAGGTCTCGACGCGACCGTTGCGCACAGGTCCGGCGATGCCGAAGCATGCTCGGTCAGGATTAACATCCGATGTTTGAAGGAATTCCGAGACTATCTGATCGAGCCCGGAATATTCGCGGCTGGGAAAGATCTTGGCTGAAACGAGGTTGAAACGCCCGTCCTCGACATCGAAGAACGCCAGCCGAGCATGGGTGCCTCCGATGTCGCCGGCCAGGATCATTTTTCGAAATTTCTCCAATGACGGTTATCGCGTTCCAGCAGATCGTCAGCTTCTCTTGGTCCCCATGTGCCAGCGGCGTAATTGGGAAAATATCTCGGAGGCAGAGCTTTCCATACATCGAGCATGGGACTGACAACGCACCATCCGGCCTCGACCATGTCGGCACGCTGAAATAACGTTTGATCGCCGATCATGCAATCATGAAGCAGCCGCTCGTATCCCGTGCTGGGTTGTTTCCCGAAATAATCCGCGTATTCGAAGTTCATATCCACCGCGCCCAAACGCATGGTGGGACCCGGCACCTTGGCGGCGAACCGCAAGGAGATGCCTTCTTCCGGTTGAATGTGCAAGACGAGCTGATTGGGCATCAGGTTTTCGACCGGAGTATCACGGAATAACATAAACGGCGCCCGGCGGAATTGAATCACGATATGAGTATGACGTGCAGACATGCGTTTGCCGGTGCGCAAGTAGAACGGAACGTCGGCCCATCGCCAGTTATCAATCATGACCTTCATGGCGACGAAAGTCTCAGTCCTTGAATCAACTGGCAGATCGCCTTCATGCCGATATCCAGGAACGCGGTTACCGCCAATTTCGCCGTCGCCATACTGACCACGGACGGTTTTGCTAAGTACTTCTTCGGAGCTCAGGGGCTGGATCGCGTGCAGAATCTTCGCTTGCTCATCGCGCACCGCGTCCGCCTGGAACGAGACCGGCGGCTCCATCGCCGTCAGACTGATGAGTTGCATGATGTGGTTTGGCACCATATCGCGCAGCGCACCCGCGTGATCGTAGTAGCCGCCGCGTTGCTCCATCCCGACGGTTTCGGCGACGGAAATCTGCACGTGATCAATGTAGCGGCGGTTCCAGATGGGCTCGAAAATTCCATTGGCGAAACGAAAAGCCAAAATATTCTGAACAGTTTCTTTTCCGAGGTAGTGATCAATGCGGTAAATCTGCTTTTCGCTGGCAACCTGCAAAAGTTGTTTGTTCAGAGCCCGCGCGGAATCCAGGTCGTGCCCAAAAGGCTTTTCGATAATCACCCGGCGCCATTGCTGACCGCTCTTCTCATCCATCAACCCGGTGGCGGACAGCTGTTGCACGATCGGACCAAAAAAATCCGGCGCGGTGGCTAAATAAAAAAAGTAATTTTCCTGAGTGGAGTGTTCCCGGTCAATCTTCTCCAGAAGCTGGCCGAGCTGAGCGTACATTTGTTTGTCGTCAAATTCGGCGGTCACATAGTAAATCCGTTCCTCGAACCACTGCCAGAGTTTGGGATCGAGGTCTCCATCCGCATATTCTTTGATACCGTCTGCGAGCCGCTTCCGGAAGTCATCTGTGGACATCTGAGTATGCGCAATGCCGACAATTGCGAAGTTTTGCGAAAGCAGATGGGCCTTGGCAAGGTTGTAAAGTGCCGGAATCAGTTTGCGGCGAGTCAAATCGCCAGCCGCTCCGAAGATGACCATCACGCAGGGATCGCTCGGCCTTCCGACACGCTGCTCCGGGAACGGCATCACCTCTGTTTGAGCCATGAGCTTGACCCTCGTTTATGCGTGGAAAAAATTAGGCCGTTTTCTTGGCGGCGGACTCTTCGATGTGCCCGCCAAATTTTTGCCGCATGGCGGAAAGAATTTTTTCAGCAAAAGTGTGTTCCTGCCGCGAGCGGAAGCGCGTGAACAACGCGGCTGAAAGCACATCCACCGGAACAGCTTCTGCGATTGCGGCTTCGATCGTCCATCGGCCTTCGCCCGAATCATGGACGAAGCCCGTGTATTCGGAGAGTGTCGGATTTTCGACTAAGGCCATTGCAGTAAGATCAAGCAGCCACGAACTTATCACGCTGCCGCGGCGCCAGACTTCCGCAATATCCGCAAGATTGAGGTCGTATCGCTGGTCTTCGGGGACTTCTTTGCTGGTGGCATTCTTGAAAATATCAAAGCCCTCCGCATAGGCCTGCATGATGCCATATTCGATTCCGTTGTGCACCATCTTGACGAAATGGCCTGCGCCGGATGGACCGCAGTATATGTACCCATCTTCAGATGTACCAGGAGTCTTTGATGACAATTTCTCGCGTCCCGGAGTTCGTGCGATGTTGCCGCGCCCCGGAGCCAGCGTCTTGAAAATTGGATCGAGTTGTTGCACGACTTCCTTGGGACCGCCGATCATCATGCAGTATCCGCGATCTATTCCCCAGACGCCGCCGCTGGTGCCGACGTCCACGTAGTGAATCCCTTTGTCCTTTAATTGTTTTGCGCGGCGGATGTCATCTTTGAAGTAGGAATTTCCTCCGTCAATGAGAATATCGCCGGCTTGGAAGCGCTGCGCTAAAGCCTGTGCCGTTTGTTCCGTAGGATCGCCGGCAGGAACCATCAACCACGCGATGCGAGGCTTGCCAAGCTTGCTGACGAAGTCATCGAGCGAAGTGGAGGCAATTGCGCCTTCTCCCGCCAGCTGTTTAACGTTTTCGGCGCTGAGGTCGCTGCCGACAACTTCGTGACCGCCGCGCATCAGGCGGAGGGCCATGTTTGCGCCCATCTTGCCGAGGCCCACCATTCCTAGCCGCATTTGCTTGATCCTTTCCGCAGAACTTTATCATGGAAAGCCGGGCATTACGCCCGGCCTGACGGGCGAGGACGCCCGTCTCTCCATCGAGAAAATCTTAGTTAAGGGCTTCCTGAAACGCCGCCTTCAATCTGGCTAACCCAGCTTTCAAATCTTTACCGAGATGAATTCTCAAAGCGCGGCGTCCGCGCTCAACGAGGACCTGGAAATCGCCTCGCGCCTGGGCGGCTTTCACAATGCCAAAAGTATATTTCTGCTGCGGTACCGGCAAGTCAACGGCGTCATCGCAAGTGATCTGCAAAAACACTCCTGAATTCGGACCTCCTTTGTAGGCCTGACCCGTAGAGTGCAGGAAACGCGGCCCAAACTCAAGGCAGGTCGCAACGTGTTTCTTGTTCTTGACAGAGTCCCGCAGGTCTTGCAGAAATGCCTCGTGCTCAGAATTCATTTGGATATAAGCAAGCAAAGCAAAATAATCGCCGGCACCTAAACGGCTCAGGTGCGCCCGCAAATATGATGCGAGCGTTTTGCCCTGTGCGGTCTCGGTTAGTTCTTCCGCATTCTTCTTGTCGCTAAAAATCTTGATTCCGCCTTCGTCGAAAAAGGGAGATTCTGCGGGAAGAGATCCTGCTTTCTCATATTCCGAAGTCAGGCTGCGAGTGACATTCTTGCTGGCTTCAACGTCGGGCTGATTGAATGCGTTGATGCCAATGATGGAACCGGCAACTGCCGTTGCAATTTCCCAGCGAAAGAACTCCTGTCCGAGATCATAGACATCGCCCAGCGTTATGCGCAGGACAGGTTGACCTGCGGCCTCCAGCGTTGCGATCTTGCTTTCTTGCTCCGCGTCCGCTCCTGATTTGACGGTTAAGTAAACGAAAATTCGATCGTTGCCATAGGTGTCCGGAGATCCCATTTTCTCGTGATCAACCGGGACGATCCCCTCACCTTGCTTCCCGGTGGATTCGGCCAGTAATTGTTCCAGCCATGCTCCGAGATCAGCAATTGCGGGAGAAGTGACGATGGTGACTTTGTCGCGCCCGTTCTTTGCGGCAGTTCCCAACACGACACCAAGCACGACTCCCGGATTCTCTGCAACTGGAACCGAAGAGGCGCACGCTTCGACCATTTCATGGGTGCGATCGAGAAACTTCGTAATGTCGAGGCCCATGATCGCAGCCGGAACCATGCCAAAATTCGACAACGCAGAATAACGCCCGCCGATGCTGGGGAGTCCGTGAAACACATTCCGGAAATGATCCGCCTCGGCGACCTGTTGGAGCTTCGAGCCGGGGTCAGTGACGGCAATGAAATGGCTCCCGGCTTTATCTGCGCCAAGCACTTGTTTGGCACGTTCAAAGAAATATTGTTTAAAAATGTTTGGCTCGAGGGTCGTGCCTGATTTGCTGGACACGACGAACAGGGTTTTCGCCAAATTAATTTTCTCTTCGAAGGCCTTTATCTGTGCGGGATCAGTCGAATCAAGCACGTGCATTTGCGGAAAACCTGGAATGCGTCCAAAGGTCTTTTCCAGCACTTCGGGACAGAGGCTCGAGCCGCCCATGCCAAGCAGCAAAATATCCGTGAACTGTTCGCGCTTGGTATCATCCGCAAGCTTTTGCAAAACTTCCTTGTTCGCGATCTGTTCCTCAACTATGCCAAGCCAGCCCAGCCATTTGGCTTCGTCGTCGCCGGTCCAAAGCGACGCATCGCGTTGCCATAGCCTGCGCACCTTGCCGGCAGCGCGCCACTCGTCCATATTCGACTTGACTGACTTCGCCAATGCGTCGGGCAATTTGTAAGTCTGCAGGCTCACTTTGGCAGTGATCTCGGATTTCGAACTCTTTTCCACGGCAGCGAGAAGCTTGTCGAAGGCGTCTTCGAACTGACGGACTCCGTCATCGGTCAGTTTGTCCGTGATCTCATCCAGCGAGATATTGAGCTTGGAAACGGTCTGCATCGTGTTTTTTGCGGAGTCCAAATTTTCGGTCAGGCTCTCCCGTGGATGCCCATGATCGCGAAACGCGTCGAAGGTCGCGGGGGGAATGGTATTTACGGTGTCTCGACCGATAAGCTCTTCGACATACAGCACGTCACTGTACTTGGGATTCTTGGTGCTGGTGCTGGCCCACAGCAGGCGCTGTGTTTGCGCGCCCTTGGCCGCCAGTTTCCGCCAGCGGTCGCCGCTGAAAATTTGCAGATAGCTTTCGTACGTAAGTTTCGCATTCGCGATTGCTACTTTGCCCAGTAGGCTCTTTAACTGTTCCTTCTCGTTGTCGTCTTTCGATGCCTTGATACGCGCCTCAACTTCAGCGTCCACCGAATTATCAATCCGGCTAATGAAGAAACTGGCAACGCTGGCGATTTTGCTCAGGTCGGCTCCGAGAGCCGCAGCTTGTTCGAGCCCAGCAATATAGGCTTCCGCGACTTTCTTATAGACTTGCCGAGAAAATAAAAGCGTCACATTGATATTGATGCCCTCACCGATTAACTGCCGGAAGGCGGGAATGCCCTCGGCGGTTCCGGGAACTTTGATCATCACATTCTCGCGATTGACCTCTTTCCACAGCCTTCTAGCTTCCGCAATCGTTCCCTGCGTATCGCGCCCCAGATACGGCGAGACTTCAAGGCTCACATATCCGTCACGGCGTTTGCTGCTGTCGTAAACCGGACGCAGAATGTCGGCCGCATCTTGAATGTCGCGAATGGCCAGAATCTCAAATCGTCCTTTAGCGTCGAGATCGGTCCTCGACTTCAATGAGGCCAGCAAATCCGCGTAATCGGTGCTTGCGGCAATTGCCTTCTCAAAAATGGAAGGATTTGAGGTCATTCCGCGCAGGCCGTCTTCATCTACGAGGCGTTTTAGCTCGCCGCTGGTAATGAGATTTCTCCGGATGTAATCCAGCCAAACGGATTGTCCAAAGTTAAGAAGATCTTTTAGAGGGTTGGTGGCTTTCGCGGCTTCGAGAACTCCGGTCGGTTGCATTTTAGCCTCGCAAATCTGGGGATTGAGTTTAGCGGTGCATCGTCTTAATTATTTTAGATTGTTTGGAGAGCGATATTGATTCCTTCGCAGCTTCTACAACTTTTTCTGGAGTGAATCCAAATTTCTTCAGCAAATCTTTAAGCGGGGCGGAAGATCCGAAGGTTTCCATTCCAATTACCTTGCCGGTTGAGCCGACATATTGGGACCAACCCATTTTCGCGGCTTGCTCGACCGCGACCCTGGCCTTTATCTGTGGCGGCAACACGCTATGCCGGTATGCTTCACTCTGATGCTGAAATAACTCCCACGATGGCATACTCACAACGCGAGCATTGATCCCTTCGGTCTTTAGTTGTTCATACGCGCCGACACAGAGTGAAAGCTCGCTTCCCGAGGCAATCAGGATAACTTCCGGCTTGCCGTCGGGGGCATCGGCCAGAATATAAGCCCCCTTCGCAACCCCCGCCGCGGACGCGTACTTCGTGCGATCTAGTGTGGGAACTGCCTGGCGAGTAAGAATCAGCAGAGCCTCTTTATGCTGAAGCTGCATGATCACCTTCCACGCTTCGACAACCTCGTTGGCGTCGCCGGGGCGGAGATCAAGAAGTCCGGGAATTGCCCGCAACGACGGCAGTTGCTCTACCGGTTGATGCGTGGGGCCATCTTCTCCCAAGCCAATCGAATCATGAGTGAAAACATGAATCACCGGAATTTCCATGAGAGATGCGAGGCGAATCGGCGCACGCATGTAATCGCTGAAAATCAGGAAAGTTGATCCGTAAGCACGCAACTTGGACAGCGACATTCCGTTGACAATCGCGCCCATGGCATGTTCTCGAATGCCGAAGTGCAAGTTGCGTCCGGAATAATTGTTGGCTTCAAAATCTCCGGCGCCGTCGAAAGTCAATCGCGTTTTTGTTGACGGATACAAATCGGCCGCGCCGCCGATCAGCCAGGGAATATTTTGTGCCAGCACATTCAAAACTTTGCTGGAACTGTCGCGGGTTGCGGGCCCTTTCGCATCTGCCGGGAACGTCGGCAGGTTCTTGTCCCAGCCATCAGGAAGGTCGCGCCGCAACATGCGATTCAAATGATCGGCGAACTGCGGATATTCCTTTTCATAATTCGCGAAAAGTTTCTGCCATTGTTGCCGCAATTCGTGCCCACGCTTGCCGATACCCTGCTGAAAGTTTTCGCGAACTCCATCCGGGACTAAGAAGTGCGCATTTTCCGGCCATCCATAAACCTTCTTCGTGAGCCGCACTTCTTCTTCGCCGAGCGCCTCGCCGTGGGCTTCCTTTGTATCGTGCTTATGTGGAGAACCGAATGCTATGTGGCTGTCAACGATGATCAGCGTAGGACCGTCCTTCGAATCGAGAAAGAAGTTGTACGCCTTGCTAAGAGCATTCAGGTCGTTAGCGTCATGAACATGCGTGACATTCCACCCGTAGCCTTCGAAGCGCGCGGCCACATCTTCATTGAAAGCCAGATCCGTGTCGCCTTCAATGGTGATGTGATTGTTGTCATAGACCCAGCAGAGATTCGACAGCTTCAAATGTGCCGCTAGAGAGGCGGCCTCGCTGGAGATGCCTTCCATCATGTCGCCGTCGCCGCAGAAAGCGTAAACGTTGTAATTGAAGAGTTCGAAGCCGGGACGATTAAAGTATTGCGCCAGCCACTTACCGGCCATCGCCATGCCGGCACTGTTTCCCACACCTTGCCCGAGGGGCCCGGTCGTAGTTTCGACGCCGGAGGTCAGGTGATATTCGGGATGCCCTGGGCATTTACTATCTATCTGGCGAAATTTTTCAATGTCTTCGAGCTTAACTGCGAGCTCATCCAAAACTTCGTATTTCGAGTTCACCTCGCGCACGCCGGTGAGATGAAGCAAGGCGTAGAGCAACATGGATGCATGGCCGTTTGACAAAACAAAGCGGTCGCGATTCGGCCAGATGGGGTCCTGCGGGTCATACCTTAAAAAGTTTTGCCAAAGCGAATAAGCGACCGGCGCGAGCGCCATGGGCGTGCCTGGATGCCCAGAGTTCGCCTTCTGCACCGCATCCATCGCCAAGGTACGGATTGTGTTGATAGTTAGGGTGTCCAGTTGCTGGCTGGTCAGCAACGTTTGCTCGCTCGCCACCATGAAAATCTCTCCTTCGCGGTCGTAGCTCACGGCCGGTTTGCTTTTTCACATCAGAAAAATGTCCGGTTAAAGTTTACCAAGTTCTTATGAGACGTGCGCCACGGTGCCAAGTTTCAGAAAATTCGCGCGCGTTCGTGCCGACGGCTGGGGACAAGAGTCTTTTTGAAGATCAAGGGTAGAAATGCAGTCGTTAGAAATTGAGGATGGAGATACAGGAGGGGTGTCTTAACGTTTCAGTTGCGCGAGATAGCCTTGCTCGGCCTGGTAGCTCTGCGTCGTGCTGTCAACGAACTTCATGAATTGACGCAGCGTCTCACGCTCCGGCCCGGCAAGGTCTTCGAACTTGACGCGAGCTCCAACGGACGGATTCGTGCGGGTAACGATTCCGTTCAGCACCAGACCTTTTATCCAAATTTTGCCGGTCGCGACCCATAATCCAATTTCCAATTTTGTTCCGCTGGCGATGTTGGCGGGAGTTTCGACAAAGCATCCGCCCAAGCTGGAATTCGAAAGATTGCCCCAGACTGGGGTCTGAGAGCCTTCAACCCGCAACTCGACAGCAACAAAGCATTTCATGCGGGCGTGGCGCCGGCGATCCTCGCCGCGCGTCTGGGTGAATACTTCTGGCTCAAATGGAGGAGTCGCGGAGGGTTTAGCCTCAGGCGGGGGTATTGGAACTTCTTTCGCGCTGACCGCCGGGGCGGCTTCTCTTTCACTTACTACGGCGGCAGCTTCCTTGGCTGTCGCGGACTTGCTCTTAATCTTTTTTAAGGTCTCAAGCAGAATTTCCTCGCGCTTCTCGGGCGGAGCGTCTCGATACGCTTGCAGAAGCGTCCCCAGATGAGGAATAAGTTCCTGATCTATCAGCAATTTCGTCCAGTCGGCACCCGCCGAAGACAATTTGGGCTCACTCATAAACGGATGTGCAAGCTATGCGGCAGAATGCCTCTTCCTTAGAGTGAACCACGAGGGCGGTGGTAACAAGATGACTATAGTGTTACAGCCGGTAACTAAGGCGGGTCTTCGGGGTGGGCAGCAGCCTCGAGCACCTGTGATTTACTTGTCCCCATATCATCGGGGTAAAGATACTGAAAATCAGTTACTTAGCCGTAAGAGCCCAGGATTGAGAATCGGTCGAAATTTTCAGATATCCCGACCTTCACTATTTCACATCGGCTGAACGATCCCCTTCATAGTGCATGATGTGATAGTAGGCCTCCCAACCGTCCCATAGGATTGGCGGCGAGAGGTGAGTCTGTGGGTCGTCCAGAAAATTTGTGAAAGTCTGGATGATCTGGCGGGTTCGATAAACGCCGGTTAGCCAGTCTCCCCGGTACCAGTTTTTCCATTTGCCGTATTCTGCGGCACTTTCCGCG
>DASYGR010000254.1:0-31408 GCA_035999525.1 Terriglobales bacterium
CACGTTGACCATGGAAAAACTACTTTACTGGATTCGATCCGGCTCACTGATGTCGCGGGAGGCGAAGCAGGCGGCATCACCCAGCATATCGGGGCATACAAAGTCACAATTAATGATAAGCAGTCGCCGGCTTACGGTCGCCAGATTGTGTTTCTCGACACGCCCGGCCACGAGGCATTTACGCGCATGCGCTCGCGCGGCGCGAAGGCTACCGACATTGTAGTTCTTGTTGTCGCCGCCGATGACGGCGTCATGCCGCAAACTGTCGAAGCGATTGATCATGCCCATGCCGCGGAAGTTCCGATCATCGTCGCGGTAAATAAGATTGACAAGCCAGACGCGCTTCCAGATCGCGTCAAGAAACAACTCGCGGATCGCGGCCTCATGCCGGAAGAATGGGGCGGCACCACGGTATTCGTGGACGTTTCCGCGAAACAAAAAACAAATCTCAACCTGCTGATGGAAATGATCTGCCTGGTTGCGGATCTGCAAGATCTGAAGGCAAGCCCGGATCGCCCTGCATCTGGTGTAGTGCTCGAAGCAAAATTAGATCGCGGACGCGGCCCCGTTGCCACAGTGCTTGTTCAAAACGGGACGCTGCGCAACAGCGACAACTTTGTGGTTGGAAATGTCTATGGAAAAGTTCGAGCCATGTTCGATGACCGCGGGCATCAGCTCGAAGAAGCGCCACCGTCAACGCCAGTTGAAATTCTGGGTATGGAAGGACTGCCGCAGGCTGGCGATCAGTTTGTCGTGGTAGCCGATCGTGACAAGGCCCGCGGCGTTTCCGAATACCGCGAGCAAAAATTCCGCGAAGCCACACTGGCGAAGAGTTCCCGCGTTTCTTTGGAAGGACTGGCCGAACAAATCAAGACTGCCGGGATGAAGGAACTGAATATTATTTTGAAGGGCGACGTCGGCGGCTCAGTCGAGGTTTTGACTGACTTGCTCGGTAAATTATCGAACGAGAAGGTACGCCTGAAGGTATTGCGCTCCGGCGTCGGAGCGATCACTGAGAGCGACGTATTGCTTGCGTCGGCCTCGAACGCAATCATTATTGGTTTCAATGTTCGGCCCGAGCGAAAGGCCCAAGAATTAGCCGAGCAGGAAAAAGTGGACATCCGCTTGCACTCGATCATTTACGAACTACAGGACGAGATCAAGCGCGCGATGACCGGCTTGCTCGATCCGACAATCAAGGAAGTTTATCAAGGCCGCGCGCAGGTGAAAGAAACCTTCCGTATCCCGAAAGTCGGAACCATCGCGGGATGCACGGTCACCGACGGAACCATCAAGCGCGACTCCGAGGTCCGGTTGCTGCGTGACAATACTGTCGTCTTCACCGGCAAAGTTGGATCGCTGCGCCGCTTCAAAGACGATGCCAGCGAAGTTCGCAACGGCATGGAATGCGGTATCTCGATCGCGAATTATGGCGACGTCAAAGTCGGCGACGTGATCGAGGCATTCGTGACCGAGCGAGTTGCAGCCGAAGCGATGGTGTAGAAAACCGTCGTTGGTCGTTCGCCCTTGGTCGTTGGCCTAACTTTGCACATGAGATTGAGCCAACGACCGACGACCAGGGACCAACGACCGCTTCTGGACCAACCACGGTTTTGATCGCTTTTCTCACTCTCGAACTCCGCATCGAGCACGCACAGTCCCTCAAAGACAAACGGCAAGTCGTGCGCAGCTTAAAGGACCGGTTGCGCGCCCACTTCAATGTTTCCGTCGCGGAATTGGAGCCCACCAGCCTTTGGAATCACGCTACGCTTGGAATAGTTGCAATCTCCTCTTCGCGCGATTATCTGGATGGCCTGATGAAGAATGTTGAACGCCATGCAACCCGAGTCGCCAACAACGCAGGCGCGGATGTGGAAGATTCGTTTGTTGAATTTTTATAGGGCTTGTTCCAAAACGCCAAACCGGCGTCATCCTGAGGCACCTCAGTGCCGAAGGATTTCGCGCGCAGCGGCATGAATGCGTCTGGGATAGCACTCGCGATCCCACGCCAGATCCTTCGCAAGCTCAGGATGACTTCAGCAAATTAGATTAAGATTCCGAAAAAAGCCACTACCCTACGTGCATCGCTGTGGTTTCCGCCGAATGCATCTATAATCGGTTTACTTTATTTCGGAGGGTAGACATGTCCGACGCAATTCCAGACAAGTATCGCGATCTTTTTACCAAACGTGGATTTGCCAGCCTGGCTACGTTAATGCCGGATGGCCGTCCGCAGGTGACGCCGGTGTGGTGCGACCTTGATGGCGATTTCGTGATTTTCAATTCCGCCAAGGGCCGCCAGAAGGACCGCAATGTTCGCCGCGACCCTCGCGTTTCTTTGGCTGTCATTGATCCCGACAACCCGTATCGCTATCTGGAAATCCGCGGCCGCGTCGTTGAAATCACCGAGGAAGGCGCCGACGCTCAGATAGACAAGCTGGCCAAGAAATATCTCGGAGTGGACAAATACCCATACGGCCAGGCAGGAGAAGTCCGAGTGACGTATAAGATTCAGCCTGAACACACAAACATGATGGGCTAATAAAGTAACGTGCGGTCGCCCTATTCTGAAACGGCTTCGTTCATCTTTCACCCTGCGCTACCCAAGCCCACAGCGACACTCCGCGCATCGCGGAAGGCGCGTATAGCGAATGGATATTGCCTGCATAGGCACCGTTGCTCGTGTTTAACACGTACCCGCTGCGCCCAAGATCCTTCGCAAGCTCAGGATGACGCCCCAAATCAAGGCGGGAACCTCTGAGTCACTTCCGGTCGTTGATCGGATTGGACAGCCGAGGGCGACTGTCCCTACGCGGAATGTTCTGGGGCATCGACTAACCGTTAATAAGCATAAAAAAGCCGCCCCTGCTCGGGACGGCTTTCTGTTTAAGCTTGACTCTGTATCTAAGCAAATAATTTGCGACGGCCGAAAGCTAAGAGACCAACGACGCCGAGTGTCATCAGCATTGTTGTGGCGCCAGGCTCCGGTACCACGGGCGCGGCCGCAGTGGCGTTGTCGAGCAGAACGTTGCCACTTGGAGCGAACAAGGAAACATACGTCCAAGTGCCATCAATTGCGGCAAGGTTTAGATTGGTGGCGTCTGCCGTACCCACAGACCCGATCTTGGTTCCCAACGTGCCGAGAGTATTGGATCCGTAAAGCTGGTACGTCTCACCGCTCTGTACAGAACCTATAGAGATGGTTTTTATTCCCGCGGCAGTGAACTGAATGAAAGCCGTACCGCTGATCTCGTTGTCCACATCACCGTCGTTCAAGCCAAGCCCGTTCTCATCTCCGGTGCCATTCTTGAAGAAAAGATGGGTGCTGTCGTCATCGGCGGCGGTGCTGCCGTCGCTGAAGCCCCAGACGGTGATTGAGCTGCCGCCGGCGGTAAATGTGTCCATGGCGCCGATATCGCCGTTGCCCTTAGAGCTGAAGTCAAATGTACTATCGGCAAAGGACACACCACAGAAAACGATGACCGCAAAAGAAAGTATCGTCAGAAATCGAGGTATGCGCATAATTAAACCTTTCGGAACTTTGGTAACGCTCCGAAAGCATACTCAAATCGGATGGGTTACGCAAGAGAAAAATTGCTGTAGGTGATTGACACTATGCAACTTATTGCAGTTAAGGTGAAGCCGGCAGGCGGTGTTGGGCGAGCACGTTTCATCCTGTAACCGTCATCCGCTCGCAAGTGCAAGTCCTGCAAGAGGTTTGGTGCCCAGCAGCTTTGAAGGCAGGGCCAGGCGAGGAGACGTAAAAGTGCTTATTATTGCTCTATCGTCGCGATCTCTCACCCTGTTCCGACTCGGAATCGCTCCGGAAAGGCCGCTCTCCGGTTGATTTTCAGTCAGTTAATGTCGAATTGTTCCTGATGCAAAGCTGGATCACTTTTCACAATTACAGTCTTCTTTATTAGCTCTTCCATTTCGGAAAGAGCCTTCCCGTTATTCGCTTTCAGGGCCTTGGCTACTTCGGGATTCACTCGCAGCATGGCATCGGCATGGTCGAGGTGCTTGGCCATTTTTCGCATCTCGATGTAAATATCATTGCAGACGGTCGGGATGGATTTCACGAATCCGGTGGATTCGCAGTAGGGGCATGGCGACCCGATGGTGCGCTCGAGCGATTGCTTTACGCGTTTGCGGGTGATGGCTACGAGACCGAAGTCGTTAAACTGGAGAACCTTCGAAGGCGCGCGATCACTTCGCAACGCTTCTTCCAGAGCCTGCATAACTTTCTGGCGGTTGCGGCGCTCGTCCATATCAATGAAGTCAATGATTATGATTCCACCCAAATCTCTCAGCCGGATTTGCCTCACGATTTCTTTGATGGCGTCCACGTTGGTTTTAACAATGGTGTCTTCCAGGCGCTGCGTCTTCCCGACGTATTTGCCGGTGTTCACATCAATTGCCACCAAGGCTTCGGTCTGGTTGATCACAATGTATCCGCCGCTCTTCAGCCAGACTTTTGATTTGAGCGCCTTGTTAATTTCTTCCGTCAATCCGAATTGCTCGTACAGTGGGACTTCTTTGGTATAGAGCTTGACGCGCCTCACCAATCCCGGCTGGAAACGGTTGGCGAAGCGAAGAATGCGTTCGTACTCTTGTTCCGTGTCCACCCAAATGGCGGAGAAGTCAGAGCTGACCTGGTCGCGCAGCACGCGCTCCACGACATTGAGATCGTGATAAATCAGGGTCGGGGACTTTCCGTTTTCGGCGCGCGTCTTGATTTCTGCCCAGAGGCCTTTGAGGAATCGGATGTCGGCACGCAAGTCTTCTTCGGCTGCACCTTGAGCGGCGGTGCGGACGATAAAGCCTCCATGCCCGTTTTCGCGCTCGCTGAGAATGATTCGCTTCAGGCGCTGGCGCTCTTCCTCGGACGAAATTTTGCGCGAAACTCCAGTGTGGTTAACCGT
Source organism: Terriglobales bacterium (assembly GCA_035999525.1). Lineage (GTDB taxonomy): Bacteria > Acidobacteriota > Terriglobia > Terriglobales > Acidobacteriaceae > PALSA-188. The sequence goes on from DASYGR010000254.1 coordinate 4,923, forward strand.
GGGCATGTATACGAGAAAACGCCCTGGCAGGGCGATATGGCTGGTGATGCGTGCGCCCTTCTTTCCGATGGGCTCCTTGGCGATTTGAACCAGGATTTCCTGACCTTCTTTGAGCAAATCGCTAATCAAAGGAACATTCTGGTTTTCACGCTTTCGGAAGTTCCGTCCGCCGCCGCGACGGCCACGCTGGTTGCCGCGGTCGTGACTCCGCTCGTAAGAAGGCCGAGGAGCGCGTTGGGTGTAGGGCGCGGTTGCGGCGGGTGCTCTGACCTCGGCTCTGGCGTCAACGGTCCCATCTCCACGCGCTTCGGCGTCGAGAATGGCTTCGGCCTCGGCCTGTGCCTCTTCAATCTCTGCGTCTTCCGCCTCTTTTTCTTCATGCTCGGCTTCAGAATCAGCCTCGGCTTCGGGGATCTCTGTTTCAACCGCTTCCGAAGCTGAAAAAAATGTCTGCTCCGTTGCCGGGTCGGCCGCAGCGGCGATTTGTTGCGTCTCGGCCGCGGCTGGATGATAGGCGCCAGCCTCGCTGGTTTCCTCTTCCATTTCTTCGAAAGCCGCGTCTTCTTCGAGTTCTTCAACGTAATCGGCGAGATCGGCTTCTTCCTCTTCGATCTCTTCTTCTTCCAGAGTCCCTCGCCGGCTCAAGGACAACTCGTTTTCCTGGCTTGCCGCAGGCGCTTCCCCAAATACAGAAGCAACGTTCAGTTCATGGCGCCGCTTCTGCTCACGATCCCATTCGGAAGACGCGATATCGAGAGTCGTTTCTGTGGAATCAGTAGATGCCGGTTCGATTGGGATTTCGGCTACTGAAGCGGGCGGCGAGGACGCCTGTTTCTCGTTCGAATCTAAAACCGAGGCGGACTCTACAAATAGCGGTTCATCCTCCGGGAAAGTTTTTGCAATTGCCGGAATTGGTTCCTCGGATTGCAAATGGGCGGAATTCTGTGCTGATGTTTGCTGCCGTGCCGGAGCTTGGGAGCGCGCGAGTCCGCGATATTTGGAAATGGATTCTCCCGGGAGGATTATGGGCTGATATCCGGGCGGAGGGCCGTAGTCGGAGCGCTGCGGATGTTGGGTTCTTTCCGGACTTCTTTCTGAGCTTCTCTCAGGGCCTCTTTCTGGACGAGGTGCCTCAACGGAATCGGATGCGGGACGCTCGGAAGCGGAGCCTTCGGAGCCGGGGCGGGCAAACTTGGAATCGGGCATGCGCTCGCCGCGGCGTCCGCGGCGTCGCCGGCGGCCACGGAATCCGCCACGGCTGTCCTTTTCCCCCTGATCATTTCTATCTCTATCCTGACCGGTACTGTTTTCGCCCGAGAGACCGGGGGCGTTGGCCAACCGTGAAGAATCGTCGGCCAATTTTTCGTTGGCATTGAAATCAGTAATGGCAGGACGCGTCTCCGCAGGATAGTGCGGTTCGCGCTGATGATCAGAGTCGGCAGGCTCCTGAAATGAGCGGTTGGTGGGAATCTCGTCCACTTCCTCGGCTTCAGCCAGTTCCATGAAGTCCGATACATAGAGAAAGGCGTCGCGCTCAAGGCCGATGTCCACGAATGCGGATTGCATTCCTGGAAGGACTCTGGTGACGCGGCCTTTGTAGATGGATCCCGCTAAGGTGTATTCGTTTTCGCGTTCGAGGTAGATTTCGGCGAGCAGATCGTCTTCGACCACCCCCACTTTGGTTTCGTGAGGTGTGGAAGACACAAATAATTCTTTTGACATGTAAAACTCCGGGCTGCGCCGCTAAGCGGTCGCAGTGATCACCGGGTTAGACGCAGGAGAATTGGGAGGATCGAGTGCCACGATGGTAGGTCCGCGCGAAGCACGGCATTGACTACGGAGTTCGTTCCGTAACCTGATCCGCTGCGCAAGCCTGAGAATCTTTTGCACTTATAGCATTGCGCTGGACCGGGGTTGTGACCTGCTCTCTCTAAAGTATAGAAATCGAAATTCCTACTCTTAGAGGGGGCCGTTTACCCGCCCGGCAGCGCCTTAGCTTCAATCCTGCCCGGCTTCTAACTGCTGGTCTGGCCGGGTGAGTGTCCTCTTATTAACGCGAGGACGGACGTCTATTTTTAAAACGCTTTCAGCTTCTGGCTCCTGGCCAGAGGCTGGGAGCTAGTAGCGACTTTCCAATATTTTCGCGCCTGGCTAGCGCGGCAAACTTCCTTGCCCTTCTTCATCCTGTATCAGTTCACGAAGCGGCGCATGCGAACATTCATCACCATGCCTAGCGCCAGAAACATAAACAGGACAGAAGACCCGCCATAACTCATTAATGGCAAGGGTATTCCGGTGACCGGCATAAAACCGACCACCATACCGACATTGACCAGGATATGGAAGCTAAGCACAGCTACCACACCCATTACCACAAACGTGCCAGCGCGGTCGGGCGCTGTTTGCGCGTTCTGGGTCAAACGCATCAGCACTACAAAGTATAGCAGCAGAACAGTTAAAGCACCTACAAACCCATGTTCCTCGGCGAACGCAGCAAATATAAAGTCCGTTTGAGGAACCGGCAAGTAATCCAAATGAGTCTGGGAGCCATTGCTGCTTCCCCATATTCCACCGGAACCCACCGCTATGAGAGATTGAATGACCTGATAGCCGGAGCCTTGCTTATCCGCGTCCGGCTGCATAAAGCTGGTAAGTCGATCTTTTTGAAAGGGTTTCAGCACATGCCAGGCTAGAGGCATCAAGGAACCAGCCACGAGCAGGACCACCAGAGCCTGCTTCCAACGAGCTCCGCCTAAAAAGAGGCCCATGATTCCGATTGGAATGTAAGTCAGCGCGGTTCCCAAGTCCGGTTGCCTGAGAACCATGAGCATCGGAATGGCGACGATGGCGCCAGCCTTCATGAAATCTGACCAGGAAAGTTCGCGGTCCTGAAGGCTGGCGAAATATTTGGCCACGGCAAGAATAAGGATCAGCTTCACCCACTCGGATGGTTGGAAATGTTGACCCCCGGGCATTTTTACCCAGCGACGCGCGCCCAGATACTTTTGCCCAAAAACGAGAACAGCCAGCAGCGACGCCACCGCCGCGATGTACATCCAATGTACCCGGTCAAGAAGTAGCTGATAGTTGAGAAGGCTCATCAGGAACATTCCGCCGATCCCGCCCAGGATCCAGTACATCTGTTTAACGTGCGCGCCTTCGAACTTCGTGTGCATGGTGGCACTGCGAATTTCGAGCACGCCAAGGCCGCAGATCAGTAGCACGAAGATCAGCAGCACCCAATCAAAATCACGGAATGAGATGTAGCGGGACATGGGTTAGATCAGTCGTTGGTCATTGGTCGTTTGTCGTTGGTCTTCTTGTCGGTATCGTCCGCATCAAAGGTGTTGATTTTTGTTGGAATCACTAACGCCGAGGGTGCCCCATCCTTGCGCCGTTTTCGCAAGGGTGGGACGCGATGCCCCGGCGCAACTGTTTTATGCAAAGTCTAAATAATAGCCCTAAATTTCTTGACGGCCTGGTTCTGAACTCTCCACGCTCTTTGCCTCCCAACCTCCGCGAAGTGCGCGCGAAGGCACACCGCTCACGCTTCGCCGTTTTTGACCCAAGATCGGCGACTCAAAAAAATGCCATGACATCGTGGAAATGATCAATGTGACCACGAAGGCAGCTAGACCAACAGCCGCCTGAGAGTGCAGGGCTTGGCCGATCCTGAGTAACACCACTTCGTGATACAGATAGAACGTATAGCTAATGAGCCCCAAATACCTTAGCGGGGCGAGAGTCAGTAAAGCATGCAACATACCGCTTTGGTATCCGAGCGAATAAACTAGAGCGCCGCCGAAAAGAATCGCGCTTAGCGAATACCCTACCGAATTAAAAAAGATGCTGTTGGCACCTGCCCGGAAACTATGCATAGTGGAGAAACCAGCCAACAGGGCCGCCGCCCCAATCAAGATGGCTAACGCTTTGCGTGAATTCTCGTTTATCCAGTTGGGGCTGCGGCTGGCCGTTACAGCGATCAAAGCGCCCACAGCGAGGGTATCGGCCCGAAAAATAGTGAGACTGAAAATTGGAAAATGCGTGTCGAAAAGAGGCGTACAGATCGCGCGTAGAACAGGAGAAATTACTATTATCGCCAGCAATATATGGCGTAGCGCCTCTTTCGTGGATACCAGCAATAAAAACGGCCACAGGAAATAAAATTGCTCCTCAACTCCCAGCGACCAAAGTGGCCCCATGCCGGCAGCCGGGATTTTGCCGAAGGCCAGAGGAACGTTAGGTGCAAAAAACGCGTACCAATACCAGATGTGCTTCCAGGGCACGTGGCGAAAAATAGTTAAAAGAATTAGAAATGCTACGTAGGGCGGGAGGATTCTCCGGGCGCGACGGCCGTAAAAAGATCCCCAATAACTTCCCCCCACCGCACGCCTATCTTTTAGGCCTAGAAGGATGCCGGTGATTAAGTAGCCGCTCAGGACAAAAAAAAGATCGACCCCCATCCAGAACAAAGGAACATTAAATGCGTGCGCGGCGAAAACCATCAAGATGGCAATCGCGCGGAGGCCGTCGAGTTGTGGGATGCGCTTCATTAACGGTTTGTTAGGCATTTTGAGAACATCAGTTCTCCCACTCTCGCAAAAGACGCGAGAAATGGGGCACCCTCATCTTAGTGATCCATGCGAGGTCAAAATCGCATCCTCAATTCACGCCCGGAGCGGCCATCGCGAGCGGCGCTTTTTGTTTCGCAATGTCAATCAGGAAATGTCCGCCTTGCAACTTGTCGGAATCCTGGCTTTGGCTTGTGGCAGGCGCTGTCCACAAAGCTCCGACATCAACTTTTGAATTGCTTGCGACTTTCGTCGGCTGGCGTCGCTGCTTGTCCACATATGCCTTGATGACCTGCGTCGCCAGCCGCGCGGCGAGTTTGCCATGCTCCCCGCCTTCGAACAACACACAAACAATGATGTCCGGATCGCGTCTTGGGGTGAATCCCACGAACCATCCGTTCTGATTAAGAGCTTCGTTGTTCTCATGCTTCGCGCGTGTGGCAAGCGACACAATTTGCGCCGACCCGGTCTTCCCGGCGATATCAATACCAGGAATATGTGCCGACGGCGCCGTGCCCTCTGGCAGCAACACGCGGCCCATTGCATCCGTGATCAGGTTCCACCCCCCAGAGTCTATCGGGATGTTCTTCACTTCCGCGTAGTGCGTTACTGCTGGAAGATAATCGGCCGGGAGATCGGTAGGGTTAGCTACGTGGGGAACTACCATGCGGCCATCCATTGAAATCGCGGAGATCGCCCGCATGAGCTGCACAGGTGTTGTTGCCACAGCACCCTGGCCTATACCAACCGAAATTGTTTCACCGGCAAACCATTTTTGTTTGAAGTTTCTGATCTTCCATTCTTCGGAAGGCATCACTCCGCTTGCTTCTTGCGGCAAGTCAATGCCGGTTTTTTCTCCCAATCCGAGAGCGGTAGCATATTTTGCGATGCGTTCGATGCCAAGCTTCTCCGCCAATGTGTAGAAGAAGACATCACATGATTGGTAGATTGCTTTGGTAAGATCTACGTCGCCATGGCCGGTTTTCACCCAACAGCCGAACCGGCGGCCATAAAAGAAAGCACCTCCAGTGCAGTGAACCTTGAGGGCTTGGGCGATTCCCTCCTGCCACCCCGCCATTGACATAATGATCTTGAATGTTGAGCCGGGCGCAAGTTGCGCTTGAATTGCCTTATTCAGAAGAGGCTTGTCAGGGTCGTTGACCAGTTTATTCCAGTCGTCGCGTCTGATTCTTACTGCAAAATCGTTGGGATCGAAAGTTGGACGGCTTACCATTGCGAGAATCTCGCCGGTCTTGGGATCCATCGCGACAATGGCACCATTTTTGCCCTCAATTGCCTCTTCCGCGGCAATCTGAACATCAATATCCACCGTGAGCTTGAGGGGCTTTCCCGCCACCGCCGGAATCTCCGCCAATTGGTTCATCTCTTTGCCGTGACTATTTACGACTACTTGCCGCGAGCCATTTTTCCCCATCAAAATCTGGTTGTACTGAAGCTCCACGCCTGACTTCCCGACTACGTCGCCGGGATTGTAAAACTCCCATTGGGGCTGATTGAGCATGTCTTCGCTGACTTCGCCGACATAGCCGAGCAGATGGGCCATGAAACCATTTCGTGGATATAGGCGGCGGTGCGCCATGATGGTGTCGAGTTCTGGGAGTTCGTTTTTGTGAGCTTCGATGAAGGCGAGTTCGTCGGGAGTGATGTCATCTTTCAGATAAATGGGTTGATATTGCGGCACGCCGGCGAAATGTTTAATGCGCTCGCGAACGTCTTTGGGATCCATGTGCAGGCCTTGCCCAATGAGGTCCGCGTCAGCATTCAGATCGCGAGAGGAATCGCGCAATAGCAACGCTGTGAATGAAGGATAGTTGTCAACAATAGTGCGGCCTTCGCGATCGAGAATGCGTCCGCGAGGCGCGAGAATCGGCACATTGCGCACGCGGTTCTTCTCCGCCAGCGACGAATACGAATCGCTCTGCATCACCTGGAGATGCCATAGCCGGTAAGCCAGAAGCAGGAAGATCGCCAGCAAAATGTATTGCACCGCGGTAAGGCGGAAAGGCGAAACTTTGTCGTCGCGGCCGAACATTTGATCACAGCTGCGCTTGGCGTTGCTGTTGAAAGCAACGGAAGCGGCTGAGTTATCCTTTCGGGAAGTTACTCTATTGTAACGCGGCGGGTTAACTCTGAGTTACGGCGAATGGTTCCGCGGAGGCACGAAAGTACCAGCTTATGCGAGACCCTTATTGTCATGCTGAGCCTGAGCTTCCGCTCGCGGAAGCTCAGATAGCCCGTAAACAGGGACGAGCGGGAAAGATGTGACAGATCCACAGGAATTACGTTCGCCGCTTGAAGCGGTCGAGCAGGGAAAACAAGGCCACAGCCAGGATTGCGTTGGCGATGGCGGATCGCAGTTCGTGTGGCCAACTCCAGTGCAAGGAAAGACCGACGAGTCCTCGGGCTACCATGAAATATATGAATTCATGAACTACGTAGAAAAACACGGTGACGAGAAAGCGGGAGCCGGCGTTTTCCACGTCCAGTTTGACGCCGAGCGAAGACGCGCCATAACCAACCACCCCCTTGGCGATGCCGAATAGTCCGATGGGAGTGTGGGTGAGCGAATCCTGCACGATTCCGATCAGTGAGCCAGTGATCAATCCTGCGACCGGGCTGCGGCGGGCAACGGCGAAAAAAATCACTACCAGCAGAGGTAAATCGAAAATTGCGAAGAACGGAAAACGTAACGGAACGAATGCCTGAAAAAATATTGCGATTAAGGGCACTGCGATGGTGACCGGCAGGCTGAACCGGTAAACCTCAATTTGCTCTTTCGATGTGTAAGTAATGGGCACGCTATTGTGGCTGGTCCTGCTGCGCGGCTGGCGCGGTTTGTGGCTGGGGCTGAACTGCCGGCGGCTTGCCCGGCGGAGAAACCTTCTTTTGGTTTGGGGCTGGAAAAGTTCCCGTCGCTGGTTTTACCACCGAATACGAATCGGGCGCCGTTTCTTCAGGCAGGGACCTTTCACTAGCAGGATTCTTGCCGGAATTGCTGGCTGCCGGATTCGAAACTCCGGGAGTCAAGCCAGTCGTTCCTGGCTTTTTCGATACAGTCGAGGTCGCGGCTGCCCGTCCTGAGGGCGGCGCGTCGGTTGGTGAAGTTACTGACGTCTGATCTTTCTTGTCTCCACCACCAGTTGCGGCTGGCGGCTTATCGGGAACCGAAGGCAGCCGCTGCGCGAGAATATCCACGGCACGAGAATTTGTGCCGGCGACATCGGGTGCTCTTTCTTCTTTCTGCGTTATTACCAGCACTTCTTCGAGCCTTCCCAAATCCGCCGCCGGCTTTACTTTGATGGAAAGGAAAGATTCCGGTCCGTGTACAGCCGCTTCTACGGTTCCGATCAGCAATCCCTTCGGGAAAATTCCATCTCCTCCGCTGGTGAGCACTTTTTCTCCCGGCTGCACCTGCTCGTCATTCATGATCTTGTCCAGGATAATTTCGCCGCTCGGCGTCCCTTCTAATACCCCTTGAAGCCGGGATTGCTCGAGGATGGTCCCCACGCCGCTGGTTTGATCGTCAATTAACAGCACCTGCGAAGATGAATGAAACACATTCAGAACCTTGCCTACAACGCCGTCAGATGTGATGACGGGCATATCTTTACCCACTCCGTCATTCGCGACTTTATCAATGTAGATGACCCGGGAACGTTCGCTGCCGCTCGAACCAATGACCTGCGCCGCGACCGTGTGCGAAATAAATTGTTCTTTGAAACCCATCAAGGCTTGCAGGCGGCGGGATTGTTCGGCATCGTTATTCAAGCGCACCTGCTCCAACTGCATGCGTTCAATTTGCTGCTTGAGTTCCCGATTCTCCTGGCGCACGCCTCGCAAGTAAAAGTATTCATGCCAGAGATTAACGGTGCCGGATTGAACCCCGACAATGGCCTTTTCGAAAGGAGTGATCAAATCCACGGTCCAGACGCGGATGAGACGAGTGGAACGATTCTCTTCGCTACGCTTGACCTGCACGCCCAGAAGTAGAACCTGTGCGAACAGGACCGCGACCAGGACAGAGACGTTTCGGTAGCGGGAGATTATGTTTTCCATCGGGGCTGGGAACAGTATTCGCTACACGCCAGATCCTTCGCAAGCTCAGGACAACGGCGTAGGAAGTTACTCGATTGAAATCTTCCGCAGCAGCTTGAAGTCGCTGAGCATTTTCCCGGTGCCAAGGACCACGCTGCACAAGGGATCGTCGGCAATCGAAACCGGAAGACCGGTTTCTTCGCGGATGCGTTTATCCAGATTCTTGAGCAATGCGCCACCGCCGGTGAGGACGATTCCGCGATCACTGATGTCTGCGGAGAGCTCAGGCGGAGTGCGTTCGAGAGCTACGCGAACTGCATTCATAATCGTGGAAACGCATTCGCTGAGGGCCTCACGGATTTCGCTGTCGTCCACCGTGATGGTTTTGGGGACGCCTTCAATCAGGTTGCGCCCCTTGATTTCCATGGTCAACGGCTTGTCGAGAGGATAAGCGCTACCGATTTCGATTTTGATCTGTTCGCCGGTTCGCTCACCGATCAGCAAGTTATATTTGCGCTTGAGGTAATTCATAATGGCCTCGTCCATCTGATTGCCGGCCATGCGTACGGAACGCGAATAAACGATGCCGCTAAGCGAGATGACCGCAATGTCGGTAGTGCCGCCGCCGATATCTACGACCATATTTCCGCTGGGTTCGGTGATAGGCAAGCCGGCGCCAATTGCAGCGACCATCGCTTGTTCCACGAGGTACACTTCGCTGGCTTTGGCCCGGTATGCGGAGTCCATGACAGCACGCTTCTCCACCTGCGTAATTTCCGAGGGAACGCCAATCACGATGCGAGGATGCACCAGCATCTTCCGGTTATGCGCTTTTTGGATGAAGTAGTTCAACATCTTTTCGGTGACTTTGAAGTCGGCGATTACGCCATCTTTCATGGGCTTGATAGCGACGATGTTGCCGGGAGTGCGCCCCAGCATCTCTTTGGCTTCCTTGCCGACGGCTTCAACTTCGCCGGTGTTCTTGTTAATGGCTACAATGGATGGCTCGTTGACGACGATGCCTTTGCCGCGCGCATACACCAGCGTGTTCGCCGTGCCGAGGTCTATTGCGAGATCGCTGGAAAAAACGCTGAACAGCGACCGCAGGTTGTGCATCCGTGTTCCGTTGGAATGAAATCCGTTTTGTGACATAAGGGGACTTTTCCCTCTGCAATTGTTACTCGCTTACGAGATTACTGAATTTCCACTTTCTTCTGTAAAGTATTCACTCCACCAGTCGCATTTTGCGCGGTTATCGTAATAATACTTTCACCGGGCGGCAACGGAGGCGTGAAGTAATGAAACGCGCCGTCCGATCCCACGACCGGAACCTCTCGTCCGTTGACCATGACGCGCGCTCCCACCTCGGTCTTCCCTGTCAATTCGAGAACATGGCCATGCTGCACAAACGGGTCCAAATTCAAGCCGATGACTTGCTGATCTTTGTCCTTGGGAATTATATTGAAGCGATTTTTTTCCCCTTCGGCCGATTCGGTGCCGTGACTGTCGTAGGATTGCACTGCCCAGTAGTATGCGCCTTCTTTCAGCCCGGACACCATCACATCTGTACTAGTAACTTTTTTGTCCATGATGGTTGAGGAGAAATAAGGATTGCGCGAAATTTGCAGGCGATATCCGGCGGCGTTGGCCATGGGCGTCCACGAAAATTCGATAGGCTTCGGTTCGCCAGAAATGAAAATCGGCATCATGTTCGCGGGCGAAATGGGGGTCGGAGGCCCGATCTCCCTGGACTTCTGAAGTCCTGGCGATTCGTTTTGGAAGCTTACCTTTTCCCAATCAGCCAGCCGCACAACTTCTCCATTGCGAGTAATTTCGCCAGTACCTTTTTTCAGCAGGATTTCATGCTGATGAGTCTTGGGATCGTTGCTTACCCGGGCGGCACTGTCAGGCGCTAATGAGGCGGTGGCGCCGTCCAATATGACTTCGGACTTGGATCCCTGCACATAGGTACCGGTTGCGAGATCAACCGTCCCGGTGCTTACCGCAACGGAAACGGTGGTTTGCTGCCGCTCATTGGCGGAGTTCTCTTCGATCACAATGAGAGAATCCTGTTTCACCGTGTAGTTGGTTCCGTCATTAAAAACGATCTTGGCCATGCCCTCGGAGCCGGTCTGAACCACGTCTCCCTTTTCCAGAGGCAAGTTGTAATCTGCATTCGACCAACTATTGCTACTCCCCTTCTTCACCCTCACGGTGCCATCGAGAGCGGTAAAGTGCGCCTGCTGCGAACTCGTTTCCCCCGATTTATGAGAATTGCCCTTAAAGCCGGCAACTTTTTCAAGAGCATTGCTGGTTAAATTGCTTACCGCTTCCACGCCAGTTTGAGTAAATTGCGGGAATGCAATTCGCATGCTCGCAAACAGCACCGCGATCACCGCAACAATGGATAACACCACGCTGCGATACGTGACCGTTTTCCAGGCAATCTGGAGTCCCTGCTTGCGATTTGAAGAAGCCGAGGCCAATAAAAACCAGCCAAACCAAGAGAATATGGGGTATTCGAAACATTATCACAAGGCAAACTAGCGGAAAAACAGGTAATCAGTTTGGGGCATTACCTTCGTGTGGTGTACGACTTAGCTCTTAGCACTCTGCATTCAGCACTCAGAACCCAGCAATTAGCACTCAGCATTCAGAACCTAGCAATCAGACTGCTTTGACTGACTGCTGACTGCTGAATGCTGAGTGCTAAATGCCAAACGCTGACTGACAATCAGGCTTGGCGCATATCACTGGAAGTGCCCCCGGCTGCCGGAACGTAGCATTTGAGTGTGTAATCCATCACCATGCGATCGGCGTTAAAACGCCAGCCCAGAGTCCGGATGGTTCGCTTCATTCGTTTGATCCAGCCTCGCGGAAGGCCATCGCGATCCCGCTGGTAGTAAAGCGGAATAACCTCATCGCGGAGAACACGATACAGATCTTCTCCGTCGCGGCTATCTTGCACACTTGGGTTCGAGTGGGTTCTTCCGGTTCCGATGGCGAATCCGTTGAGGCCGTCGTAGGCTTCGGCCCACCATCCGTCCAAAATGGAAAGGTTCAGTCCTCCATTCAACACGACTTTCTGGCCACTGGTACCTGACGCTTCTAGCGGGCGCCGCGGATTATTAAGCCAGACATCCACGCCCTGCACGAAATGGCGGCCCACGTTAATGTCGTAATCCTCCACGAAGATGAACTTATCCTCGAAGCGGGAATGCCGCATAAGTTCCGCGATTTGTTGCAGCATCCTCTTCCCTGGGTCGTCCCTTGGATGCGCCTTCCCAGCAAAAATAAATTGAACTGGATGTTTGGGGTCATTCACCATCGAGGCTAGCCTCTCGATATCCGCCAGCATCAGGTCCGCTCGCTTGTAGGTGGCGAAGCGGCGCGCAAATCCAATGGTCAGAGCGTCGGGACTAAGCACGCGGCTCAGGTGTTGTAGTGTCTCCGGCGATTCTTCCCGGCGCGCGGCTTGCTCGATGGCGCGATGGCGGACGAACTCTATGAGGCGCGACTTCAGGTTAAGGTGCGTCTCCCAGAGCTCTCCATCATCTACGTCCTCAATCCCTTCCCAGATGCGGGCTTCGCTGCTGTGCGTATGCCAGCCGGTTCCCAGGTGGCGGTCATAGAGGCGATACATCTGTGGCGAAAGCCAGGATGGAACATGGACACCATTGGTAATGTGTCCAATAGGGACAGCTTCTTCGGTTTTACCCGGAAAGAGTCCCGTCCACATGGCCCGCGAGACTTCTCCATGGAGAGACGAAACCGCATTCGCGCGCCGTGCCAGCCTGAGGCCGAGCACCGTCATACAGAATTCCTCGTCGCCATTGCCAGGATATTCGCGTCCCAAATCCATGAAGCGATCGTGGGACAGGCCAAGTTGCTCGCGGAGAGGACCAAGATGTTCTTCGATCAAATCGGAATTGAAACGATCATGACCTGCCGGTACTGGAGTATGCGTCGTGAACACTACTTCTCGAGAGACTTTTGGAACGGCCTCATCGAAGCCCAGACCCTCATCCTGCATGCGATTGCAAATTGCCTCGAGCACCGCGAATACGCTGTGGCCCTCGTTCAAATGAAGAACACCCGGCGTGATGCCCATCGCCCGTAACGCCCTGAACCCTCCCACGCCGAGGAGCAACTCCTGTCGAATGCGGATACGGCCATCGCCACCATACAAACGGGAAGTGAGTTCGCGATCTTCGGGAGCATTGCCCTCCGTGTCCGAATCGAGAAGAAGCAGATCGCAACGGCCAACTTTCATGCGCCAAACCTTGGCCTTGATAGAACCGCCACGCGTCTCGATCTGAACCATTACCGGCGAACCGTTTTTCCCGATAGCGGGCTCCATCGGCAACTGACTAATATCGGTTTCGATGTAATCTTCCTGCTGCCATCCGTTTTGATCGAGATGCTGCCGGAAATATCCCTGGCCATAAAAAAGGCCGATGCCGATAAGGGGAATTCCCAAGTCCGACGCGCTCTTGATGTGGTCGCCGGCAAGCACGCCCAAGCCCCCGGAGTACTCGGGGATGGACACATGCAATCCGAACTCAGCGGAGAAATAAGCGACAGGACGAGGCCGCAAAATGCCGGCGTGTCTCGCTCCCCATGTGCGATCGGCTTCCAGGTATTCCCGCTGGCGCCGAAACGCGTAATTAATGCGGCTGTGGAGCACGAGTTCCCGCGCCCGGCGTTCGATCTGCGACAATGGGATTTCTGTCAGTAGCGCTATAGGATTGTGGTTCAGAACCCTCCAACGGACGGGGTCCAAATCGCGGAATAGGCTGCTGGAATCGTGGTCCCATGACCACCAGAGATTTCTGGCGAGTGTCCAAAGGCGCTCTTGGGCTGGTGCGATAAAACGGTCAAGAGTGCGAGCTTCGCTAACAATTGGCGCTACTTGCGCGGCCGCCTCCGACAACATTCGAACTTCTTCCTGGCTGAACACTCGGGGATCGAGTGTTTGAATCACTAAAACACCCTGCAAAACGCCGCGGTCAATGAGGGGAACTCCGAGAAATGATTGGTACTCGTCTTCGCCGGCTTCAATGAAATATTTGAAGCGCGGATGGTTCTTAACCTGCTCCACCGCAACCGGGCGCACCTGTTCGGCGACCAATCCCGCGAGACCTTCTTGCAGTCCCATGCGAAGCGTCCCCACGCATTGCGGGCGAAGTCCCAGAGTGGCCGCCAGAACCAGGTTGGCGCGATCAGGTTCCAGCAAATACGCCGAACAGACCTCAGTATTAAATCGCTTCGCGATCAGGGCGACGACATTCATCAGCGTTTCGGCTGGTTTGCCGCCCTCTGCCGCCAGATTCGCGATTTCCTCCAACGTTAAAACGTAACTCTCATCGTTTACGGATGCAGATTGGCTCACAGTATGAGTCCTTGAAATGACATGTAGTTTTCAGGGTGAGCGCCCGCGCACGGCGCATGTTTTATTCTAATGGGTCACGCAAGTTGTGGTGTGTGAATTCGGTTGATTGATGAGATTCAAGAAGAAAGTGGCACTCCGCGCGTGCGTGTTTAACCTTGCGTGCGATCAAGAACTTCAGCGTGCCATGCCATTTGGATGCTTTCAAGTTTGCCTTCAGTGGATTTCTTGGCATCGTCCTTGAATTCTGGCAACTCAGTTACGTAACGATGCAAGTCCGTAAAGCGGACTTCCAGCGGGTTTAAATTGGGATGTTTCTCTGAGAGAAGGATTCCAATATCGTCGGCGTCATCCCATGTGAGGTCTTTCGGCATGCGTTTCTCCTTGGAAACGCATTTATTATCTCTGAAAACTAGTGTGGAAGCGCAACAATTATTCCCCTCTCATCCACCGCAGAGAACGCGGAGGCCGCCGAGTCCCTCGGAAATGACCTAACCATTCCGGCGAACTCGGCGTGCTCAGCGGTAAGGAATGTTTCCTCGATCCTGAGCTAGTGTTCTTCCGAAACGTAGTTGCGGTTCCACGCGGGAATTTCGACCACTACTTTGCCCGGCCTTGTGATCACTGCCTGGCATCCCAAGCGCGAGTTAAGTTGCAGATCGGCGGCCATGTCGAGGCGGTCGGCTTCGTCATCATCCATTTCGGAAAGATTCTGTGCGCCCTCTTTTACCCAGATATGGCAGGTGGTGCAGGCGCAATTCCCGCCGCACGCGTGGTCCAGCTTAATTCCGTTGTTCAAGGCCACGTCGAGCAGGGACTGTTCTTTGCCGTGATCTTTATAGGGAAGTTTGCCGTTCTCGAATTGCACAGTCTTTCCTTCGGGAAGGAATGTGACTTCGACGACATTTTCGCCTAAGGCTTCTTCTGTCATCGTTCCTGTGCGGCTATTTTTCTCTTCTATCATTTTTATTTGAGCCCTCAAAAAACTTCGCGCCTCGCCGGCGATGGTCGGTTTCGCTCATTCAAAATCCGCCTTAGCGACCGGATGTGCCGTCGCTATTCCTTCAGACATATCACTCTGATCCATGGATTTGCCTTTGAGCGCGGTGGTGACGGCCGTATCCATCATCAATTCGGCGAGACGCATGGTGCCTTGGTTTAGCGCGTCAATTGCGTGGCGGATCGCGTGGTAATCGTCTTTGCTTTTGACTTCGTTCAGGGCTTTTTCTTGATCCGCAATTCTTTGCTTTTCAACGCTTGTAAGTTGTCCCCACGCCGGACTGGTTCGGGCTTTCTCCAACGCGGTGAGGATCGTATCAGCTTCGTTGCGTGCTTCGATTACCTGGCGCTGCTTGAAGTCGTCTTCAGCGTAGTCAAACGATTCGAGAATCATGCCTTCAACCTGCTCGTCGGTGAGACCGTAGCTCGGCTGAACTTCGATTTCGGATTCCTTGCCGCTTCGTTGTTCTCGCGCGGTTACGTGAAGAATTCCGTTCGCGTCAATGAGGAATTTAACCTCGATGCGAGCGAGTCCAGCTTGCATGGGAGGAATGCCCTTCAGATCGAACCGGGCTAGCGACCGGCAATCTTTCGCTAGTTCGCGCTCCCCTTGTAGAACGTGGATTGCGACATTTGCCTGCCCGTCCACCTGCGTGGTGTAATGCTGGGTTGCCGAGGCTGGAATCGTTGAATTACGCAGAATGATTTTGTCGGTAACGCCGCCAGCTACTTCGATCCCCAACGACAATGGGGTCACGTCGAGCAACAACATATCCTGCGTGGCGTCCGAACCACCGGAGAGAATGTTCGCCTGCACTGCGGCTCCGAGCGCGACGACTTCGTCGGGATTCAAGTCCGTGTGCGGAGCGCGTCCGAATAGCTGTTCGACCAGGGCCCGGACTTTAGGGATTCTTGTCGAGCCGCCCACTAGAACAACTCCATCGAGTTGTTCGGGCTTCAGTCCGGCATCTTTCAAAGCCTGCTTGCAAGGCGCTATGGTTCGATTGATCACTGGATCAATCAACGTTTCGAATTGTTCGCGCGTAATCTCCCGCAGATAACTCTTGCCTTGCGGAAGTTCAATGGCAAGCTTCGTAGAAGGTTGCGAGGACAGCGCAATCTTGGCTTCAATGACCGCTTTGCGGATAGCAGCGACGATCTCGCCATTGCGCGAGACATCGAGGCCCAGATCGCCTTTGATGTCAGCAATTGCGATTGCGATGAGCAGATTGTCAATATCATCGCCGCCGAGGTGCGTATCGCCGTTGGTAGCGACCACTTCGAAAATTCCGTCGTGCAGTTTCAGGATGGATACATCGAAAGTTCCGCCGCCGAGATCGTAAACCGCAACAATGCCGTTCTGCTTTTTATCCAAACCGTAGGCCAGAGATGCGGCGGTCGGCTCATTCACCAGGCGCAGAACTTCGAGGCCAGCAATGCGTCCAGCGTCTTTGGTGGCCTGGCGCTGCGCGTCGTTGAAGTATGCCGGAACCGTTATCACCGCCTGAGTCACGGGCGCGCCGAAGAATCGTTCGGCATTGCGCTTAAGTTGCCGTAGGATAAATGCCGAAATTTCCGGCGGGGTGAAAGTTTTATCGCCCAGCTTGATGCGGAGAACTTCGCCTGCTTCGAGGTCATCCGCGAGATGGAATGGAAAAAGCTTCAATTCATCGCGGACGTCTTCAATGCCCCGTCCCATAAGGCGCTTTATGGAATAAACGGAGCGTTCTGGAGTTTCAATCAAATACTTTCGAGCAGCGTTGCCGACAATAATCTGATTATGCTCATCCAGAGCAACCACGGACGGCACGAGGTTTGCGCCGTCTTCCCCCGGAATCACAACAGGATTCTCCCCCTGCATGAACGCGACAAGAGAGTTCGTGGTCCCGAGGTCAATGCCGACGATGCGATCAGAGTTCATACGAAATTGTCGAATTGCGCAATTTTAGAATTGATGAATTGGAGGGCGGGCCGTTTCAATCCGTCAATTTGCAAATTCGGCAATTCTTCAATGCTCCAAAGCTTCATTTACGTCTCGTACCAGGTTACGGATGTAAGATCGGCGATTCAGCAGGTCCGCCATTTTGTCTCGAACTTGTTTCCGCGCTTCTTCCGTCGAAGTGTCGTCCAGTTTGTCCCATTCAAGCCAGTATGTCTTCAATTCGTCGGAAAGAGCCTGCTGTTTTCTTTCGAGCCCATCTTTGTGACTTTCCAGTTCCTGGATTAAAGCAGGGTCGCTCTCTCCGGTCTTCTGATTCATACGCACTTCTTCAAGCTGCATGTTGAGTTCAAATACCTCTTCAAGCAGATCTTCCGGGACAATCTGCTTTTTCGCCTCGCCAGTAGTTCGCGCTTTTTCCGTCGCAGCCTTGGACTGTTCCTCGAGTTCAACGCCCTCAAGCCTCAACAGGTACTCGGTGCGCTTGATAGGATCTTTCAGCGTTCGATAGGCATCATTCAGTTGCGAACTCTGCTCCAAGCTCCATTCCCGCTCGCGCTCGTCATGGCGGGCCGACATATCTGGATGCAGCCGCCGGCTCAATTCGTAAAACTCTTTCTGCAGTCGCTCCAGATCAATATTTAATTTGCGAGGCAAGCCGAAGAATGCGAAATAGTCAACCGGCAGCGGCGGCTGAACCTTGCCACATGCCTGGCAAAAGTGCGCGGCGCGCTGGTCACCGCAGGACCAGCAGGTCGATGTGATCTCGGGATTGCCGAGAACAGCCATTGCGGACTGTGACGTATCGGTCATTTTCTATCAAAAGCTCTATCAAACATTTGTCATCTTGAGCGGAGCACGATCGCTCGCTTGCGAGTGAACGTGCGCAGTCGAAAGACCCCTAGAGTGTTCGCATTCCTGCCGGGTATAGGGGTCAGCTTGAGAAGGATGTGCCGCAGCCGCACGATTTCGACGAGTTTGGGTTCACGAATACGAAGCCCTGCTGCATCAGCGTTTCCTGGTAATCCAGCGTCATGCCGTGGAGATAGATGAACGATTTCGGATCCACAAAAACCCGGACATCGCCGAATTGGAAGATACGATCCCGCTCGCGTGGCTGCGTGTCGAAGCGAATGTTATAGCTCAGTCCTGAGCATCCTCCGCCCTGCACCCCAAGACGCAGCCCGCCCTGCTCCGGAGAAATCCCTTCCTTCACGATAGCCGTGCGGATTTTTCCCAGCGCCTTGTCAGTCACCAGCACGCCGCCTTTGGGGCGCGCCGATGGCTCAGCGGTTTTAGCAGTGTCGTCGGTCAGCGTTGTCATGTTGGCTCGCTTATCCACCGGCGCCGAACTATTGAACTGACGCCACCGCGGCGGCCGGCTTCGCAGTCTCCTGCTTCTTCTTCCAGTCGTGAATCGCGGCCCGGATCGCATCTTCCGCCAGCACCGAGCAGTGAATCTTCACCGGAGGAAGCGCGAGCTCTTTCACGATTTCCGTGTTCTTAATTTGCAACGCCTCTTCCACCGTCTTGCCCTTCACCCATTCGGTGGCAAGCGAGGACGACGCAATCGCGGAGCCGCATCCGAAGGTCTTGAACTTGGCTTCTTCGATCACATTGGTTTGTGGATTCACCTTGATTTGCAGCTTCATCACGTCGCCGCACTCAGGCGCTCCGACCAAGCCTGTGCCAACCTCAGAGCTGTTTTTGTCCAATGACCCCACGTTGCGCGGATTGGAATAATGATCCAGTACTTTGTCGCTATATGACATTTTCTCTCCTCAAGAATTCTAAAAGTTTAATGCGCCTCTGCCGCCCACTTTACTGATTTAATATCAATGCCTTCTTTCGCCATTTCGTAAAGTGGCGACAATTCCCGCAACCGCGTTACCGTTTCAACGACACGGTCGGCCACGTAATCAACTTCGGCTTCGGTGTTGAACCGTCCTATGCCGAAGCGGATTGAACTGTGCGCCAGGTCGTCACCCGTGCCCAAAGCCTTCAATACATAAGATGGCTCAAGCGTCGCCGAGGTGCATGCTGAACCGCTCGAAACCGCGATGTCGTTGATGCCCATCAGCAAAGATTCGCCTTCAACGTAAGCAAAGCTGATATTCAGATTGCCCGGCAGACGATGTTCCATCGTGCCATTGATGTAAACCTCGTCCAGTCGGCCCATGATTTTTTCTTTCAGGCGATCTCGCAAGCTCCCGAGATGCGCCGCTTCTTTGGCCATTTCTTCGGACGCGATCGCACAAGCCTTGCCCAGTCCGACAATTCCCGCGACGTTGAGCGTGCCGGACCGCATGCCGCGCTCGTGGCCGCCACCATCAATGATGGCCGAAATCTGCACTCGCGGGTTCTTTCGGCGGACATAAAGAGCGCCAATGCCCTTGGGTCCATACATTTTGTGCGCTGAAATGGACAGCAGATCAATGTTCTGCTTGTTCACATCAATGGGAATCTTGCCGACCGCTTGCGTCGCATCGGTATGGAAGATAACGCCGCGCTCATGGCAAATCTTTCCAATCTCGGCAATGGGCTGAAGCACTCCAATTTCATTGCTCGCTGCCATGATGGTTACCAGAATCGTCTTGTCGTCAATCGCGCGCTTCAAATCTTCGAGATCAATGAGCCCATCTTTTTGCACCGGCATGTAGGTAACCCGATAGCCGTACTTTTCGAGCCGCTTGCAGGTGTCGAGCACGGCCTTGTGTTCGGTGACGGCGGTGATGATGTGATTTCCCTTTTCCCGGTACATCTCCGCGACGCCTTTGATCGCAAGGTTGTCACTCTCGGTCGCACCCGAAGTGAAGATGATTTCCTTAGGAGTCGCGCCGATTAGTTTTGCGATCTGCTCGCGGGCCACGTCCACGCCCTCTTCGGCGGCCCATCCGAAAGAGTGATTGCGGCTGGCGGAGTTGCCGAACTTCTCCATGAAATATGGAAGCATGGCTTCGAGCACGCGCGGGTCCATCGGGGTGGTCGCGTGATTGTCCATGTACACGGGCAACTTGACGCCGTTCGCTTCGGTGCGCTGTTCATTGGTGCTTTGAACAGGGATATTTTGAACGGGAGTAGCGGTTCTTACTTCTGTGGTCATTAATTTTTCTCCAATAAGTTTCAGAAGACGCAGCAAGCTGCGTCTCTACAATAATGACAATGTGACTAACTTTGATTCTGTTGCAGTCTTTTCAACTGAATCTGCTTCTTCTCTCATGTCCGATATAGTGATGCGCCTCAGCACCTGTTCGATGCTGTCGTTAACCCGCCGCAGAGGCTCTCGAATCGTGCAGCGTTCGCTCTGATCGCATTCACCCCGAACGGTAATGCATGACGTGATAAACAATGGCCCATCAATCGCTCGGATAACTTCGAACGCTGAGATTGTTCGCGCACTTCTCGCCAGCGTGTATCCCCCCTTTGTCCCGTGTTGCGATTGCAACAATTCGGCCTTGACCAACCGCTGCAAAATTTTCGCCAATGCCTCGACGGGAATGCCGTACGAGTCAGCCACATCTTTGGCACTGCAAGCGCCTCCGTCTGAGTGCTCGGCGAGATGCTTCATCGCCATCAGTGCGTAATCCGCTTTTTTGGTTAACTTGAGCACGGGAACCAGACTGCTCTAATACGACCTTTTTAGTCGGATATCAACATTCTAGCCGTCACTACCACCAAAAGCAACCCATTCCACCCAACTGCCAAGTTGAACGGTTCAACCGTAAGGTATGAGGGCTGAATAGTTTAGAAGAATGGCGAATTAGCCTGCGCCAATCAAAGAATGCGAGTGGACTAGCCCTTCATCCTGGACACAATTTTCAGAGGATGGCCCGACAGTGAGGGACGCGTCGTGGAAACTTCCGTACTTCACTGTTGGTACTTGACAACCTCTCACCCTGACGCTAAAAATACGGAAATTTCCGGCAAAACTCGTTCCTCATCTACAGAACGCAAATGACCGGGATTTATGACTTCTAGCCATCCCAATCATCCCCCCGAGAAGAGAGCTGTCATGGGACAATGCAAGCACCCTCGTGTGCAAGTCGTGGCCCGCGAAGAAGACGCCGAGTTCGTCGAATGTCTCGAATGCCGGGAAATCTTCGAATCCAGCGAGTTCGCGGACATGGCCATTGAAGACACAACCATCTCGAACGAACTCTAACTTTGCATTACTCTTCCCCATTTCTCTTCTCCCCAAAGTAACCCCTGCGTGTACTTATCCCTTGTGACAAAACTTTACAGTTGTTAATGTCGCAATAGGGAAAACTATGCGTGCGGATGGAGAAGTGTCTTTTGCAGCTTTGGTGGTAGACGATTCCATGCTCATCCGGCACACCGTGTGCCGCTTTCTCGAAGACAGAGGATTCTCGGTTGAGTCGGCGAGCAACGGCCTGGAAGCTCTCGAAAATCTTAAGCGGCGTATTCCGGACGTGATCATTACCGATATGGATATGCCGAAGATGAGCGGCAGCGCTCTGATTCAAGCTTTGAAGATTGATGCGAAGACCGCAGGCATCCCCGTGATCGCCCTGGCCGGAAAGAGCAGCGGCGCCCAATACGAACAACGAGGGGCAAACTTTGCCATCTTCAAAGATATTGAAATCGAAGACCAGCTAGAAAAAGCGCTGGAGGCAGTTCTGGGCACTAAAGCTCTAGGGAAGTGCACCGGACAGTAGGCGACCGTCTTCGTCCGCCTGTTTTACCACCATCAATTCCATCTCACACTCCGCGAGCGGCTTTAAACGACATAACAATAAAACGATTGTCGTCGAAACGATTGTCTTCCTGAGCGCCTGTTCTTCTTCGCTCGCGAAGAAGAACCAAGTCGAAGGACCCCTATAGCCACCACGCAGCCGTTTAACAGTCATCTGCAGATCCCTGGCTCGATCAAAGCAAAGACTGGCGCCAATCGCGATGACACCTAGCCTCAGTAAGGGGCTGACGCTTACCTAAGAACCAATCCCGGCTCTGCCGAGAATTCCATCGGAGCAAAATCCTGTGCGATCAATTTAGAATAAGCCGCCGCC
Source organism: Terriglobales bacterium (assembly GCA_035999525.1). Taxonomy (GTDB): domain Bacteria; phylum Acidobacteriota; class Terriglobia; order Terriglobales; family Acidobacteriaceae; genus PALSA-188. Next base: position 26,904 of record DASYGR010000254.1, read on the forward strand.
GCTATCATCGCCGCATTGTCGGTTGAAAGAGAGCGCGAAGGGAAAAATACCTGAATGCCTTCCTTTCGCGCTTCGAGCTCGAACCGTTCGCGCAATTCGTTGTTGGCAGCAACACCACCCGTTACGAATAATGTCGCCGCGTTGTGATTTCTGCAAGCTCCCAGAGTCTTGCGTATCAAATCCTCAACAATGGTTCGTTGAAACGACGCGATCAGATCGAGTGTCTTTTGCGGCGAGGCGGCACGGTAGTCTTCGACGGTTGGCTTGCTGATCATGCCTATTTGGCTCCTGCGGTTTTCGATTTCGGCCTGTAGATTATGAGTCTCAACGTACCGCAGAACTGCCGTCTTGATTCCGCTGTAAGAAAAATCAAAACGAGGCCCGTCGTCCATCGGACCCTTGTCGTTACGATCCCGATGTTTCAGTTGCGGCGAAGCAAATTTCACCGCCCCAGGATTTCCAAACTTGGAAAGCTTATCTATGAGCGGTCCTCCTGGGTAGCCCAGTCCCAGAAGCTTGGCAACTTTGTCGAAGGCTTCCCCGGCTGCGTCGTCGCGAGTGCGTCCGATATTTCGATAGGACCAAATCTCTCCCCTTTGCTCTGCAAGATAAAGATGGGTGTGTCCGCCGGAAACAACCAGCGCGATCACTGGAAAATTAACCAGATGATTTTTCTTCTGACGTTCTTCGAGCAACACGGCATGAATGTGGCCTTCCAGATGATTCACGGCAATCAGGGGCTTATCCAAAGCGAACGCCAGGGCTTTCGCGTAACTGATACCGACCAAAAGCGCTCCGGCGAGCCCGGGCCCCTGGGTGACGGCAACCGCATCCATGGATTGGTAAGATTGACCCGCGTCTGCGAGCGCCCTGCGGACTACTGGAACTATTGCGCGCAGGTGCTCCCGCGACGCTAACTCCGGAACTACTCCGCCGTAAGGTTGATGAAGGGCAATCTGCGACAAAACTACGTTTGAGAGGATTTGTTCGCCCGCCCGCACGACCGCCGCCGCGGTTTCATCGCACGAGCTCTCGATGCCGAGAATGATTCCGCCACTAGTGTGTGCCATTAGGGTAGAGCAAAATCTTGCTGGCTTCTCCGGTTTTCAGCCGGTCCATGCCGCGGGAAAAATCGCTCAACGGCATGCGATCGGTGATTACGGGATGCAGGTCAAGTTTGTGGTTCTTCAGCAACGCGCTCATCTGGTACCAGGTTTGATACATGCGGCGCCCATTGATTCCTTGCACCGTGATGCCTTTGAAAATAATATCTTCCGAAAAGTTGAGGGAGATTGGTTTCGAGGTGAGGCCGAGTAGAGAGATGCGTCCGCCGCGCCTCACGATGTCGAATGCAGTCCGGATCGCGTCGGGGTGCCCCGCCATCTCCAGCACCACATCCACGCCGAGGCCGCCGGTCCTCTCCATGACTACGGAGCGGACATTCTCGGCCGTGGGATCCAGAACAAAATCGGCATTCATCTCTTTGGCGATGCGGCGCCGATGTTCGTTAACCTCGATGGCGAAAACCTGCGACGCTCCGACGGCCCGAGCCACGGCAATCGAAAACAATCCGATGGGTCCGCAACCAGTGATAGCGACTGTCTTTGCGGCGATCTCTCCAGCCATAACGGCGTGAACGGCGTTTCCCAGAGGATCGAGTATGGAAGCGTATTCCTGCGGAATCTCGGGATCCAACTTCCAGATATTCGCTTCTGGTATGACCACGTACTCGGCAAATGCCCCGTCAGAATCCACTCCAATAATTCTCACGTTCTGGCAGATATGAGCTTCGCCGGTCCGGCATTGCAGACATTTTCCGCAAGCGACGTGCATTTCCGCGGAAACGAAATCGCCTTCTTTTGTGCTGGTAACCTTCTTTCCACACGCAACCACGTTGCCGCAAAATTCGTGCCCCGGAATTAAGGGAGGATGAATGCGATTTTGCGCCCAGCGGTCCCATGAATAAATATGGAGATCCGTCCCACAAATAGACGCTACCTTCACCTTTACAAAAACGTCATTGTCACCGAAGGTTGGAAGCTTGACTTCACGGACGTCCGCGCCTGGGGCGGCGCTTTGTTTTACAACCGCCATCATCGAGTTCGGCATGAATGAGACTTCCGCATAAGCAGCGCTTTTCAGTCTAGCACCGTCGTTGTGGAGATATTTTGGTGAAGGAACATCGCGAGCAGAAAACTCGATTGCAAAGGAAGAAATCTGCGAAAAGGTTGGCCTGCGGACTCCGCTCTAGGATGGGTGCCGGGGGCGGTTACTCCGAAACGGCAAACAACTCGACGGTACAAAAGAAAAGAAAGTGCAGATTTATGTTGACAGTTCGTTAACTAACACTCAATATCTTGTGGTAGTACGCTAGTGAGTACTAGAAATAGAAGTGAAAACGCTTCAAGGGAAAATCGTACAGGAGGAAACTAAATGCCAGCAAAGAAAAAGGCAGCCAAGAAAAAGAAACACTAATGTAAAAGCGAGAACATACTCGCAAAGAATTTAGAAGTTTTGCCAGCCTCTCGTGAGAAGCACCTCTCGAGAGGTTTTTTGCTGGCCGCCTCGTCGGCCCGCTGCGGCATGCCTTCTTGCCCTACTTATTCGGCGAAGTTATTCAAAAAAAGTTGTGCCTTAAGCGCTGGCGTGCTAAAAACGCGAATAGAGAATTTGAAACATACTCTCGGCGCTGAAGAGTATTCTGGAACGGCATGAGACTGACCCATAAAGCCACCGCAAAATCGGAAAAGACGGCCGAAGTAGCGGTGCCCGATAAACTCTATTTCCGTATCGGTGAAGTTTCGCGGCTCTGCCATCTCCCTGCTTATGTCTTGCGTTTTTGGGAAACAGAATTTCCTCAACTCAAGCCGGTTAAGAGCAGCACCGGCCAACGTATGTATCGCCGCAAAGACGTTGAAAACGTTCTGAAAATCAAAAGGCTTCTTTACGAGGAAGGATTCACCATCGTCGGCGCCAGGCAGCACCTGCGCGCCGAGGTGAAAGTAGATAAGAAACAAAGTCCTCTTCCATTCCCTTCGCAGCAGGTCCCGGAGCTCAAGTACATCCGCCAGGGACTGCGCGACATCTTGACGCTCCTTTCCGCTCGCCATTCGTAGCCGATCGCACTGCGTGTGGGTCTAAAATCGGGCCCACATCGAATCAGCTAACCAGTACAGAGAGTTCTTAACAAGCCTCTATTGCCTTGAATCGGGGAAGAAGCTGACGTATTTCCGTTTTTCTCTGTGTCGGACAAATAGTGATACAATGTCAGACAAATGGCGTCAAACCGCATAACCGTTCGCGTTTCCCAAACGCTCACTGCCCGCTTGCGCAACCGTTCGCGCGCCCAAGGAACGACGGAGTCTGACCTTGTTCGCCAAGCCCTCGAAAACTATTTGGGACATCCTGAGGGCGGTCGCTCCGCCTACGAACTGGCAGAGGAGGCTGGAATCATCGGTTCCGCGCGCAATGCGCCCAGAGACTTGAGCACAAACTCGCGACACTTGAGAGGCTTCGGCAAAGCCAAATGAAGCGGGTCCTCGCCGATACCGGCCCCATTGTCTCCATCCTCAGCCGCCGCGATCGATATCACCGTACATGCGTCGAAGCTCTGCATGATCTCCCCGGCCCTCTGTTCACATGCTGGCCGGTGATCACCGAAGCCGCATGGCTCCTTCGCCGGGACAACAACGCTGTTCAAAAACTGCTAAACAGCCTCAACACGGGATTCCTCGAACTGCTGCCTCTAACCACTGCCGACGCGAAGCCCATCGCGTCCATTATGAAAAAGTACCACGACATCCGAACCCAACTCGCAGACGCAGCACTGCTCCATCTCGCAGCACGGGACGGCCTCGACACAATTTTCACCCTTGATCAGGGAGATTTTTCGGTGTACCGGCTGCCGAAAGGGCGTGCGTTCCGGATACTGCCGAGCGGCACGTCCAAACACACTTTGTAGCAGTGCATCGTTTCAGCAGTCGTTGCAAAGTACACTAGAGGTCTGTCATTCCAAGCAAAGTCGAGGAACCTGCTTTATTCAATTCACAATGGTACTGTCTGCGGGATCAGAAAACTCGGCGTTGCAGAAAAGATCAGAGAGAATGCATACATCGTCTTGCGTTTCGGCGTTGTCTCGGCGGTTTAGAAGAATGGTATAAGAGAAAAGTGCTTCGCGACTGAGTTCTGGCCCAAGCGAGCGCAACACCGCCCACCAATATTGGTAGATCGGAACACCGTCTTCTTGCGAGGGCTTCTCCCACTTCGCAATCAGATTTCGATCTGATTGGTACAATTCCCCGTTTTCTTGCTGCGCTCGTTCTCCGAGATGAGCGCGGGTCTTCATAGACGAGTCCTTGGCCGTAATCAGGCTCACGCGCAGCCAGCCTGAATCGGCTCCAGGTGCGTGATACAGATAAACGTCCTGGGCTTCATCGGTATCCTCAACCCATTCATGCGGGACAAGAAAGCTCAGCTTATCCCCGAAAATAGAGACGCGATCAAGC
>DASYGR010000404.1:0-7895 GCA_035999525.1 Terriglobales bacterium
CGTAATTACGTCCCGAAACGTGCAGCATCGCGCCGGGTCGGATACCTCGCTGCTCGAGAAATTCCAATAACCTGCGATCCCGTTCGTAGATGCCGCTAACCAGATAATTCTTTCCTGCATCGGCCTGAGCCAGCAATAGCAGACCCCGGCGGCGACGGCTCGTAGGGCTCTCCAATTCGCTTACATTACCGTGAGGACAAGAGCCGCCGCGCCCAAGTTTTCCTAACAGCTTGGCTTCAAAGTCAGGGGAGACTGCGTGCTCAAGGCGTTCTGCTTCGTCGTGAACCTTGTACCACTCCATGCCGAAGACTTCGGAGAGCATTCTTTCGATTAAATGGTGACGTAGCGTCAATTTGCGGGCAATCTTCCGGCCGGTTGCGGTAAGACCGACGTGCCCATCTGCTTGCACACGCACTAATCCATCCTTCTTCAAACGGCGCACTGCCATTGTCACGGCCGGAGGAGACACGGACAGCCAGTGTGCGAGAGTGGCAGAGATGACAGTCTCCCCTTCGCTTTCGGCTTCCAGAATCGCCTTTAAATAATCTTCTTTGGAGACGGTGATCATCTGCCAGAATTATACGGCCCGAGGTTAAGTATAGTTAATCGCAATGACGTGCCCGACGGGGTTGAGATGCCGGCCATTGCCGGCAGAATTTGACATCGGCGTTTCTGGCTCCTAACCTGTTCTGTCAAAACTATGAAAGTTCTGGTGATTGGAAGTGGAGGACGCGAGCACGCCTTGGTGTGGAAACTGAGTCAGTCTCCGCGGGTTTCGAAGCTTTATTGCGCTCCTGGAAATGGAGGCATCGGGAACGTAGCAGAGTGTCTGCCCACCGATCCAACGAGCCTCGACGCTTTGGTTGCATTGGCGCATAAAATTCAACCCGATTTGACGATCGTCGGCCCCGAATTGCCTCTTCAACTTGGCGTGGTGGACGAGTTTCAGCGACGTAGATGGAGAATTTTCGGCCCCACGAAAGCCGCAGCGCAACTCGAATCGAGCAAGAGCTTTGCGAAGGAATTCATGCAACGGCATCGGATTCCGACGGGACACTATGCCATCTGCGATTCGCTAGACGAAGTGATCGAAGCAGTGCCCCGCTTTTCCACCCCAGTTGTGGTGAAGGCGGACGGGTTGGCAGCGGGCAAGGGTGTCGCCATCTGTCAAACCAAAGATGATGCTGTACTGACGGCTACCGAGATGCTTGCCGGCAAGATGGTGGGTGCCGCCGGATCTCGCATCGTGCTGGAGGAACATCTCGAGGGCGACGAGATTTCTTTTCTCGTATTGAGCGACGGAGAGCGTGTATCGCCATTGGTGGCCGCACAAGATCATAAGAGAGTCGGTGATGGAGATACTGGACCCAACACAGGGGGAATGGGAGCCTATTCGACGGCCTCATTGGTGGATGAGCAGATGCAGAACTGGCTGGTGCAGCATATTGCGCGACCAGTCGTCGAAGGCATGAAAGCGGAGGACGTGGAATACAAAGGTATTCTATATTGTGGATTAATGATGACGGCGCGGGGGCCGATGGTGCTTGAATTCAATTGCCGCTTTGGGGATCCCGAAACTCAGCCTATCCTTATGCGCATGGAAAGCGATTTGTTGGATGCCATTGAAGCTTCCATAGACGGGCATGTCAGCGACGGCAACTTTCGATGGTCGAAGGATGCTTCGGTTTGTGTCGTGATGTCTTCGGGTGGATATCCTGGCGTATTAGAGATTGGCAAAAAGATCACCGGAATCGAAGATGCTGAGCGAGCGGAAGGAGTGAAAGTATTTCATTCCGGCACGAGCAGGATTGGAGATTCATATTACACAGCGGGTGGGCGCGTCTTAGGTGTGACAGCATCCGCCGCGGAGTTGAGTTCAGCAGTTGAACGAGCTTACGAAGCTGTTTCAAAGATTAGTTTCGAAGGCGCACATTATCGCAAAGACATTGCTGCAAGAGCACTCAAGAAATCGTGACGAGTTCCCGCAAGGTAATATTCATCGAAGGATAAAATACAAATATGAGCGAGATATTGGTTTCAATTGTAATGGGAAGTGATTCCGATCTGGATATTATGCGCGAGGCGGCCAAGGCGCTGGAAGGTTTTGGTATCGCGTATGAAATGGATGTGACCTCAGCTCACCGATCTCCGGACCGCACAGCCGAATATGCGCGCGGAGCCGCAAAACGCGGAGTGCGCGTGATCATCGCCGGGGCCGGCGGCGCAGCACATCTGGCGGGAGTGATTGCGGGGCACACGACATTGCCGGTGATTGGCGTGCCAATTCCGTCCACTTCCCTCAATGGTTTGGATTCATTGCTGGCGACGGTGCAGATGCCTGCGGGCATCCCTGTCGCGACAGTTGCGATAGGGAAACCGGGCGCGACGAATGCCGGAATTCTTGCGGCACAGATTCTCGGCTTGTCAGATCGCGATGTGGCAAGAAAATTGGACGATCATAAGAAAAAACTTGCGACCGGCGTTGAGGAAAAATCTAAGAAACTGAAGAGCAGCTTAAATACATGATTGCTCGATCGCGAAGAGCGGAACGTCTTATCCGTTTTTTGAAGGAGGGCTGCACTCAGTGACGGGTTACACGTTCCGTTTGGTTAGCTAAGATCGAGTGTTTTTAAATATTGCCGGAAAGAATCTCCCATATCCTTTCTCTTTAGCGCAAGTTCTACCGTGGCTTTTAAGAATCCTAATTTGTCTCCTGCATCATGCCGCTTTCCTTCGAATACGTAGGCATAGACCTTTTCTTTCTTGAGTAACAGCTTGATGCCATCCGTGAGCTGCACTTCGCCTCCTCGCCCTTTTTGAGTTTGCGATAAAGTCTCAAAGACCGTTGGGGTAAGGACGTAACGGCCAATGATCGCGAGGTCGGAGGGCGCATCTTTTAGCGCAGGCTTTTCCACCATATTCTGAATCTCAAACAATTTGTCCTTAAATCGGCCATCGGTCGGTTTTACGTCGAGCACTCCGTAGGCGGAAATCGCTTCACCTTCGACAATCTGCGTCGCGATAACGGAACTTTGAGTCTCGTCGAACACATCGATCATTTGTTTAAGGCAAGGGACGTGAGCGTCAACGACGTCATCAGGCAGCAGTACCGCGAACGGCTCAGTGCCAACTAATTCCCGCGCCATTAGTACGGCATGCCCTAAACCCAGGGCCTCCTTCTGACGCACATAGGCGACGTGGGCCATATCCGAAATTTCGCGGACCATACGAAGCAGATCAGTCTTGCCCCGGGCTTCAAGCATTTTCTCCAGCTCGTAGCTGACGTCGAAATGATCTTCTATGGATTGTTTTCCGCGACTCGTGACGATGATGACTTGGTCACAGCCTGCGGCCAGTGCTTCTTCGACGCCGTATTGGATGATTGGCTTATCCACCAGCGCGAGCATCTCTTTCGGCTGCGCCTTAGTGGCCGGCAGAAAACGCGTGCCCAAGCCGGCTGCGGGAATGACTGCCTTGCGGACTTTCATTTTCATAACTTACAACTTTCAGCGGATTTTCTACGATAGCACTGTCGGCAATACGGCGGTTCCGGCCAAATCTTCAAGCAGGCTTTGTAACTGCTCAAGGACCTCGGTGGGCTGATGAGCCCTTAGCGGAAAGTTCAACGTTCCGTCTGGAGTGAACTGGGCGCCACGATGGGTTGAAACGAAGCGCGCAAGCTTTTCCGGATCAATCCCAGCATTTTCCCGAAATCTAATTGTCGTATAGTCGCGCTTCCGCTCAATGACGGTTGCTCCAACTTCGATTGCCAGTAGTTTGAGTGAAGCGTAATCCAACAAATTGCGCACAGCCGGAGGTGGTTCACCATAGCGATCTTGCAATTCGGCTCCCACGTCATTCAATTGCGATTCGGTTTCCACTGCGGCAACTCGCTTGTACATCCGCAACCGCTGGTTTTCTTCGGCAATATATTCGGCCGGAATTCGAATGTTCATACCTAGATTGATCTGAGTGGCAGCCTCATCGGCGGACGCCTCCCCCTTCATCTCACGAACCGCACGGTCGAGCATCTGTGTGTAAAGTTCAAAACCTATCGCTTCGATGTGTCCGCTCTGTTCACCGCCCAACAGGTTACCGGCGCCTCGCAACTCAAGGTCGAGGGCGGCGATTTTGAATCCCGCGCCGAGATCGGAAAATTCTTTCAGAGCCGCCAGTCTTCTCCGCGCGATTGGGGTGAGTTCGATTTCCGAAGGTAGAAGCAGATATGCGTAGGCCCGCCGATTCGAACGTCCCACTCGACCTCGCAATTGATAAAGCTCCGAGAGACCAAGCCGTTCCGCACGATTAATCAAAATTGTATTGCAGAGCGGGATGTCGAGACCGTTTTCGATGATGGTGGTTGCAACCAGGATGTCGGCTTCGTGGTGCATGAATTTCAGCATCACTTTTTCGAGCTCACCCTCCGACATTTGACCGTGACCCACAAGGACTCGGGCGCGCGGCACAAATTCCTGAAGCTTGGCCGCGATTTCCCATATCGTGTCCACGCGGTTATGTACGAAATAAACTTGGCCGCCACGATCAAGCTCCTGTTCGATGGCTGACTGAATGAGTTTCTCATCCCAATTCGCGACCACGGTCTGAATCGCAATACGATCTTTCGGAGGCGTCTCAATTACGCTCATATCGCGCAATCCCACAAGTGACATGTGCAAAGTACGCGGAATGGGCGTGGCCGACATGGTTAGAACGTCCACCTCTTTCCTCATCTGCTTGAGGCGTTCCTTGTGGCGTACGCCGAATCGTTGTTCCTCATCCACGATTAAAAGGCCGAGATCCGGGAATTTTATGTCTTTTGAAAGCAGACGATGCGTGCCAATCAGGATGTCCACTTTCCCCGCTTCAACCTTCTGGAGAATTTCTTTCTGCTGCCGGGCGGTTCGAAAGCGACTGATCATCTCAATGGAAACCGGAAAAGCCGCAAAGCGCTGTTTGAAGGTTTCATAGTGCTGGAAGGCGAGGACAGTGGTGGGCGCGAGGACGGCAACTTGCTTGTTGTCACTAACCGCCTTGAACGCCGCGCGCATTGCGATTTCAGTTTTTCCGTACCCCACATCGCCGCACAACAGGCGATCCATCGGTTGCGGCGATTCCATGTCACGCTTCACATCGGCGATGGCATAATTCTGATCGTCGGTTTCGTTGTATTCGAAGGCGTCTTCAAATTCGCGCATCCATTCATTGCTTGGAGGAAAGGCATGACCTTGCGCTGTCTTCCGCTGCGCATATAGCTTGAGCAGTTCGTCGGTCATATCCTTCATCGCCTTCCGAACCCTGGCCTTCGTCTTTCCCCATGCGGCAGTGCCAAGATGATTCAGAGCAGGCTTGGCCCCTTCGGACGAGCGATATTTCTGAATCAGATCCAGGCGGGTTAAGGGAACATACAAGCGCGCTCCCTCCGCATACTCAAGAAGCATGAATTCGGCGTTTCCGTCACCCTGATTAATTTCTTTTAAGCCCTGATATTGTCCGATGCCGTGTTCGACGTGAACTACGTAATCGCCAACTTGAAGGTCGCGAAAGTCGGACAGGAATGCTGAAACTTTCGATCTTTGTTTTTGCGGCCGAGTGACCACGGATTCAGATTCATCGAAAAGATCCCGAGCGCCAAAAATGGTGAGGTTGGCATCGGGAAGCACGAATCCGTCGGGAACGTAGGCCTTGGCTAATGTGGTGGTTAAAATTTCGCCTGCAAAATAAGCCGTCTCGTCGGCGTAACTTTCTCCGCTACGAGTTTTGCTGCCCAGGCGAAATGAAACTCCATATTCGCTGAAAATATCGGCGAGGCGTTCTACTTCGCCAGTGTTCGGCACTGTGATCAATACTCGCCGGCCTTCGGATATTTGCTTCTTTACTTCTTCGAGCATGGTGGGGATGGAGCCATGAAAACGCTGCGCGGGCTGCGAATGAAATGAAACGGATGCGACTTCCCCAAGTTTTTCTATAGCGAGATGTTCTATATCGGCACCTGGAATCGTCGCAATCTTTTCCCACCATTCTTCGGGGGGGGAATACAAATCACGAGGTTCAACAAGCGCACCCACTCCACTGGACTCGTGCGCTGCCTGTATTCGCTGCCAGAGATGGTCGAACTCCGGATGCAGAGCAGATGGTTCGTCAATCAACACAGCGGCATTCGGGATGAGATCAAAAAGACTGTGGGTTGCGCCGGCAACCGCCGCGTACGGCTCCCATCCAGGAAAAGTGGTGACGCCTCCCGATCGAACTGCTTGGGCCACAACTTCTTCCTGGCCGGAAATCCGTTTTCCAGAAAGCCGGGAATGAATCGCGGCAAGCAAATCTGTGGTGACCGGTGTCTCAGTTAGAGGCAACAGCAAAGCTTCATCCACGGCATCGGAAGATCGCTGAGTTTCAGGATCAAATTTGCGGATGGATTCAACTTCATCGCCAAAAAACTCAATCCTCAACGGGCGATCGGCCTCCGGAGAATAGACATCCAGAATGCCGCCTCGCAATGCATATTCGCCCGGCATTTCCACCACATCGGTTGAGCTGTAGCCGACGGTATTCAGGTGAGCCAGCAGCGTCTCATGGTCGAACGTTTCACCGCGTTTTGCGATTCGGGCCAAGTCGCCGTAATACTCAGCCGGACGAAACCGAAGGGCAGCGGCTGCGATGGGCGAAACTATGATGGAAGCTGCGCCGGTCGAAATTTTCCAAAGCGCGACGGCCCGTTCTTCCTGAATTTCCGGATGAGGAGAAAGGTTCTGAAACGGCAACACGTCATTAGCAGGCAGAGCAATAACCGAACTTGGATCTGCGGCGCCGGTGAGCTCGCAAAAGGCTTGCACGACGGGCACAAATTCGTCAGCAGCTTTATTATCCTGCACAACCAGAACTAGAGGCCGCCCAGCGAATTTCTGAATCAAGACCGCCACGAGCGTTTTGGCTGACGGGTTTAAACCAGAAACACGAATACGGCCCGCGTTCTCCTTGATGTGGGAGGCTACACGCCTGAACTCGGGCAGACTTTCGACGTCCGCAAAGAGATCGCGGACGAATGGCAAAACCATCGCAATTATTATTTTAACAGCACTCTATTGAAGATAACGTGCGAGAAAATTCAATTGCGAAATGGGGCGCACGCGATTCAGACAAAAAAACGGGAAGCTTGCGCTCCCCGTTTTTCAGCGTCCACACTCATTTACTAACTCTGAGGCATTGCGCCTTCCAGGTCTAAGGCCTGCTTCTTTCCACCAAATCGAATCTGCGCCAGTGAGCTGCTGCCATCTTCATTCTTCTTGATGACAGCCGAATCATTGGCTGCGGAAGTGCTCAAATCAACTACGTGAGCCGGCACTGTGGCGACCACCTTTTTACCTTTCACAAAGCTGACCTGCACATCCGGGCCCGCGCCGTCCCATACTATTGAGTACAAGCCGGGTGCCAACTGCTTTCCATTCACGATGACTTGAGTGTTAACCATTAGAGAATGTTTGTTAGAAGCGAATGCCACGGAACTCAGTAGCAAGGTCGATACCAACAAAAAGCTCTTCAAATTGCCCGAGATTTTCATGGAATTCCATTTCTTTCCCGATAAGCGTCGGGAACGTAACATCTCGGCGGCCAGGGCCCGCATGCCCGAATATCTTGAATTTAATAATCAAAAGCCTACAATGTTGCCGGGGTTGAGCAAAGAGCAGTCGAAGGACCGCTTTTCGCCCGGGGATTGCGTTCACCTGGCCGCCAAACCGAGAGTGATGCAATCCCTTCGCCCTGAAATATTCTCAAACCGCAATCGATCTCTCGTTGCGATTCGTCCTCGTCTTAGATACGCAACTCCATCCGGCAAGTTCCAGCTTAACCAGGAGTGCGTATTCTCTTGGACGGAAGCAGCGTGCGGGGGTTAGCAC
>DASYGR010000042.1:0-4379 GCA_035999525.1 Terriglobales bacterium
TTACGGAAGGGCACGACTTCAACGCTTCTTCCGCGGCGGGAAATAATTTGACCTCGGAGCCGCGGCGATACGAACCATCCTGCGTAATCACGGCCACGGCTTGGGAATCGGTGATGCGATCCACGAGCGCGTGAGACGAAAATCCACCGAAGACAACCGTGTGCGGCGCGCCGATTCGCGCACATGCCAGCATCGCGATGGGAAGCTCAGGAGTCATGCCCATATAAATCGCGACGCGGTCGCCTTTTCGTACACCCAACCCCTTTAGAACGTTCGCAAACTTCTGCACTTCGCGATGCAGCTGCTGGTAAGTCAGCGTGCGGACTTCGCCGGGTTCGCTTTCCCACACGATTGCAGCTTTATTTTTGCGCCAAGTCTGAACATGACGGTCCAGACAGTTGTAGGAAAGATTTATCTGGCCGCCAACGAACCATTTTGCCCAGGGACAATTCCATTCGAGCACGCGATCCCACTTCTTAAACCAGTGCAACTCATTTGCGATGCCCGTCCAAAACTTTTCCGGCTGCTCCACGGATTCGCGGTAAATTCGCTCATATTCTTCAAAGCTGGAAATGTGCGCGTTCTTTCGAAACTCTTTCGAAGGCTCAAACTTGCGCTGCTCTTGCAATATCGAATCAATATCGGTGGACGCCGCCGTAGCCGGATTTATCGCCATGCCTGTTCCCTCTTCGCGTGAATTACCGCAGATGATTCTATCTTTTTTTATCCGGGTTATGTTTTGTCTGGATTACGCGAAGGCGTATGTAGCCATCCGCCTCAGCGCGGTCGGTTGAAATGACGGGCGATCCTCGCCCGAAATGATTTAGGCAAGCTTTTTCGCAGTTTGCTTTGACTCATTGCGGCTGGCGGCAGTGGAGCGATTGAAGTCGCAGCGGCGCAGCAGCCCGACGAAGCGAGAGTCGCTTCGAAACGCATCCCACTTGGGATCCACTGGAAGAAACGCGAGATGAACGTCCCTCGATTCATGAGCACGATCAAGCCAGTCCAGCGCCAGTTCCTGCTGCCCCAGCCCAGCGTGCACAAGAGCCATGGCATATGGAGGCACGTAGCGCTCGCGAGAGATTGCCTCCAAGGTGCTTAACACTTCCAACGCCTCATCCGCTCGACGGACGCGGGCAAATAGATATCCACGCAACGCCATCACTTTGCTATTGGCGGCGCTCAGTCTGCCTGCGACGTTCAATTCCGAGAACGCCAACTCGTTTTCGCCGAGCTCCACCAGCGCCTGCGCGAGTTGAAGATGTCCGATCCAGAAGTCCGGATCCACGACGATTGCCTGACGCGCGAATTGAACGGCTGCCGCATATTCATGGGCAACGAAAGCGGCCTGCGCCGATAGCGCGTGCTGCATTGGATAAAACGGATCGAGTTCCCGCGCCCTCCGCATCGCCGGTTGAGCTTCGGCGTGGCGGCCGAAATGCGAAAGCACAATTCCGAGGAAGCGATGTGCCAGCGGATAACTTGGATCCAGAGCGATCGCCTTGCGGGCGGCCTTTTCCGCGGTTGGCCAATCCCATTCCAGCCAGAAATTCAAAAATGCCACTGAGCCCTGCACCTCGGCAAGTTCAGGCTCTGCTCGAACCGCATTCTGGGCGGCTTCGCGGGCGCGCGGCCACACCGTGAGCGGCGGGGCATCGCCGTTCACTGGACTGCTGGAATATGCATCGGCCAAGCCGGACCACGCCAGGGCATAATCATGATCGAGCTCCGTCGCGCGGGTAAAGCAATCCACCGCAATTTTTGTCGTTTTCGGTGTGAGTTGGTTCCAGTAGTGACGTCCGCGCAAATAAAGGTCGTAGGCCTCGGGGTTACGAGTCTGCCGCCGCCCAAGCGCGGTCAGCCGCTCAGGAGAGAGCCGCAGCCGGATCTGTTCGGCGATTGCGGTGCTGAGTTCGCGTTGGAACGCAAGCATGCTGCTGGGTTCACTGTCGTAAGAAGCAGACCAAATCTGAACCTGATCCCGGACGCGGATTAGTTTGGCCGTAATCCGCAAGCGGTCCCCCTCACCGCGCAGAGAACTCTCCACCAGATAGGCCGTGTTCAGCTCGTGGCCTATCTCGGCGAGAGTCATGGTGGTTCGCTTGTAACGCATCACCGTCGTGCGTCCGATCACGCTGAAGTGATTGGGATCCGCCTGACCGAGCGCTGCAATGGTTTCCTCAGTAAGGCCGTCAACTAGATATTCGCGCTCCGGTCCCGCGCCAAGATTCTCGAAAGGCAAAACCGCCAGGGTTACACTCGAAGAATTTTTATCGGCCACATCAGAGCCGTTGGCAGAGACTGCTACTTGCGCGATGAAACGGTATCCCTTGCCCGGCACCGTCACGATGTACCGGTTTTCACCCCGTTTCTCTCCTAACACGCGGCGGAGGATGGAAATATTCTGGTTTAGATTGTTCTCCTCCACAATGGTGTCAGGCCAAATCGCCCGCATCAATGCTTCTGTTTCGAGAATCTCGCCCTTGTGCCGGACCAGATAAAGCAGGGTGTCAAAGACCTTTGGTGTCAGCGCCACCGGCGTGCCATGGTGAGACAGCAGGCAATTACCCGCCTCGATTCGAAAGCCTTCGAACTCATAGACGCAGGAATCCGGGCTGTTCATGGTGTCTGGGACCATCAGAAAAATTCAGAAAGTTTCAACCGCAGCCAAAGACTTTCCCTTGCGACAGCGACGAGTATACGCCACAGCGGGTTTCGGGAGGAATCCCGAAAAACTCTTCTAATGCGAGGAAAAATCAATGAAAACCACACTGTGGAAGCGGAAAATGGTTCTGACATTCATAGGAATTCTCACTCTCTCATTCATGGCCGGCACCGTGGCCCATGCTGACGATGATTCAGCAGGGCTTCAAGGAACATGGGTCGTAACCGTTACCCAGCACGATTGCACATCCGGCGCCCAAATTGGCCTTCCATTCCTCTCGTTGCTCACGTTCGCGCGGGGGGGCACAATGACTGAAACCACATCCAATCCGATGGTCTATCCATCCGAGCGTGGACCGGGCCACGGAGTGTGGCGGCAGATTAGTCGCCACAGGTATTCCGCATCCACCATTGCGCTGATTACACTCAATGGAGCTTTGACCACGATCCAGACAATTACTCAGACCATCAAAATCGGGGACGATCCCGACCAATTCCAGACCACCAAAGTGCAGGTAGATTTCTTTAGTCCCGGTGGGACGCTCGTCCGGTCGGGATGCGCCACAGCGACCGGTGCGCGTTACCAGTAAATCGCATGTTCAATTACTGATGAGTACCCACCCTTCGAAAAACGAAGGGTGGGCTATCCGAAGCGACGTATCTATGGAATCGCATTTCCCTGCTCTATTTCACCTCGTGGAAGGCGTGCCAGGCTTCGCGGTATTGTTCGAATTTTGAGGCTCTTTTGCCGAGTGTGGGGAACAGGCGCATGGACTTCATGTATCTGAATGCGCTGGCAGGAAAGATATACCAGATATTTTCTGGCACGATGTAGGCGACCAGAATATCAATTTCGTCGTCACGGTAGGATTCACGCTTGCGGGAACAAGCCCTAACGTGATATCCGCCGCCGGGGTTGGCGGAAACGCGATGGGCGGACTTGACCTGCACGCGTAACATGCGGCCTCCGACATCAACGACGAGGTCGTAGCGGTCGCTGTCACCCCAGGGCTTGGAGACTCCGAAGCCGAGCGAGGCGGCCTTGCTCAGGAAAGCGGCTTCGCCAATCTCTCCAAGCCGCTTGGTCTCTCTCCGCATCTGCTCGGAGGTATTCTTCTGCGAGGCTTGTCTCTGCGGCTCCGGAAGTGTTCTTGTTCTGGTACGTTTTTTAGTCTTTTGCATGGTTTCCGCTCTTCTGATTTGGCTCGATTTTGGACGAAAAAAAAGACGCGACGCCGTTTTGGAGAACGGAGCCTGCGTCTTAATTTGTATCTACTCTTTAAGGATAACAGGTTGGATAGGGTAAATGCGCCACGTCTGGACTAACTATTTTCGCCTTGTTATCAGTTAGTTAAGTGGAAACACTCGTGTTTTAGGTATTGACAAGAATTCGGAGTTTTCAGACGGAGGCCCATTTCTCTTCCGCGACACGATCTCGAAACTGATCATTTCCCAAAATCCCGAATACAAGAAACTTACGGCTGCCTAATTGGGTTATCCCCGAAGTGTCTGGTAAGGATATTCCAGCACCCAAAATCAGTTCGTGTGCTCCCGTCAGGCAATTTGACTCCGGATAGCACCTGAACATTGCCGTTAGAATCAATAATTGCCGATGGAACTTGGAATCTGTAGTTAGGCTTCCAGCCAGGATTGACGATCTTCCCTACAGTTGATTTGGGCATTTCGGTAGCGAGAGCCGTTGCAATAAATTCTGG
>DASYGR010000419.1:0-7085 GCA_035999525.1 Terriglobales bacterium
ATTTATAGTGTAGCAGATTTGGGGCGTTCAGCGTTAGGGAAAAAGACCAGAACTACGGCTTTAACATGCCCACGCTAGTCAAACTGCGGGGACGGAGGATGAAGTAAACGCCTGCGAACGATAGAGCGTCGAAGAATACAGCAATCGCGCTGCTAAGAACATATGCGGGTTTCGGGTTGGGATGATGGGAAATGACAGCGTACAGGGCTGCCGATTGCACAGTTGATGCGATGAAAACTGCAATCGCACTAAGGATACGAAGCATCTCTCATTCTCCCTAACCTTGCGTTTTGGCTTCTCGCAGGGTTCTTTCTCCGGCCATTTATCTTTGTATATTCTCCGGCCATTTATCTTTGTATATTCGCCGGCACCTCTAGAACAATGGTGGGATTGTACGGCGTCGCCCAGGCACCTTAAAAGAGGGCCCAGAACTCATAAATGTGCAGTCATATTTTTCGTCAGAATGGTTTCCATCCAACCCCCTTCAACAGGTCCCAGTTGGCCTTGAACATCTTGTCTAATCCGCAGATGTAGGCGTGCATATCGCATCTGCCCCTTGCAATGGACGGCACATGATCTTGGCCGAATCCCCGAAGAATTTGCCGGTCGGGCTCGGCACAACCGCCAAACCCTTTCACCCAAACGGCATCTTAATCGGCGGGAGCGCCCTTGTCGAATTCCGATTTAACCTCAATCCTCTTCGTACTGTTGCTTCTGGTGGGGCTGGCGCAGTTGCTTGGGTACCTATTCGTGAAGCTGCGGCAGCCGAAGGTCGTCGGCGAAATCATGGCTGGCGTAGTTCTGGGACCGGCTTTGATCGGCCGATTGCCCTTTGCTTCGGGTCTAGGAGAAGCGGTCAAGCACAACGCGACGGTATTGAATTTCGTTTACTGGCTTGGCCTGCTGTTGCTGATGTTCTTATCCGGCGCGGAAACCCGCGAACTGTTCACCCGCGAAGAGCGCCGCGAAGTAGGCTGGCTCGCCATCGTAGGCACTGGGGTTCCATTCATCCTCGCGCTAGCGCTGGGCTCGTGGCTGGTCCGACCCGCGCTGGCGGGCCCCAATGGAAATCACATCTCGCTAATTATTATTCTGGCGGTTGGGGTTGCGGTGACTTCGGTTCCGGTCGTCTCGAAGATTTTCGCGGACTTGAAAATTTTGCATACCCGCTTCGCGCGGCTCGTGCTCGGCGTCGCCGTGCTGGAGGACATCGTCCTCTGGCTTGCGTTGGCTGTGGCGACAGCCCTCGCTGGTAAGACGGTGCTGAACCCGCGGGGAATTTTGTACCATCTGCTCACCACTGTCGGGTTTTTCGCGCTCGGCTTGACCATCTTGCCCCGGGTCGTAAAACGAATTAACAAATCGCGTTTCAACGTGTTCGCAAAACACTCTCCGGTGGGCTACGCCCTTGCGGTCTTGTTCGGATATTGCGTGGTTGCCGGATCGCTCGACGTCAGCGTGGTATTTGCGGCCTTTCTTGCCGGGTTCGCCGTCGTACACAAGAAACGCAGACTCTTTTCCGAAGCTCTCGATTCGATAGGAAAGGTATCCTTCGCATTTTTCATCCCCGTGTACTTCGCGATCGTGGGATTGAAACTCGACCTGATTCGCGGCTTCTCACTTTGGATGGCGGCCATTTTCATCGTCGGAAGTTGTATCGCCAAGATTCTCTCAGTATCCCTGGCGGGACGTTTCGCTGGTTTCCGCGGATTGGACCTCATCAATCTGGCTATTACGACCAACGCACGCGGCGGACCGGGTATCGTATTGGCCAGCGTAGCGTTCGACGCTGGAATCATCAGTCCAAAATTCTATACAACACTTGTCCTCGCGGCTGTGCTTACCTCGCAGGTAGCGGGCGCATGGTTGGATTATGTTTTACGCCGAGGTTGGCCGCTTCTGGAACCAGCGTCTGACACGGAGTCGGCTATTGTCGTGTCAGAAGATAGCCCGTCCCCGGCCTGAGCATAAAGATTCCTAACCACTAGTCGTACTTCTCGTGCAGAATGGATTTGCGATCCCAGCCTAGCCCCTTTAACAGGTCGCGGTTGGCCTTGACCATCTTATCTAATCCGCAGATGTAGGCATGCATGTCGGATCGACCCTTCGCAATGGAGGCAACGTGGTCCTGGACGTATCCGCGAAGTCCCTGCCATTCCGGCGCGCCCCGACTCAGCGTCGGCAAGTAGTGGAAGTTTTCGTGATCTTGCGCCAGGCGTAAGAACTCATCGTGATAGTAAATATCCTTCTCCGTACGATTTCCGAAAATGAGCGATATCTGCTTGCTCTGATGCCGCGATCCGTCCGCCAGAAGCCAATGCAGCATGGACCGAAACGGTGCGATCCCCGTGCCCGTCGCAATAAACATCGTATTCCGCATCGGAGGGCGCAAAATAAAATCGCCAAACGGTCCCTGGCAATTCAGTTCGTCGCCCTCCTTCATGTCACAAAGAAAGTTCGACATAAAGCCGTCCTGCACCCGGTTCAGGCAAAGCGCGAAGCGATTGTCTTCGCCCGGGGGCGATGCGATTGAATATGCGCGGGTAATCTCTTCCCCATCAGCCTTGGTGTGTTTAAACGACATCCATTGCCCCGCGACGAACCCGAAGCGCGGCACACCTTTCATCTCGAATTCCAGGTGCTTCGTATATTCCGACAAAGCGCGAGACTCGTTCAATTGCGACGTGTAAGTTTGGAATGGAGTCATTCAATTTATGTTAGATGAATAGCATCGCTAATCGGCGCAACAATCCAGCCCCCTACTTTGACGTCATCCTGAGGGACTTCAGTCCCGAAGGATCTCGCGTGGAGCACACTTGCTCTCCTCGTTGGAACGCATTCGCTACGTGCCAGATCCCTCGCAAGCTTCGAGATGGCGCCCGAGATTAGTACTTGAGCCATTACCTAACTGAACGCCGCCTTGCTACGGTCCATGCCCCTGCTTATACTTGATGAGTTTGCCACCACGAAATATGACCACCACAATGAAAACCATTTCCCTCGAGCAAGAAATTAATCCGTGGGAGGCTCAGGCCGCCCGCTTCGACATCGCGGCGCAAAAATTAAACCTTGACGAGGGATTGCAGAAGGTTCTTCGCTATCCAACGCGCGAAATCATCGTCCACATTCCGGTCTCGCTCGACAACGGCAAGTTGGAAGTCTATACCGGATTTCGAGTGCAACACTCTATCGCTCGCGGCCCCAGCAAAGGCGGCATTCGCTATTCTCCAGACGTCACTCTGGATGAAGTCCGCGCTCTCGCCAGTTGGATGACTTGGAAATGCGCCGTGGTGAACATACCCTTCGGCGGCGCCAAGGGCGGCGTCATTTGCGATCCTCACAAGATGTCTATGGGCGAGTTGGAGCGTATGACCCGCCGCTACACCGCCGAGCTTATCGAATTTATCGGCCCCGAAAAAGACGTGCCCGCGCCGGATATAAATACCAACGAACAGGTGATGGCGTGGATCATGGATACGTACTCCATGCACATGCGACAGACCGTGACTGCCGTGGTAACCGGAAAGCCGGTAAACATTGGCGGATCGCGCGGACGCCGCGAAGCCACCGGCCGCGGCATCATGATCGTTTGCGACGAGGCCATTAAAAAGCTCGGACTTTCGCGAGAATCAAGCCGCGTGATTGTCCAGGGATTTGGAAATGTCGGCTCGAATGCCGCGTATCTTATGGCCGAAGCCGGTTACAAGATCATTGGCGTTATCGAAGTAAACGGCAGTCTCTACAATCGCAACGGATTGGACGTGGCTGCGCTCGTGCAATACCGCCAGCGTAACGGAAGCATCAAAGGTTTCCCCGAAGCAGAGGCCGCCGATCCGTCTGAATTGTTTCTCACTGAATGTGAGATTCTAATTCCTGCCGCGACTGAAAACCAAATCACCAGCCGCAATGCCGATCGCGTGAAATGCCGAATCCTTGCCGAAGGAGCGAACGGCCCCACCACTGCGACAGCCGACGAGATTCTGGCGGATAAAAAAGTCTTCGTGATCCCTGACATTCTTTGCAACGCAGGTGGAGTAACGACTTCCTATTTCGAATGGGTCCAGGATCGTCAGGGATATTTCTGGCAGGAGTCGGTTGTAAACGAACAACTCGAAATCATCATGAAGAACGCATTCGAGGACGTGGTCCGCTACGCAGAAACCCACAACGTCCACAATCGCATCGCCGCGTACATGCTTGCCATTGATCGCGTTGCGTACACAATCCGCCAACGTGGTATCTACGCGTAGTTCTTTCGAGCCGACCGGTACACCCTGATGACCAAACAAGAGAAGAAACGCCTAGCCGCAGTCCTTCGCGCTACCGAGTATCTGTTCCTCGAAAACATCGCCCTCAAACTCGTGCTCGAACATCGGGCTGTCCCAAACTGGCGAAAACTGCTGGACCGTGTTCTTGGTGATAAGGAGATACTCGCGGGGGTCCGGCTGAGATTTAGCGACCTGTCCCGCGAAATTGACGAGGCCGCCGACCCAACGGCTGCTCTCGAAGCCCTTTTGGGAAAACATCCATCGCCAAAGAAGACACAATAGTGCAGTCGGGATGAACAACCGTTTAACACTCTACCGGATGAATCTCGTCCAGAAATACGATGCCATAATCCTTGGCGCAGGCGCTGCCGGCTTGATGTGCGCGATTGAAGCTTCCAAACGCGGACACCGCGTCGCGGTTCTTGAGCGCGCCGATCGCATTGGCAAGAAGATTCTCATTTCCGGCGGCGGACGCTGTAACTTCACTAATATCCATTGCACGTCAGATAATTTCATTTCCGGCAATCCCCACTTCGCGAAATCCGCATTGGCTCGCTACCCACCCGCCGACTTCATTGCTCTCGTTGAAAAGCATTCCATTCCGTATCACGAGAAAACTTTAGGACAACTCTTCTGCGATCGTGCCGCCAGCGACATCACCGGCATGCTGCAACGCGAGTGTGATGCAGGCGGAGTGAAGATATTCGTGAACTCAGATATTCGCGATGTCATTCATGAAAGCGATTTCGTTGTGCGAACCCGAGAAAATGAATTTCACGCGCCAGCGCTGGTCATCGCAACAGGTGGCCTGTCCATCCCGAAGATGGGTGCAACGCCGTTGGGATACAACTTGGCCCGAAGATTCGGATTAAAGATTCGGGAGACGAAACCGGCACTGGTCCCGCTATTGCTCAATGCAAAAGACCAAAAAGATTATTGCGACCTAGCCGGCATCTCTGCGCATGTGACGGTTACTTGCGCCAGTCAGTCATTCAATGAGGCAATGTTAATCACCCATCGCGGATTAAGCGGCCCCGCAATCTTGCAGGCTTCTTCGTATTGGGGCGATGTCGAATCGATTCATATTGACCTTGCCCCAAACCAGGAAGTGACCGCGGAAATTCGCCGCAGCAGCCTCAGAAATGCTTCTGTTCTTGTTTCAGCTTTGCAAAAGTTTCTTCCCGCTCGATTTGCGAAACGCTGGCTTGATCTAAATCTAAACTCGGTAGCAGATTGGACGAACAAGTCGCTGGAAGATATTGAACGCCGTGTTCACCGCTGGACCCTTGTCCCCACGGGGACCGAAGGCTATCAAAAAGCCGAAGTCACAGCTGGCGGAGTTGATACCGATGAATTGTCGCCCCAGACGATGGAAAGCCGCAAGATTCCGGGACTGTTTGTCATCGGTGAAGTTGTGGACGTAACCGGCCATCTGGGTGGCCATAATTTCCAATGGGCTTGGTCCTCAGGAGTCGCTGCGGGAAGAGCACTCTGAGACTCCGATAGCGCGGGCCCTAAGGGCTTGCGAAAAGAATCGGGGTTGCCGGGAAGTTGCCTTGAAAGGGCGGGGCTACCGAGGGTGCGTGAGAACTAACTTGTAATTATATGCAAGATGAGGCAGAAAGAGAGGTATGGGACGATTTCTGCCGTACCAGCCGGATCAAGCGTATCTAGTGCCGCCGAGTGTGAAGGATGAGTTGGGCGAAGACCATCTGTGCTTCTTCATCCATGGGGCGGTGGAGCATATGGACCTGAAGAGTTTTGAGCAGGTGTATGGGGAAGAAGGTGGAGCGCTGTATTGTCCGGCGCTGATGTTGAAGGTGTGGCTGTACGCCTATGCGGTGGGGATGACATCGGCGCGGCGGCTGGAGCAGCGCATCCGGGAAGATCTGGGGCTGCGCTATCTGGCGGGGGGATCGCGGCCGGATAACTGGGCGCTGAGTGCGTTTCGGCGGCGGCACGCGCGGGGACTGAACGATGTGTTCACGCAGGTGCTGGAGATGGCTCGGCAGATGAAGCTGGGGCGATTGGGACAGGTGGCGATTGACTCGACGCGGATTCAGGCGGCGGCGTCGCGCAACCGGCTGGAGACCGAAGAACGGTTGCGGCAGGAGCGGAGCCGGCTGCGGCGAAGCATTCGCAAGTGGCAGAAGCTGTGCGATGAGGACGATCCCAACGAAGGAGCGGGGACGCGAGTGCATGTGGAAAAACTGCAGGAGCAGTTGCAGGCGATGCCGCGAAGATTGGAGAAGCTGCGCAAGAGCGGGATGAAGAAGGTGTCGCGCAGCGACCCGGACGCGCGTTTTTTGCGGGAAAGGAGCGGTTTTGCGCTAGGCTACACGGCGGAGGCAGCGGTCAATGAAGACCATCTGATCGTGGGGCAACGAGTGACCCAGAACGCGGCGGACAACAACAGCCTGATTCCCATGGTGGAGGAGGCGGAGCGACAGAGCGGGGCGAAGGCGGAAAAGATTTTGGCCGACGCCGGATTTTTCTCGCTGGAAAACATTGAAGAGTTGCAGGGCCGCGGGTTGGACGTGTACTTGCCGGATTCGAATCTGGCGCGGGAGTTGAACACGGGGCAGCGTTGTCCGCGAATCCGGCTCAGCAAAACGCAACGGCACATGCGGCAGAAGTTGCGCGGGCCGACTGGACAAGCGGTCTATCGGCGACGCAAGGCTTTAGTAGAACCGGTTTGGGGGACGCTAAAAGAACAAAGAGGAATGAGGCGGTTTCGATTACGCGGCCTGGAGAAAGTAAGCATCGAGTTCACCCTGGCCGCCATCTCGTTCAACCTGACCCGACTCCTGGCCAACC
>DASYGR010000459.1:0-3165 GCA_035999525.1 Terriglobales bacterium
TTCTTGAAGCCGGCAATCGATATTCACTCCGATGTCGTGAAATTGATACTGCGTTGGATTACCCTGGACAAAAGGACTCTCTGGCACCGGAATCCTTGAACCTATGCGTAATTTGTTCAAGGTCCCGTCATCCTGTGCCAGCATCGAATAGCTGCGCGTATTGATCTTCTTCCCGTCTTCCAATTCGCTCATCGCAAATTCCAGCCTATACCCGATCACGGGCTTCTGCGGTTTAGTCTCACTTGCTTGATCTGGAGGATGCGACGTGGCCCCTGGGGCCTCTTGAGCCTTTCCATTGGGAACGAGAGACAGTACTCCCAAAATTACCCCTGCGAGCATTGCTAAGATTCTTATCTTTGTCACGGTTTCCTCCTCAGTGGTCCTTTTCGTTCGATCTTGCAACTAGACCGTCACCTTCCAGCGACGGGATTTCGAGGCTCTTAATCTGCAGGTCTTCCCCTTTCGTCATAGCTGCTGCCATAACGAGTTCCTCCTTGGGCGCTTCTGTCACGAAAGCCCGGAGCAGTTCTTCTTCTTTGGATAACGGTCGAGGCGAAGGAAACTGTTCCAGCCGCGGCTCCCGGCGTACAGGTTTCTCTGAATGCACCGGGCGGGAAGCACGCGGGTTTATGACTGATCTCGGCGGCGCGACGTGTGTCAGGTCTGTTGGCCCAAGCGAAACCAGGGATGGACGAGCAGCCGGATGTAACTGAGAGCTGGCCACGATTGTGGATGACACGGTCTCGCTTCTGCGATCAACGAAGAGCGCTGCGCTGACTATCGCGAGCACAACCACGCCGGAGGGGACGAGCCACCAATAGAATAAAACCGATGTTCTTTGCTTTTGCTCCAGGCGAACGTGGGCTAACAGCCGCTGCTCCAATCCGGGTTGCGGTTCGGTTGCGCTGTAGTGTTGCAAACCTGCGTTGAGTAGTCTGCTTGCCAAATCGTCTTGGTTGTTAGGTTCCATGTTTTCCCTCCAGCAAGGCCGCGAGCTTGTCACGCAGAATCTGGCGGGCTCTGAATATTCGTGACCGCACGGCGGCTTCATTCGTGCCCAACATCAGGGCGATTTCGGCCCGTGACAATTCTTCTATCGTCGAAAGAATCAGCGGATCGCGCAACTTGGCGGGCAGCATTACGATCAGGCTCTCCAACAAAGTGCCCATCTCCGCTCCTAATACAAGCTCATCGGCTGAAGCTATTCGTGATCGAAGCTCCACAGCCATTTCGCCAATATCCTCAAAAGGCACGGCTGCCACTTTTTTATTTCGCTGAATCGCTACTCTCCAGGCGATACGCGCCAGCCATGCCCGCGAGTCATTGACGCTTGCCAATTTCCTGCGCTGTCGAAGGACTCGCAGAAATGTTTCCTGGGTTGTGTCTTCAGCGTCTTGATGATTGCGCGACACCGAGTATGCGATCCGGTAAACCAACCTCGCGTGCTCACGGACAAGTAGTTCGAGTTCGTTTTCCGTCGCTCTTGCCACTGCGATGGCTTCGCTCACGATTGCTCGTCCGGCCACTAGGTCCTCAAACATAAAGAGTGATATTGTGCCTCAGTTGTTCAGGAATATTTTAGGGAAGTGAGTACTACTTGTTCGTAAGCCTGAGGGCCAAGCAAAAGCAGGTCCCTCGACTTCGCTCGGGATGACAGATCTTGGTGGGTAAGGAGCGGGATGATGCTTTCGCGAGCGAGGGCGCCCGCGCCACACAATCTTACGTCAGAATCCTACGAATACTGGCTCCGGCTCCAGGCGCACGCCCCAGATGTCTTCGACTCGATCCTGAATGTCATTCTTGAGGGCGAGAATCTCGGCGGCGCTGCCTTTGCCGCGATTTACGATGGCTAACGAGTGTTTGCGGGAAATGCCAACATTTCCGCTGGTGAATCCTTTGTGGAATCCAGAGTGTTCGACGAGCCACGCGGCGGAGACTTTTCTTTGCGATTCAAGCGCGGGATAGCTTGGTATTTGCAGATTCTTTTCTGAGGCACGTCGAGTTAGCTGGTCAAAATCGGATGCGGCTAGCACTGGATTCTTGAAGAAAGACCCGGCGCTGCAGCAGTCGGTTTCTCCGGCGACAATAAGCATGCCTTTAGTCGCGCGTATGGTTCGGACTGCTTCTCGCGTATCTGCAAGGGTGGGAATTTCGCTCCATCCAGCAAAGTGGTTTTTGAGGTCGGCATATTGGAGAAGGGGTTTGCCGCCGGGTATGAGTTTGTAACTGACTCGCAGAATGATGTACCGGCCCCGCGCGGTGGTGTTGAAGGTGCTGGTGCGGTAGTGAAATTTACATTGTTCGTTGCTTAGTTCGCGAATCTCACCGCTATTGTTATCGAGCGCCATGACCTGCTGGATCGTTTCCGAGACTTCCTGCCCATAAGCGCCGACATTTTGCACTGGTGTTCCGCCAACGCTGCCCGGGATCCCGCTCAGACATTCGACACCTGCGCAGTTCTTGACGACAGCGACAGCTACGAATTTGTCCCACTCCTCGCCGGCGCCAACGTGAAAGAGCGTTTTGCCGTCGTGGCTCTGTTGTTCGATTCCGGTGATTGCAATCTTGAGAACAAGTCCTGGCCATCCTGCATCGGAAACGACAAGGTTACTTCCTCCGCCGAGAACGAACAATGGCAAGCTCCGGGAATTCGTGAATTGAATTGCTTCCTGTACGTCGCCAGTTGTTCGAGCTTCCACAAAATATCGCGCGGGGCCGCCAACTCTTAATGTTGTGAGAGGCGCGAGCGGTATGTTTTCCTGAACGATCATTGGGGGCTCATTCAATATATATGAGCCTGAGGGCGCGTCCGTTATTGCACCGACGGGATGGCGAGCCTAGATGAGAGTTGAGATTGTGGTCTGATTCCCTGAGCAAACGTTTACAATTAGAAGAGGTAGAAACTAATTAACAGGGAGAAATAATGTATCCAGAAATAATGGTGATACCCATGCGCGAAGAACTGACCCGCCTGGGAGTTCAAGAGCTGCGGTCGGCTGAGGAAGTAGATCGCGCAATTCCCAACCAGACCGGCACGGCTATGGTGATCGTCAATTCAATTTGCGGATGCGCCGCGGGCCGCATGCGTCCCGCAGTTCGCATGGCACTCCAGAATGAGAGCCGACCCGAGAAGATGTTTACCGTATTTGCCGGGCAAGACCACGA
>DASYGR010000063.1:0-16029 GCA_035999525.1 Terriglobales bacterium
CGCTGGCGTCCACGCGCCACCAGTCCCGCTCCCTGCAGCGCTTGCTTCACCCAGCTGTAGCTCAATCGGATGCCGTGCTCGCCCTCGAGCTTCTCGTGAAAATGCTGCACGTTCAAATCGAAATACTGCTCCCGATAGAGCGCAAACACTTTCTCCACCGTCGCCACCGGCACCCGGCGGCTTGACACTTTGCCGCAACGCCGGTCGAATAACCCGTTGTATCCCTCTTCGACGTAGCGCTCCCGCCACCGCCGCATGTGCCGGTCGCTGATGCCCAGTATCTCCGCCGCCTGCCACCACGTGATCTTCTTCGCGATCGCCTGCAAAATTACATCCTGTACTTTCATGGCCCGCTCCATCGCGGCCTTCGTGTAGGAAATCATGCTGCGCATGATCTCCTACCCTCGCCGCCCGCTAAGCGGACATATCACGTGCTATCTCAACCGGACATATCATGTGCTACCGACATTCGCCTGCTTTACACGTTGGAGAAATGCGGGATGGTGGAAAAGGTTGGCGAGAATCTATATCAATCCTGCCTTCGGCCATACAAGCAAAGACTCTATCGGCTGGGATACGCTGCCCAGGGTACCGACTACCAGTTCTCGAAAGAAGTTTCCGACGGCTTGCAGCGAGCCGCGGCGAGCGAAGGGATCGAGCTCATTTCCCTCGACAATCGTTACAACCCGAAGATCGCACAGCGCAATGCCGACCTGTTGGTTAGGGAAAAAGTAGATCTGGTCATTGAGTTTCAAACCGACGAAGATGTCGCACCTATCGTGGCTGCGAAATATCGCGAGGCCAATATTCCGCTCATCGCGATTGACATTCCCCACCCGGGTGCAACCTACTACGGAGCCAATAATTATGAAGCCGGCCTGATCGCGGGCCGTTACCTGGGCCGCTGGGTAAAAGAACATTGGCAGTCGCAGGCAGATGAAATCGTGCTTCTTGAATTGCCCCGAGCGGGAAATCTTCCGCGCATGCGTCTTTCGGGCATGCTGGTTGGAATCAACTTAGTCCTGCCAAGCGCGAAAAACTGCCGCATCACATATCTCAATGGAGACGGGCGTTTCGGCGAGAGCCTGGGAGTCGTGCGAAGGCATATTCGCACCTCCCGCTCGGAGCGTCAACTCGTCGGCGCTATCAACGATGCCAGCGCGCTCGGAGCGTTACGTGCCTTCCAGGAAGCTGGGCGCACTGAATCTTGCGCCATCATGGGGCACAATGCATCTCCGGAAGGAAGAGCAGAAATGCGGGAGCCGAACACGCGGCTACTCGGTTCGGTCGCGTTCTTCCCAGAAAAGTATGGTCAGGATCTGATCCGGGTGAGCCTTGATATTTTGAATCGCCGGCCTGTTCCGCCTGCGGTCTTTGTCGAACATAAGCTGATCAATCCGGGCACTGTAGATCACTATTATCCAAATGATAGCTTGACGCAGCGAATGAGCGTAAATACTGCTGTCTCTCACTCTTCGCATGCCTAAGAAATTTCATCCGGCAAACTAACCCGGCAATTTCGCATGTTCCGCGAACACGACTTTTTCTCCACTATCAATAGCCTGGTTGCCGAGCGCCACCGAAACTCCCGATTTCCATCCTGAAAGTTCATCGGCGCCCGGGTGCCGATTATTGCGAACGCAATCAATGAAAGACTGACATGCGAGAAAGTCGGGGCTGCCGTTCTTGTCCTCGGGTACGCGGATGGTCTCGCCGGGACCGGTATAGGGCACTTCCGCACGAAAACTTGCGGTGGTAACGATTCCATGCTCGACTATGAGTTTTTCTGGCACGGACGAATTCTTTGTGGCCGGCTCGTAGTACGCCGTTCCACGGGCTTCGGTTAAGACAATGGTTCCGCCGGTACCGTAGACGCAGATTTTCATTCCTTCAAAACGGTTTGTAGTGATGGAACTGAAAAATAATATCTTGCCGCCAGGAAAGCGATAAACGACCTGAACATTGTCGGGGACTTCGCGCCCGTCCTTCCAGTAATCAATTCCGCCGGTACCGATAACGGATTCCGGCAAAGTCCCCAGCACTTCCAGCGCAAACAGAATTTGGTGAGTGCCGAGTTCGGCCAGCAAGCCGCCAGAAAATTCGCGATATAGCCGCCAATTAATCAGGCGTTCCAGTGCTTTATCTTTCGGATCTGGTACGGGCCGGCGCCAATTATTATTGCGGTGCCAATAGGCATAGATCTGGGTAATCTCGCCCAATTTCCCGGCTCGTATTCGTTGCAACGCCTCGACAAACCAGGGCGCGTAATGGTACTGCGTTCCTAGTTGATAATGTTTACCGTTGCGCTTGACGGCCTGATAGACGTGATCGCACGAGGCGACGGTCTTTGCCATGTCCTTCTCGCCATAAACATGCCTGCCACTCTCGAGCGACGCAGTCACGTGCTCCTCATGGAAAGAGAGCGGCGTGGACACGACGATTGCGTCCAGATTCTTGGCGTCCAGCAGGAGTCTGTAGTCTTTGTATATCGGTGTTTCTTCGCCGGTTATTTTGCGGGCTTGAGCGAACCGAGGTTCGTAAACATCGCATAACGCGGCGAAGCGAACTCCCGGAACTCGCAGAAAGGCCCTCATCAGAGACTGGCCACGGCTTCCCGGCCCAATGATGCCAAGGTTAATTTGGTCTGAAGGAGGCACGGGGAAAGTGTTTTTGGCTGAGCTAAGAACGGATACTGCCGCCAGAGCGCCCGCTGTTTTTCCGAAAAATTCTCTGCGATTCATCATATGTTGCCGCCTCTTGGTTTCGATCTATCTGCTTCGAAATGTCTTGGAATACTCCGATGCATGTCGCCGCTGGCGTAGGCGGTGCCGGAAACATTAACCGGCCAGTGCCATTCGACGATGTGGGTGGCTTTGAGATTGCCGAGTACCCAAAGTCCACTTGCGCCGGTGACAGTCTTCAAGAGCTTAACTCCCGAGACGGGTCCCATAACAAACATCGCAGTTGAAAGAGCATCGCTATCAACCGCTCGCGGAGTAATTACCGTGGTTTGCAGCACGCCCTGCACCGGCTCCCCCGTGCGGGGATCCATAATATGGCAGTAAAGTTTTCCGTTCAGCCAGAAAAATTTCTCATAGTTCCCTGACGTGGAAAGTGAGAGATCGCGCAAGAAAACCGTGGAAATGCTTTTCGTACGATCCTCCGGACGAGGAATCTGCACCTTCCATCCTTGTTCGTGCGGTGGCGCGCCCAACGCATAAATCGAACTTGATCCTGCGTCTATCAGAGCGGAAGTTACGCCGTTCGCGCGCAGCAGATCGGCCACACTGTCCACGGCGAAGCCTTTGCCGATTCCGCCCGGATCGAGTTCCATGCCCGGAACCTCGAACCGAACCGTTCGCAAGGTGGGATCGAGGGCAACATGTTGCCAACCGACCGATGTCCGCGCGTTCGCCAATTCCGTGGGCGACGGATAGTGTCCCTGACCGCGAAAGAACCCCCAGGCGCGCATCAGTGGGCCCACGGTGATGTCGAAGGCTCCATTGCTGCGGTGGGAATAATCCATGGAACGTTGGATGAAGTCGAATACTTCCGGATCGGTGGTCACAGGTTCGCGCGCAGCCGTGCGGTTGATACGGCTGAGTTCACTCTCCGGACGATAATTGCTCAGAGTTGAGTCAAGGCGGTCAATATCTTCGAATGCGATTTCGAAGTCGGCGTCAGCTTGATGGCGATCAACTGCATATAAACAGATGGTGAAGATCGTTCCCATGGCTGGGTGCGATCGGTAAAACATCCGCGGGGCTGTCGCTTGGCAAAAAGATAGCGGGCAAACAATGAGAGCAATCCAGATACAGGCGACAGACAAACTGTGTAGTGTGAAGCGAACGAGTTTCATGCTTCAGTTATTCAGCCATTCCCAGCCGCGCGAATGTTTACAGGATTCAGCCACTAAGCCGCACCGGGCCCACGGCTACGACGAAATATGTGGCGGGTGTCTCGCCAGCGTTCTTGATCCCATGTTTATCATTCGACGCAGCAAAAGCGACCGAGCCAGGTCCTGCTCGCTGACTGGTTCCATTCACAGTAAACTCGACGGTACCCTCGCGGATCAGCCACATCTCACTATGCGCATGATGATGCGGAGGGTGCGGTGCGCCGCCCGGAGGCAGCGTCGTCTCGTGTACTTCGATAGATTCTCCGGTGGCGAGCTTGCCCTTGAGGATTGCGCGGAATTCAGCTTTATTGTCGGCCGTTTTTACTGGGAGCTTCTCGAAAGGGTATACGGCGGAGGGCAAAGAATTTCCGGCAGCGGCATCCGAGTCCAAGGCGTTCGCGGGAAAAATGGCCGCCGATAATGACGCGATCAGGGAGCACATTTCACGCCGGGTAAGAGACATTGCGCGCCTCATTGGGTTCTAAAATGTGGTTTGGTCATACCGGACACGCAATACTCTACATGATTCTGATATGTGCCCGAAGGCGAAACTTGCGACTATGGCTCACAATTCAAACACCGTTTCGCCATGTAAAACCCGGAGCAGTACATGCTTCTGTGCCTTGAGGCGAAGCGCCCCTGCGGATAGGATCCATTCTTCATGAAAATTAATCTCAAGATTCGTCCCGAAGATCTATCCGGAAAATTGCGGCGCTTCTGGCAGATTTCAGCCGATAAGATCCGGCAGATTGAACAATCCTACGATCCCTCCAAAGGATCCCCAGTCTTTACAGTGCGGGGCAAGTACACCAGTCGCGGGTGGACGGAATGGACACAAGGATTCCACTATGGGTCGGCGATTCTGCAGTTCGACGCAACCGGAGAGGCCGATTTTCTCGATGTTGGGAAAGCCGCAACGGTTGAGTTTATGGGACCTCACGTCACCCATTTCGGGGTGCACGACCATGGATTCAATAATGTCAGCACATATGGGAATCTTTGGCGATTGATGGGCGAGGCGCGAATCCCGGAAAATTCCTGGGAACGCAATTTCTATGAACTTGCTCTTAAAGTCAGTGGCGCGGTGCAGGCTCGCAGATGGACAAAAATTAAAGACGGCGGATTCATCTACTCATTCAACGGTCCACACTCATTATTTGTTGACACGATCCGTTCACTACGCTCGTTGGCGATCGCGCACAAGTTGGGTCATTGGATGATGGACGAGAACGACCAGCAGGTGTCTCTGCTCGAGCGGGTTCGTCAACACGCAAGTGCAACTGCGACTTACTCGGTTTACTACGGCAAAGGCCGGGACGCATACGACGTTCGCGGGCGTGTGGCCCACGAGGCGATCTTCAACATCAACGACGGGAGTTTTCGCTGTCCGAATTCGCAGCAGGGATATTCCGCGTTCAGCACATGGACGCGAGGGCTGGCGTGGGCGATATCCGGGTTCAGCGAGCAATTGGAGTTTTTGCGGGCCATTGGTGAAAAGAAAACAATCCCGCTGCTTGAGGCCGCGCGGGCGACTTGCGACTTCTATATTGATCACGCAAGCGCTGCTGATGGCATTCCTTACTGGGATACCGCAGCTCCGCAGCTTCATCGTCTCGGCGACTGGCGAATGAAGGCAGCCGATCCGTTGAACGATTCCGAGCCTGTAGACAGTTCCGCTGCGTCTATCGCGGCGCAGGGTCTTTTGAGACTGGGACACTATTTGGGCACAAACGATGGCCGCAAATATTTTCAGGCTGGGCTAACTATTCTTAACACGATCCTTGACGAACCTTATCTCAGCGTGAGTCCCAGGCACCAGGGTTTGATTTTGCATTCTGTGTATCATCGGCCCAATGGTTGGGATTACGTTCCGCCAAAACACAAGATTCCTTGCGGCGAATCGAGCATGTGGGGTGATTACCATGCTCGCGAAGTCGCGCTATATATCCAGCGTATAGCCAACCAACAACGATACCTGACATTTTGGGGAGGGGGCGGCCAGCAATGACTACGAAAAAGGTTGCTCTGGTCACTGGCGGGACGAGAGGGATTGGCCTTGGCATTGCCCGATCTTTAGCGCGCGCTGATTATGACCTCGTCATCTGCGGAGTGCGCGAGGTGTCCGCCGTCACCGAGGCAATCGCAGAGATCCAAAACTCGGGTGCAGATGTTTTCTACGTGCAAGCTGACGTGAGTGATAAAACTGCCCGCCACCACCTCATCGCAGCCACCAGGAAGCATTTTGGACGACTGAATTTGCTGATCAACAACGCAGGCATTGCGCCGAAGCCGCGCGCCGACATTCTCGATGCGACCGAAGAGAGTTTCGATGAGGTTATCGGAATCAATCTGCGCGGTCCATTCTTCCTTACTCAGGAAGCCGCGAAATGGATGATCGAACAGCGCCGCGCCGACGCAAAATATTGGGGCGCTATCGTGAATATTTCTTCGGTCTCAGCAACCGTCGCCAGTACCAATCGTGGCGACTATTGCATCTCGAAAGCTGGCGTTGCCATGGCTACTAAACTCTGGGCGGCACGTCTCGGCGAGTTCGATATTCCGGTTTATGAAGTTCGTCCCGGAATCATCAAGACCGACATGACCGCGAGCGTTGTTGGCAAATATGAAAAGCTTCTGAGTGAAGGCGCCGCCATTCAGCCCCGCTGGGGCACTCCCGAGGATGTTGGAAGAGTTGTGGCATCTCTAGCGCGCGGGGAGTTTCCCTATTCCACGGGGTCAGTCTTTATGGTGGACGGCGGAATGACAGTGCAACGAATTTAGGCGCTTTGATTTCGAGTACGGGCTGAGGCATCTGATCCCGAGATACATACACGTTCTCCGGTGCGCGCGGCTTCGTAAATCCCTTCGACGACCGCGACGCTACGACGTCCATCGCGCCCATCACAAATGGGATCGGAATCCGTTTGAATCGCCCGAATGAAATCTTCCAATAAGGCCTTGTGACCTCGCACGTCGCTGACGACGGGCGATGCGGCGCTCGCGTTGAGATTACCATCCCCTGTGCTCACCAGTTCCGGTATTGCCTCTCGAAGATCGGCGAGCACAATTCGATCATGTTCGATGGCGACCGTGCCCTCGCTACACGAGAGTTCCACGCGGCGCGGAGAACCAGGATATGCGGAAGTAGCCGCTATGAGTGTTCCCACCGCTCCATTCGCAAATTCCAGAAGCGCGATGACAGTATCCTCGGCTTCGATTGCATGCAGCGCCGTCGCCAACTTCGCCTGAACAGCGGTTACATCGCCGAGAAGAAAGATCAAAAGATCTACGTTGTGAATACCCTGATTGATGAGGGCACCGCCGCCGTCGAGCGCCAGGGATCCCCGCCAGCGCGAACTGTTGTAATAGTCGGGCGGACGATACCACTTCACGCGCGCATCGGCCAATATGACTTTGCCCAATCGGCCACTTTGGAGCAACTGCCTTAAGCGAAGTATGGCGGGCGCAACTCGACCCTGAAAGAAGACGCCGAGCTTCACGCTCGCCTCTTCAGAACTCGCAATCAAAGCGTCAGCGCGGTCTGTAGAGATGTCAATTGGCTTCTCGGTCAACACATGTAAGCCGTGCCGGGCTGCTTCTATTCCTTGAGCGGCGTGCAGACCTGATGGGCTTCCAATAGCTACAAAATCCATCGGGCGGTGAGCGAGAAATCCGGAAAAGTCCGAATAGGCGCGACCGCCGTATTGCTGGCAAAGGCGTTCGACTTTCTTGACGTTCTCGCCAAAAATGGCAGCAATTTCTACATCAGGAATAGCGCGCGCCGCGCGTGCATGTGCCTCAGTTATGTTTCCACCACCGATTAATCCGATGTGAATCGTCATGCCGCGCGCTAAAACGATTATCTCTTAAATCTTTTTCTGATCCGCGTGGTCTAGATGGGTATCTTGAAGAGGCCGGCTCAAATAGAGATGAAAATCGCTGACGTTATTGAGTGCGAAAGTTGGAACGCTTGCCGCGTGCTGCGTCTTGATGCGCAGGAGGTCTATATCCTGCACGTCATTAAGAACAAATACTGGACGGGCATCCTCCTTCAGATATGTGATTTCGATATTGGTCATCTCTATGCCTTTGGCATGACGAATGAAAAAACCATGTGCGGGCATCGGCCCAAACATGCCCGGCTCCGGATACGTGTCCTCTTTTTCTGGCGGCGCAATCGCGGCTTCTTCTGATGTTCCCCCTCCTTGATGCTGGACGTATATATCGCTCAGCTTTACGTCTTCAATTTCGTGGCCGGGAATGCCGCTGACGATGCAAGCCAATCGAGACGCGCAGTTCGAGGCGACGATGTTGCTGATGGTGACGCGCCGCAACTTTCCGACGGGAACGTCCTTAGGTCCGCGCATCCGGCTGCCCAAGCGCAGAAAGATTGGGGTGCTAACGATGTCACGCATGGTGATGTTTGTAATGGTCACATCCTCTAGCAGAGCGCCATCCACGGTCTCGAGCGCGAGTCCCTGGCAGGTGTCGAAAACACAGTTTGAAATCGTGATGTTCTTAAAACCGCCGTTCGACTCTGTGCCGAACTTGATCCTGCCCGTACGCCCAGGTCTACGCCCCTCGGGCAGGCGCTTCATGGAAGCATCCAACAACGTCCCTTCTTCGTAGCCTCCGGTGACGAAGCAGTTGGTTATCGTGACCATCTCGGTAGAGCGGGCGTAGCCGAGTCCAAAGGAACTCTTGAGGCAGATGCCATCGTCCCACGGCGAATTCACGCTGCAATTGGAAACGCGCACGTTGCGGCAGCAATCAATGTCCATTCCATCGCGGTTGGTGTCAATGGTGAGATTGTCGAGAGTGAAGTTATCCACCCCGGTAGCCAGAATGGCGAAATGCCCTCCATGCAGCATGGAGAAGTCGCGCAATGTTACATTCCGGCAGTTCTTGAGGCTGATGGATTTGTTGCCGACGCCTGGTTTCTCCGCGACCGGGCCGGGCCCGTAACCCTTGCTCAGTCCTTTGCCCCAAATCAAACCTGGACCCACAATCGCTATGCTTTCCAGGCCCTCGCCGTAGATCAAACTATTTTTCCAGTGGCTGTGACCGTAGTCCTGAAATTGGTCCCACTGGTTCGGTTCAGCGAGGTCGTATCCGCCGGCTTTGTTACTGCCGTCGAAGTCAGCGGCGACAATGACCGCTCCCTGATCCAGATAAAGTGTAACTTTGCTCTTCAAATG
The DNA here is from genome assembly GCA_035999525.1 of Terriglobales bacterium. Lineage (GTDB taxonomy): Bacteria > Acidobacteriota > Terriglobia > Terriglobales > Acidobacteriaceae > PALSA-188. The sequence goes on from DASYGR010000063.1 coordinate 9,097, forward strand.
AATCGTGTAGCTCAAATACGTACCTGCCGGAAAGCGCACTGTTCCGCCTCCACTGGCAGATGCTGCGGCAATCGCTTTATCAATAGCCGGAGAATCGATCGTTGTCCCGTCCCCAAGTGCGCCGAATGTTCTTACGTTCAAGTCATTGAAAGATGAACGGCTCGAAGTTGTATCTGCTCGCAGCGCTCCCACGCCAAGAGCTGCGCCCGCAACACCGGTTCCTGCTAAAGTCAAGAAATTGCGACGCGAGTTATTCTCAATCGGCATAGATTCTCCTCTCAGGTCTCTTCTCTCCAATCAAACCCAGGACGCTGCTGAAAATGCTGGAATGTACTGCGAATGTTTGGAACTGCCCGCAGCGATCGGCGCGCCATCATCTGGTTCACATTTGCCCGACGAAGTGTATCAAAGCTGAAGTCGCTGACGAGAAATTCAAGAAGGCATTTCACAGAACGAAACGCTGAACAATTGGGCTGCGCAATGAAATCAGCGCCGTTATACTTCTCGGGGCTTCGCGCTGCCACGAATCTGTTGAGGCTGCCCACAATCGTCCAGACTTGAAGTCACTTGATGCGGGCGTCAAAGAATGGTTTGACAAGCAGAGCGGGAAATAGAAAAAAAGTCGCTGAAAAAGAAAGAGGCAGCTTTGCCGGAAGCAAAAAGACCTGCGGAGAAAATGCATCCGGCTCAGGAAAACTTCTCATCGAAAGACATGCCGAAGGAAGACACGCCGAAGGAAGACACGCCGAACAATCCCATCAAAAATCGCAAGCTCGAAGCTCCTGCGGTGCAGGTTACAGCGACTGCCTTTGTGGTGCTCTTCTGCATTGTAGGGCTGGCTCTCTGGGGCCTGCCTTTTTATTACGACTTTATGGTCCAGCAGTTCGGATGGACCCGCTCTCAGGTAACCTCAGGCAATGCAATCAGCAAATTAGTCATCGGACCAGCCTTTGGTTTCTTTGCCGGATGGTTGGTTGATCGCTTCGGATCGCGCCGCCTCATGATGACAGGGATTCTCATCGCCGGAGGCGCCCTGGTTGGCCTAGGCACCGTATCAACTCTGGGGATGTTCTATTTCTTTTATTTGTTCAACGCGCTTGGCTACGTCTGTGGCGGGCCACTGCCCAATCAAGTTCTGCTCTCGCAATGGTTTGACAAATCACGAGGCAAAGCCATGGGCATTGCTTATCTGGGGATAGGATTGGGAGGCGCGGCGGTTCCCTGGATTTCCAATGTCCTCGTGCAGCATTTCGGATGGCAAGCTGCCCTGCGCATGCTGGGGCTCATCGTCGTTCTTGTTGCGTTTCCCATGGCTTTCCTGGTAAAGGAAGCGCCCGGCTCCAGAGCTATGCGCATAGCCGATGCTCCAGTCCCGCTGGCAAAGGCTTTCAAGACGATTCCGCTTTACTTGCTGATTCTTGGAAGCATGTCCTCGATCGCCGCGGTAAGCGGAGTACAGCAGAACTTGAAACTTTTCCTGAGCCTCGATCAGCACTACACGCAAAGCCTGGCGGCCCGAATCCTGTCTTTGATCCTGACGTTCAGCATTGTCGGGCGTCTCCTGATGGGTTGGCTGGCCGACCACCTCCCCACAAAATACGTAATGCTACTCATCTATTTGCTGGTGGCGGGGGCAATTCCCCTGCTTCTGATCGGCGTCGGCTCGACCACCCCGATGTACATCTTCTCAGTCGTGTTCGGGATCGGACTGGGCGGCGACTACATGATCATTCCACTCATGACCGCGGAAATATTCAGCATGCAAATGCTTGGGAGGCTCTTAGGTGTAATTCTGACCGCGGACGGAATTGCCGAAGGCATCTCCCCGTGGTTCGTTGGCCGCATGCGAGACGCCTCCGGGAGCTACTCAGAGGGGTTTCTTGTGTTGATCGGGATAGCACTATTGGGAACTCTGGCAATATCGCAATTGCCCCACCGGAGGAAAGTAGCGTGAGTGCCCCATCCATTTTGCGCCTGGGCGCGGTGAAGGATGTCGAACAGTTTCGGGAACATCTTCATTCCCTTGGAATAGATATTCCCTGCGATTCGAAACTGATCTCCGGCAAAGAATCGCCGCTCGCTATGCCGATTGAACAGGCGGACATTCGGATCGGAAACAGGATAGCCATTCAGCCCATGGAAGGCTGGGATGCCACGGCGGACGGCAATCCCAGCGAACTTACCATCCGGCGCTGGCAGCGTTTTGGAAGTAGCGGGGCCAAATTGATTTGGGGCGGCGAAGCCGTCGCCGTCAGTCTCGAGGGTCGAGCCAATCCTAACCAACTTGTCGCCGCATCTCACGCCCGCGCGGGACTCGCGCAATTACGCGCCGTTCTCATCGACGAGCATGTGCGGGTAACCGGTTCTGATGACGGTCTGCTTATCGGAATGCAGCTCACACACTCAGGCCGCTTCTGCCGGCCGAATCGAAAAGACCGCCCGGAGCCGCGGATTCTATACCATCATCCAATTTTGGATCACCGCTTGAACCTCCAGCCAGAGTATCCCGTGCTCACCGATGCTGAAATTAGCCGCATTATCGAGGACTATCACCGCGCCGCCAAAATCGCGTGGGAACTTGGTTTTGATTTTGTGGATATCAAACATTGCCATGGATATCTGGGCCATGAATTTCTTAGCGCCCATACGCGAAAAGGGAAGTATGGCGGCAGCTTTGAGAATCGTACTCGTTTTCTCAGAGAGATCGTCGAAGGAATCCGTTCTGTTGCTCCGGGATTGAAAATCGGTGTTCGACTCTCCGCCTTCGACACGATTCCGTTCCATCCCGATCCAGCCCTTTCGACGGCGGGCAAGCCTGGCCCCGGCATTCCCGAGCCGTACGATCATCTACGTCCGTACCGTTGGGGATTTGGAGTGAATGCTGACAATCCAACACAATCAGACCTGACTGAAGCGGCGAAATTCCTCTCTTTGCTGGAAACAACGAACATCCGGCTGGTCAACCTTACCGCCGGAAGCCCTTACTACAATCCTCACATACAGCGTCCGGCCTTGTATCCTCCATCTGATGGTTATTTGCCTCCCCGCGACCCTCTCCTCGAAGTCGCTATGCAATTACAAGCCGTGCGCGATCTAAAGCAGCAGTTCCCGAGGCTGATCATCGTGGGAACGGGATATAGCTATTTGCAGGATTTTCTTCCGTATGTGGCGCAAGCCGTGGTTCGTGAAGGATGGGCGGACTTCGTGGGATTAGGACGAATGGTACTGGCGTATCCCGACTTACTCCATGACGTGATACTGGGAAAGACGATCCAACACAAGATCATCTGCCGCACTTTCAGCGACTGCACCACCGCTCCGCGCAATGGGCTGCCCTCAGGCTGCTATCCGCTGGACAAGTACTACAAAAACAGCGAGGCGGCATCGCAGCTAAAGCTAATAAAGACGAAACGGTAAGGCCGGAGAGAACCTTAATCCTTCTGCACAAAAGCGCGAGGACCCAGGGTTGGGTTCCTCGTCGCGTGTAACGTCATTGCTGACGCTCCCGAACTACCAGTGTATTTTCGCCGCAAACTGCAGGATGCGCGGGTCATATTGCTGGGGAGGAATCCAGCCGCCGGCGCGCCCGTGATGCGTCCGAAATTTGAGGAGTTCAATCCCGCCGTGTTGCCAATCGCCGCGAGCTGTGGATTGTAGTGATTCAGGACGTTGAATGCCTCAAAGCGAAGCTCAAACTTGAATCGCTCGCGAATCGGAAAAATCCGGCTGATGGAGGTGTCAAAATTGAAAACGCCCGGCCCGTAGAGCATATCCCGCCTCATGGCTGGATACGGATACACGTTGCCATTCTTGGTCACGATTGGATAGGGCGGGTTCTGTGCAGGTATCGTGGGGTTTGCGAACGCCGCCGGGTTGAAGACTTGGTAGCAAATGTTTGCATTACCCGAGCCGCAGGTCTCCCACTTGTTGATATAAAGCGGCTGCCCCGGAACAAGCTCGGGACGATCATTTCCTTCAAAGGTTGCCAGGGAATCGGTTCCCAAAGTGACATTGATGGGAAATCCGGTGCTGGCTCGAATCCCGGGAGCAATCTGCCACCCGCCCAGCAGCCATTTCACCGCGCCATGCCCACGGAATGGGCTGAGCGCCACCAGCCCCGCATTAAAGATATGCCGGATGTCGAAATTGCAATTCCCATAATCAAACGCAGGATCATTCTGGATCATGAAATAGGACCCGCGCAGGTCGCCGTTGAAGTCGCCCACGCTCAAACAATGAGAGTACGTATAGTTTGCTTGTAGATTAAAGCCCTGACTGAAGCGATGTTTGACAGTTGCCAGCAGCGCATTGTAATTGGAATAACCGGTGTCTCGGGCGTAATCCAGAACGCCGATATCGGCTGCGTTCTGCGCGGGATTCGTCGCCGTGAGCGCCAGGATTCGCCTCTGCGGAATATTCGCGGTGGAGCACCCTCCCTGCGCCGCGCAAACACTGGCGGAATTGATGGGCGCATTGGCATCGTAGGAGAGAGGCAAATGCAATGACCTGTTTCCCAGATACGCAAGCGAGAACGACCAGTTATTAAGCCATTCCATCCGCGGAGGTTTGTTGCGCATTGAAAAACAATCTAGAAAGGACGGACTGTGGAAATAAATCCCTCGAATTCACGTCGAATAGATGGTTTACAACACTGCATTTCAGTGTTATTCCCGTGGCCCTCGGTGTCAGCCGTTATGCATTGCAAAACGAGATGTATTCAGAAAGAATATTGATCAATATTTTCTCGCGTGAAATCCAACGGTTCCCCCATGATCACGGTTCGGTGTTCGTTTGAGACTCGCACCTTTCCTACCCCAGGGATATCCATGCTATCGGTGAGAGTTTGGTGATGAAGAATCATGTTGGCCACGCTTGCGGTGAGCCGTCCAAGCTTTGCGGGATCCCATAGAGTAATAGTTTTGACGGTGCCGTCCTTGATGTAATCACGCATCAGATTTGGTGTTGACAATCCTGTCACGGCAATTCTCCCGGCCATTCCCGCTTGTTCGATGGCGCGGGCAATCATGGGGGCGGCGCCGCGGAGCTATTCCCGATCATTCCGCGCAAGTTTGGATACGCTTGTAGAAGGCTTTGCGCTTGCACGAAGGATTGCTGCTGATCGTCGTTACCGGGAACGACCGCAACCAGATGCATCCCAGGATATTTTTGCTGCTGTTCGGTCTTCATCCAGTACAACCATGTATTGAGGTTGGACGCGGTCAAAGATCCCGTAATGATGGCGAATTGCCCATGCTCTCCCATTTCCCTAGCGAGGACGTCCATCACGTGACGGCCAAGAGTTTCATCCTCGACTTGGGTAACGAACCAGTCACGAACATCCGGCGTCGCGTCGGAATCCCAAGTCAACACCTTGATACCGTAGCGGCGTGCGCGACGGAGGACTGGAGCCACCGCATTCGCATCATCACAGGAAACGGCCAACACCGCCGGATGGCGAGGCAACAGACCTGCCAGCACATCAACTTGTAATCCGGCGTCCGCCGCTGTCGGACCTGTATAGAAAAATTGCAGGCCGAGGTGACCCGCTTCCACAGCGGCTCCATCGCGAGCCGCATTAAAATACGGGATGCCGACGAGTTTCGGTACCATCACAAAAAGAGAGGCGGAGTTACGCGGCAGACGCGAGCAGGAAGTGCAAAAGAGCAGGCTGGTTAAGACCAGCGCTACAGACTGTACAGACCAGCGTCTCATCATTCTTCTTCTCCGTGGCCGCGCATCAGGTTTCCAATTCCCACTGCTACCAGCAAAAGAGCGGAAGTAAGGGCATACTGAACGAAAGCAGGCACACCCAGCAGCAGTAATCCGTTCTGCATGATGTAAAAAGCGGAGACCCCTGCGACCGTGCCCAGCAAAGACGCGAAACCACCCTCGATGGGAGCGCCGCCGAGTACGACCGCAGTTATGGCGACGAGCATCAGGCCCTGACCCATGTCGGCGCGAGCGCTTGCCAGGCGCGCCATGAGCAATACGCCGGCAGCTCCGCAAAGCAAGCCTTGAAGAGAATAGACAGCAAAAAGTGTCAGCCGGACGGGGAACCCCGAGTAGCGCGCGGCTTCGCCATTGCTCCCGATGGCGACGACGTACTGACCACACAGAGTGGCATGCAAAAGGATTCCGGCGATCGCGATCACAACGAAGAAGACCAATATTTCTACGGGAAATCCAAAAACCGCGGCGTCGTTCCACCAGAGCAATCCGTCCGGAAATCCTGCAAAACTTGCCCCGGAGCTAAGTGCAAGGCCGATGCCGCTGAAGAGAATCATCGTGCCGAGCGTCACCAATATCGGAGAAAGCCTGACCCATCCGATCAGCAAGCCATTGAATGCGCCGCATATCACGCCCGTCGCGAGTGCGGCCGCTTCCATTCCGCGAACCGGCCAGCCGTGATGCGCGCCAAGTGCAGCGACAATTGCCGAGACGCCCACGATAGATCCCACCGATAGATCAATGCCGCCGGAGGCAATGACGAACATCATGCCTACAGAAACCAGTCCAGCTTCCGCCAAGGGCTGGACCAGAAGTTGCCAGTTCAAGCCCGACCAGAAGTCGCCATTGCGATAACCCGCGTAAATAGAAAAGAACATCACCAGGATTATGACGACGATCGGTTGGAAGTTTGCGGAAAGTTTGAGGCGCTCCAGGCTCCGCCTTGCGAGCGGCCTTGCGGGCGATGGAGGAGACAAACTGCCAACCGGCGGGTAGGAATTCATGCTGAAGCGCTTTCTTGGAGATTTATCTTGCGGGAGCGTGTTTCCGCGCTCAACAATACGCCGAGCAGGACGATCCCTCCTGTTACTACGTTTTGCCAAAACGCCGCGACGTGCAAAAGTACCAAGGCCTCGCGGAGCGAAGAAAGCAGAAGAACTCCGAGGAACGTTCCGAGCAAAGTGCCGCGCCCGCCAAAAATATCGG
>DASYGR010000072.1:0-6066 GCA_035999525.1 Terriglobales bacterium
CCCTTAGAAGACCGGAGGGTTTGGTTTTCGGTGAGGTGGTGGCTTGCCCTTGAATCCAGCTGCAACCCATAAAACTTTTTCAATTCTTTGATTCGTATCAGACTCTCCTTGCCGAAGGCGCATTTTCCGTCAAATGCGTGCAGAACAATTCCTTCCAGCAGATCACCTAAGGATAAGTCATTGAAATCGGCGAACGCCCGTAGCACTTTCAAGAGCCGCTTTTCCATGCGCACCCCGGTTTGAACGCGCTCTACCATGTATTGGTCATTGGTCATTATTCCTGTTATGGTACCACAGTACCTAGGTACCAAACTCAGATGTTATCTCGGGACAATCGATTAACAAAGCACAGCTTCGTCTTGGCTGCCCCCACGCCAGCCCCCTAGCAGGTTTCCGGCAGCGGAGTCTTGTTCACGATGAGCCAGTAGAGGCCAAGTTGTTGTACTACCTGCTGGAATTGGTTAAAGTCCACCGGCTTTTGGATGTAGCTGTTGACATGAGACTTGTAACTCTCCACCAGGTCCCTCTGTTCGTTGGAGGAAGTCAGAATCACGACGGGGATAAGCTTGGTCCGCTCATCTTCGCGGATAGCTCGCAGTACCTCGAGGCCGTCCACTTTGGGCAATTTCAAATCGAGCAAAATCAGTTTTGGAGCAGAGAATTCCTGCTCAGCATGCGTTCCGCGACAGAAGAGAAAGTCCAGGGCTTCGGCGCCATCCCGAACAATTTCAATTCGGTTGGCCACCCGGTTGCGTCGCAGTGCCACCAGCGTAAGTTCCACATCAGAGGCGTTATCTTCTACGTAAAGAATCTCGATTTCATTGTGGGTCATAATTTTCCTGCGGCGGCAAATTTCGTTGTGCTGGCTGGAGCATAGGTTTCGGCTGCCAGAGTAAAAAAGAAGGTCGCGCCCTTACCGAGTTCGGCTTCTGCCCAGATGCGTCCACCATGCTTTTGCACGATGCGTTGAACCGTCGCAAGACCTACTCCGGTTCCTTCGAATTCCTCCGCACGATGAAGTCGCTGAAAAACGCCGAACAGTTTGTCCGCATATTTTTGGTCAAAACCAGCACCGTTATCCCGGATGAACACCGCTGACTCGCTATCAAGCTTAACGTGGCCCACTTCGATAACCGTTTTTTCGCGGCGGCGAGTATATTTCACCGCATTGGAAAGGAGATTAGTGAAGACCAATTTCATCAGGCCCGGATCGCATTCAGCAGAAGGCAATTCCGTGAGCCGCCAGTCAATCTGGCGTCCTGCGCATTCCGGTAGCAGATCACGAACCGCAGCTTCCAGAACCAAATTCAGATTGGTCGGCCGGCGCACCATTTGCTGACGGCCGACCTGCCCCATCTTCAACAGGTCGTCCACAAGCTGACCCATGTTTTTGGCTGCGTCGCAGACCGACCTCAGGTAATGGCGAGCCGTCGCGTCTAGCGTGGGGCCATAATCTTCTTCCAAAATCTTGGAGAAGCCGTTGATGTGGCGTAGCGGAGCGCGAAGGTCATGCACAACGGAATAGGAAAATGCTTCGAGCTCCTTATTCGCAGTATCGAGCTGCGCAGTACGTTCCGCGACCCTGCGTTCCAGATTGTCATGAACTTCTCGCACTTCGGTGTCGCGTTCCTGAATCTGCTCCAGCATCTCGTTGAAGGTGCCGATCAGGCTGGCAAGCTCATCACGATTGCGCGTAGCCGGCGCCCGGACTGAATATGTTTTCTCCCGGGAGACGATTCGAGCTGTCTCCGCCAATTGCAGGATGGGACCAGAAATAGCCCGCCCGATCAGGGACGACATCAGTACGGCCACCAGGAGAGATGTGAGAAATACAACCGCAACAATGATGACGTACCGTTTCAGGCGATCGGTCAACTGACGGAAATCAGATCGGATGTAGACGGTACCAGTCGTCTTTCCCTGGAACAGAACCGGACTCGCCACCTCAACCCTCCGGTCCCCGAACCAGCGAACTTTCGTTTGACCACTTCGAGTTTGGAGCACCAGCGGAAGGTTACGGTTTTCAGCGTCCCGCCGGTACGCAGCGAACAGCTGTCCGTCTGATTTGTATATACCTGCGCCCAATATGTTGGGCGCGGAGTGTAGGGCTGAGAGGGTTTTCTCCGCCGATTGAGGGTCGTTGAACAATATCGCGGAAATGCTATTGGATCCGACGATCTGAGCTTGGATTGAAAGGTTGCGGACTACCGTATCCCGGATGCTCACCAGGTCATACGCGATGAATGAAGCACATGCAAGTCCAAGGGCAGCACCGCTGACCACGAGGTTCATCCACGTCAGCTTCTTTGGAATCGAGTAGTCGCGAAATCTAAACATTAAGTCAGTTTCTTCCCGGGAAATTCTTCTTCACACTGGTCGCCACTTTGAGCACTTCGGAACTTAAAGTGAGCCCGGCCCGCTGCGCCGGGGCCAGGTTGACTTCAAAATGCACTTTGTTGCCTTCCATTACAAATTGGACCATGCCTCCTCGTTCCGCGAATCGGGGCAGATCACTGACTGTCAACACGCTCGCATCATTCAGGCTCGCGAGGATCTCCTTCAGTTGACCTTCCTCCGAAGAGCTTATGAATAGAACACGGCAATTCACCGCATCCAACGCCGCAGGAATTTGCTTCGCTACCACACTCTTGCCCGTGATGGTCTCATTCGCAATTGTGGCGATAAGAGCTGAGCCGAAAGGATTTTGCCCAAGCACACAAATCGTGAAGGAATCGCTTTGCGCTTGAGCGGCTTTGGCGGGCCATTCCACGAACCTGCTGAAGTTGTAGATATAAGCTGCTTTCACCTCGTATTCAGTGGGGTTCGAATGCTGTGCCTGCAACGTGGGAGATACAATCATCGTCCCGCCCAACAGCAAGATGAGCCAACAACAATTCCGCAGCCGCCGCCGGTTCCTGGAGCGCAGCAAAATGACTCGCGAGAGGCTTTGCTTGAAGGGCGGCGACCTCATTGTCAATCCTTGGGATGTTTCCATGTTATCTGCGCGTAAACGCTTCTTTCGATTCCAACCAGTCCTCCCGGATCGCCTCCAAATTCCGCATGTCGCGGCTGCAGGAGATTCTGGCCAGTCACCGACAATTCCACTTGCCGGGTGACGTGCCAGCCCAATCGGGCGTCAGCCGTGCCATAGCTGGTAACTCTTTGCGCAGACAAGGCGCTGACGTAGCGGTAGGTCTGGTCAAACTCCAGCTTTTTCGGCAAATTTAGGAGAGACTGAATCATTCCCTGATGCCGTGGGCTCGATCCTTCATAAGTAGAGGTACTCGATGGGTCGTTGCTACCCGGCCTGTTTTCCATTTGCAACTCCAGGTACGAGTAGGAGGTTTTCAGCTCCCACCAAGTCGAGGGTTTCCAATCCGGCGTAACCTCGAAGCCTTTAGTCGTGCCGCGGACTCCGTTGCTGGTAAGCAGCGGCAGTACGGCATGCACCGGCAGCGGTGAGGTTTCAAGAAATGGCGATTTCACCTGAAAGCTATAGAGGTCGTTGTAGTGGTTGTAAAACAAGGCGACGTCCAGGTAACAGCGTGCAGTTACCAGCGTGCGGAACCCGGCTTCATAGGCGAGCAATTCTTCAGAGTGAAATTGACGATTGCCGTTGACGCGCAAATAAATAGGCAGCGGTGTCGCGGTCGCGAAGTCCGAAAGCTGGATGTCCTCGTCGAGGCGGGACGGAGTTCGCACTGCACGGCTGACCGACCCCCAAAAGGATTGCCGGGGCGTCCGGCTCCACAAAAGGCGAGCGCTGGGTTGAACCTCGAATCCGGAGTAATTGTTATGTTCGAATTTCGATCCCAAGGTTAACGTAAGTTTGTTAGTCAACAAAGGAATTTCCTCCTGCAAGAATCCGCTATAGATCTGGTCGGTAAGGTGTTGGGGAAGGAAGGCGATTGTGGGAAAAAATTGCACGGCATTCCCCGGGCTCACGCGCGCCCCAAGGCCCCAGAGAAAGTCTTGTTTCCACGGCAGAATCAAATGATGGAGAAGGTCAACGTCAAAGGTATCCCGCGTTTCCCCGAACTCAGGTTCGAAATGGTTGGTGCGATCAAAGTAAGCCTGAATCTGAAAGTCGGATCGTTCGTTCTGCACGTGCTTCCAGCGAGCCAGCAAATTCCCGCCCGTCAGCTCCGCGTGCCCTTGCACGGTAGCCTGGGAGGGCGGCGAATACAACCCGAATGTTGTGACTTCACCGGCACTCTCGCGATAGATGTCGCCTTGAAACGTGAAGGCATCGTCGGCGCTGCGATCCCAGTCCGTACGGAATCCAGCCTGGCCCATTTGCCAGTCATCGAATCTCCCACCTCTCGAATGAAATTCTGGACTGCGGCCGAAGCCCATGCCGTAGACACGATAGTTGAAGCCCCCATCATCGCCTCTTCCGTAGCGGGCAGTGCCGATACCATGGTCAGCGTTGCCGCCACCCAGCGACATCATGGACCCGTGAGTCTCTTTACTGCTCTTGGTGATGATATTGATGACGCCGTCAACGGCGTTCGCTCCCCAGATGGTGCCACCGGGTCCCCGGATCACTTCAATGCGCTCAATGTCCTGTAGCGGTGTTGCTTGCACTTGCCAATAGACGCCTGCGAACAGCGGCGTATACACGCTACGTCCGTCAATCAGAACAAGCAGCTTGCTGGCTAACGCGGCTCCGAATCCTCGAATGCCCACGGACCAGTGATCGGAGTCAATTCGCGCTACCTCCACGCCGGGCACAAGCCGAAGCACTTCCGGAATGCTCGTGGCCCCCGATCTGCGGATGTCCTCCTGCGTCAGAACATAAATTGCAGCCGGAGTGCGCCAGACCTGTTCGGGCTCTTTGGAGACGGTTGTCACTTCAACATTCCCAAGTTCGGCCAGGCTCAACTGCTTAAGGGACTCACTATTGTCTGGGGAAGTTTCGATTTCATCAGCCCAACTAGGTCCCGCTGAGGCTGCCAGGAAGAAAAGGCCCAACACAGCTTCCAAAAGAATGAAGAACCGAAAGCGCTGCCGAACCCGCTCGACGGAGATTAACTTGAGTGGCGGCGTGCCGAGGTCCACTTTTTCGAGGGTAGCTGCAATCTGAGCGCGATGCATGATAAGCATCTCATCGGCCCAAACTGTTCTGCCATTAACAGGATTTGGAATGAACCCTCTTAGTGGGGAACTAAGTTAAAAGATGCTAATCAAGTGAGGGCGCAGCAATCCGCGGATTCTGGAGGCTCTTCGAGTCCCGCCCACTGACCTCTATCGGTATGAAAGAATGACGCGATGCCCAATGACGGACGGTCGCTGCCCAATCTTCTGTACGGCACTGCCTGGAAGGAAGACCGCACCGCGGCTCTTACCGAACTCGCGCTGCGAAATGGATTTCGCGGAATTGACACGGCCAACCAACGTAGACACTACTTCGAGGCCGGAGTTGGCCAGGGCCTAGCGTCCATCTATCGAGCGGGCGTGGTTACGCGGGACGAGCTCTTTTTGCAGACGAAATTTACTTATCAGCGGGGTCAGGATCACCGGTTGCCTTACGATCCCGATGCTGACCTTGGGGTACAGGTCCGCCAATCATTGGCGAGTTCACTAGAACATCTTGGAACTGATTATGTGGATAGCTTTGTCTTGCACGGTCCTTCGTCTGCTTATGAATGGACTGAGGGAGACGGCGAGGTTTGGGAGGCAATGCGCGAGGAACGTGACCGCGGCCGGACGCGTTTTCTAGGCGTGAGCAATGTTTCACTTCAGCATCTCGAGCAGATGACTGCCGCCCATCATGAGACCCCGGCGTTCGTGCAGAACCGCTGCTTCGCCCGGCTTGGATGGGACCGCGATGTGCGATTGTTCTGCGCAGAACGGAAGATTGTCTATCAGGGTTTTTCGCTTCTGACGGCAAATGTAGAAATCGTTCGACATGCTCTAACTGCAGAACGGGCGGCGCACACGAATGCGACTCCCGCTCAAATCGTGTTCAGTTTCGCCCGAGCCGTAGGAATTCTGCCATTGACTGGCACAGCTGACGCCGAGCACATGAAGCAGGACCTGGCCAGCCTCGGCTTGTTGCTTCCA
>DASYGR010000076.1:0-11121 GCA_035999525.1 Terriglobales bacterium
CGACCCCTTCTACCACGCGTTTAGTCCACGCATTGCCGTCGCTTGGAACCCATCCTTTAGCAAGGACACGGTGATCCGTGGGGGCTATGGGCGAATCTATGGACGGCTGAACGGTGTGGGCCTGGTGCTGGGCCCACTACTCAGCCCCGGCCTGATCCAGCCGGTCAATTGCGTGTTTGTTTTTAAAAATGGAACGTGCGGTACATCTGGACCGATCGACGCTACGACCGCTTTCCGTATTGGAACTGATGGCAAAACGGCTCCGATTCCATCCGCAAGCTCAACGCTTCCGCAGCCATTTTTCCCCGGGGTCGGCGGCAACTCTGAAGCCGCTACTGCTTCTCCCACGGACCCCAAGTTCCGGCCGAATTCGGTTGACTCGTTTGATCTCACGGTCCAACACCAGTTTTCCAGAAATATCTCAATGGAGGTTGGCGGCATCAGCCGGTGGGTCCACAACGAGCTTTTGTCGGTCAATCTCAACTCAGTGCCTTACATGATGTCGCTCGGCGGGCAGCAATTCAAGACCGCCTATGCCAACATTGAAAGGGCGATGGGTTGTACGACCTCAATCGGGGCCTGCAACGCGGCAACTCCAGGGAGCACGCTCGCTAATCTTGCCGCGCAGCCTTTCTTTGAAACTGCACTGGCGGGAACCGGCTTCTGCACCGGTTTTGCGAACTGCACAACGGCGTTGGTCAATAACCCCGCCGCATTCGGCTTTTTGCAACAACAAAGGGTGTTCTCACTGTGGTCAGCGCTGGACACCGGAGGAGCCACGCCGGGATTCAACTTTCCGGTCAGCATGATGAACACGGCAGGACAAGTCTCGAGCAACGTCGCCATGACAACAAGTCTGGGGCACGGCAATTACAATGCCGCTTTCGTGACTTTGAAGGTCAATGACTGGAAGGGCGTCACGCTGCAGAACAATTTAACCTGGAGCCACGACCTGGGGACGGGAGGGGTTGTTCAGGCCACTAGTCAGCAAGCTGCCGTGGATCCGTTCAACTTTGACACCCAGTATGGCACGCAACCATCCGATCGACATATCGTGAACACGATGTTCGTGGTTTACCAGCTGCCGTTCTATCATGGCCAGCAAGGCATGATGGGGCGTCTTTTAGGAGGCTGGACCACTTCGTTTGTTTTCGCAGCCGGCAGTGGTGCTCCACTGAACTGCGGTACCACCTCAGGTAGTGGCGGCAACGGTTATAGCGGCGGAGAGGATTTTGGTTCCGGCGATGGCAACAATCTCTTCACCGATGCGAACTGTTTACAGACGGTGAGTAACACCTCGGCATCAGTTCACAACGTCAATGGGGTCTACACCATCTTCGGAAATCCAACTGCGGTGTACAGCACAATTCGTCCTCTGATTCTTGGGAATGATACGAGAAGCGGCGGGTACGGGCAGTTCCGCGGCCTGCCGTACTGGAATTTGAACATGGGGATAAAGAAAAATATCCGAATTACAGAACGATTCAGTGCTGAGGCCTCCCTCAGTGTCGAGAACGTTCTGAACCACAACCAACTCATAGATCCAAGCCTCTCCGTCACCAACGCGGCGGCGAGTTTCGGGCAGCTCTCGGTCGAGGGAACTACTCCACGAACGATGGAGATGGGAATCCGAGTGAACTTCTAGTCGCGTATAAGTCTGCTTGTCACAAGGGGCCGATTTCGCATTGGCCCCTTGTGCCAGATTCCTTTTCTATTTCAGAATAATTTCCTGGAGCAATTCAGAACTGACAAGCTCTCGAATCTCTGCCCGCTTTTCGGTGAGCTCTTGTGCGGGCTGTTTTCCGCCGAGAATTTTGTCGCGAACCATTTCGCTTTTCGCGGCCAAGCCGTCCATGGCAGCATGGTTCTTGTATTCAATCGCTAAGCAAACGTCCCAATCTTCAGGACTATTCTTGGTTTCTTTTAGAAACAACTTGTAATCCATGATCGTCCCCTGGCGTTTCTCCTCATCAAGCAAGGGCTTGCTCGATTTTTGCAAGCTGCTTAAATAAGCATCCATATGCGTGGGTTTGACCCGAACAAGAGACACTCGCCAGACGGGCCCTTCGGTGTAATGTTCCTGAGCGAGAACTGCGGGAGTCAGCAAGAGCAGAAGAGCTGCCAGACGAAAAATCGTTTTCATTATGTTATCTCCTCGAAGTGGTTTGGAAGGCGACAGCCGGAGAATCATACGCCTAATAGCAAATTCTGCGCTTCGTTTGTGCCCCTGCGTCAAAAGCGGATGGAACGTCACTCGAATTTGTGACCATCGTAAGCCCATCAAACGCCGTTCAGATGCCCAGAGTGTCCCGCGCTGCTAGTATTGTTACTGTCTATTTATCCCTGAATGCCCACTGCTGAAAACAATATTATTCCCGCTCGGTCTGCGTCGGTGCATGCGCGAGACGTGGTGTTTTGCATGTTGATCGGAGCCTCGATCTTGGTTTTCTGGAGGCAAATTGCATCAGTTCTGCAACTCGCGTGGCACGTGGATGAATACACCCACATTCTCCTGATCTTGCCCGTGAGCTTGGCACTCATTTATTTGGAGCGGGGTAAGCTCAGAGGCGATGTTCAATATTCTCCGGTTGCCGGAGTGCTAGTGGGGCTGGTCGCATTAGCGATTGGCATAGCGGGAAAGATGGATGCTTACCGCTTCAGTGGAAGCATTTCCTTGTCGGTCACAATCTTTGCGCTGGTTATGTTCTGGATGGCTTTTGTTATCGGTTTTTACGGCAGAAGCGTTTTTTGGTCATTACTCTTCCCGCTCTTATTTCTTTTCCTGTTAGTTCCGCCGCCGCCATTCTTGCTCGATAAGGCTGTGGTTTACCTTCAGACGGCTTCGACTGAAGCTACATTTGCGCTCTTTAAGCCTACGGGGTTACCCGTTTTAAAAAACGGCTTCCTGTTAACTTTCCCAACTCTGCAAATCGAAGTGGCGAAGGAGTGTAGCGGAATCCGCTCGAGCATCATGTTGCTGTTGACAGGGCTCATCCTGGCTCATCTCTTCCTGCGATCCTTTTGGAGCAAGCTTATTTTTGTTCTCTTCATCGTGCCGTTTTCCGTGATCAAGAATGCGATCCGGATTTTCACACTGTCAATGCTGGCAATGTACGTAAATCCAGGATTTCTCTACGGACGATTGCATCACGAGGGCGGGATCGTTTTCTTCCTTATAGCTCTAGGGGGTTTGCTTTTCCTGCTATGGATACTGCAACGAATCGAAATGAGACGCGTCCGGCCCGAGCGAATCACCAGTGTCGCCTGAAAGCGCTCCCTTAAGACAGCCTATCCGCTGAGCTTTGCCATTTCAAAAATTGTCGAAAAGCTGATCCGCGATGGCTATAGATTGCTTTTTCCTCCAGTGATAATTCTGCGAAAGTCTTCTTAATCTGCGGGAAATAAAATAAGGGATCATAACCAAATCCATTCGACCCGCGGGGATGATCGAGAATGATACCTTCTGCCGTGCCGTGGAATATTCGTAGTGTTTGTCCGTCACGCGCGGCGGCGATCACACACACAAATCGCCCGGTGCGCCTGTCCGGGGGGACGGCTGCCAGCGCTCCGATCAACTTCCGATTGTTTGCCTCGTCGTCAGTATTGCTCTCTGCCGATTGTGGGTTGTCGGCGGCGTAGCGCGCAGAGTGCACACCGGGATCGCCATTGAGCGCGTCCACTTCAAGACCGGAATCATCCGCGAGAACCAGTTCGCCCGGAATATAACTGCTGTAAGTCTCCGACTTCTTGCGCGCATTCGCCTCGAATGTCAGACCGTCCTCGACAACGGCTGGGAAGGAAGAGAAATTCGGAATTGTGGCAATTTCCAAATCGTAAGGTGTAGCGGCAGCCACGAAGTCGCGAAGTTTGCCTTGGTTTGACGTAGCAATGAGAATGCGCGAGGTCATGGTTTAGGTTTACCCAACGTCGAGGCTATGTGCCGCTGACGCCATGCAAATAAAAACAGAATAAACGCGGTGAACAAAGACACTAACATTCCCACGGCGCGGTCCCATGTTCTTGTGAATGTGACGCTCACACGGTTTATGCCGGCTTGAATAGGAATGACCATCTGCCCAGTCACAGCACGCGTTTGAGTAGGCGTCGCGTTCCCGTTGACCTCAACTCTCCAGGCGGGATAGTTAAATGAACGCAGATAAAGTGTAGACGGGGTCCTAGCTTCCGCAGTAAATCGTCTCGATTGGGCGTTCCATCGCTGGATTTGCACTTGCGCCGAAGGCGCGTCCGAGGTTACGAGTGGGGCGTCCTTCGAGATGTCGTACCCATCAGTGCCCGCAGGAACGTATTCGTCGGTGCCTTCGTAGCCCTGACCGCTCTCCTGGTCGTCAAGCATCTCGGCAATATCTGACGAGTTATCCCACCACGGTTGCTGGACGCGGTGCCAGACGAAAGCAATCATCGTAAGAAAGACTGCATAGATGAGAAATCGCGGAATCCAGCGATGCCAGGCCAAAGAGAAAAGCATCGCGAAGGCGGCATTCAAACAGAGCAGCCAACGCCACGGAAGCTGCACAAATTGAAATTCCGGAAAATATTTCCACGCAAAAGATGTAAATGGAAACATGACCAGCACCGAAGCCACTCCCCACAAAATGAAATATGACGACAGTGGGCGTGAAAGTCTTTTCCTTAAAAGAACAATGACTCCCGCGATCGCGGTTATTTCCGAAAATGCGATCAGCGAAACGAGCAGATTGAAGCGGTCATGGTCGGCATCGTGAATGTAAGTGAACAGGAAGTTATCAAATGGCCGAACCCCGGGCGCCAGCACTTGGGCAATGTTGATCCACTTCTGTTCGTAAATGGCAGGCAGAAGATAAAACGATGCTAGAGCCATTCCTATCGCTACTGCTAGTAAACTCCTTCCAGCCGTGCCCGGCGACCGCATTCCAATTGCAATGACCAACACAAGCAAACCCAGCGAATAAGTCACCATGACGGCCGCAGGAATATTCGTCAGCCAGGCCGCGGCGACAATGAACGATAAAGAAATGAGCGCTCGTCGCCCCCGGCTTAACCGCCATACGAACAATGCAAGCAAGGGAAGCAACGCACCGGCAAGCAATTCCGCAAAGGCGCTTCGCCAGTAAACAATCACCAGGAAATAAGGGTTCACCGCATAGAAAGTTGCGGCAAAAATCGCGTCATTCCGACTGAGCCAGACGCGACTCAAGAGAAACATGCTACATCCCGAAAGCGTGAGCGCGACCCATATATAGGCTGCCGGAACAATGGGCCATGGCAGGATCACTCCCAAAATCGCTCCCAGCGTCCAAGAGATTGGCGGATAGAAAATGAATCTGGCTTCGCCGTATCCATAGTGGGCGAGTCCAGCCCATCCTGGATAAATCACTCCCAGCTTCCACTGACTCAGAATTTCCATCCACGAGTTCATGTGGAATTCAAAGTCATGACCAGAAGCATTTCCCCAAAAAATAAATGGAAGCACGACAGCCAATGAGGCGCCCATGATGAAAAGGATTGGCCAGCCGAATAGAGGTGGAGATGGTGCATTCGGTTCGGCGGACTGATTTTCGGCGATGGCGTGGCTCAGGGCTGATCCTCGTGAGAAGCCTCATTAGTATCTCGCAAAACCGAAAAACATCGGTAGTTCGGCCCTCGCTTCGTTTTCTCCGCGCTGCTCGTCGAGCCAATCGTTTCCGGCTGCCCGCCTAAATCATCATTCCCGAACACTCTCCTTGACACTCTAGGAGGGCAGCGCTATATTCTCCAAGACGCACAAGGAGAGAGATCATGGGAAAGCAGATCGATCTGCTGCAAGGCACTCTAGACATGCTAATCCTCAAAGCCGTCTCACTCGGCTCACTGCATGGCTACGGCGTTCTGCTGCGCATTCATCAAATCTCCAACGAACAGCTGGAAATCCAACAAGGATCGTTGTACCCGGCGCTCTACCGACTGGAACACCAGGGCCTGATCTCCAGCGAATGGGGTGAATCCGACAACAATCGCAAGGCGAAGTTCTACAGCCTGACTGCGGCTGGGCGGCGCCAGCTCCGTTCGGAGACCGAGAAGTGGGATCGGATGGCTTCTCTGATCGCCAGCATTCTGCGCACGAGGCCGGAGGCGATATGAGACTATTCGCGCAATTTCGTTCCTGGCTGAAGTGGGCCACGAAGCCTTCACGACTCGAGAGTGAAATGGAGGCGGAGGTGCGCTTTCATATCGAGAGCCGCTCCGAGGACCTAGTTCGGAGGGGTGTGCCTGCGCAAGAAGCGATGCGGCGTGCACGGATCGAGTTCGGAGGCGTCGAGTCACATAAGGATGCCGTGCGTGCATCGCTTGGCTTGCGCTGGTCGGGGGAGTTATGGACGGATGTGCGTTATGCGGGGCGGAAATTGCGCAATTCGCCTGGGTTCACGCTGACCGCCCTATTAGTGTTGGCGATTGGGATTGGTGTGAACGTCACCGCGTTCGGCGCGTTCAACGTGATTGTGCTGAAATCGCTGCCGGTGCGTGATCCGGATTCGCTGGTGCGGCTAGAGCGGCGCTCTCCGGAGAACCTAGCCAGTCAGATGCCGTATCCGTCGGTGGTCTTCTACCGCGACAATGCGAAGACTCTGTCGGCAGCGATGGCGACTATGGGAGCCCGTATTGAGCTAGCGGGCGATGTGCAACCGGTAAATGGCATGTTCGTTACGTCGAACTACTTCACCGAACTCGGAACACTGGCCGCTTACGGGCGTTTGCTGGATCCTGCGCAAGACGATACCGCTGGTGCGGACCCAGCGGCGGTGCTAAGTTTTGGGTTTTGGCAGCGCCGCTTCGGGGCGGATCCATCCATCGTGGGCAAGGTCATCTCTGTTAACAAGAAAACGGCGACGGTAGTTGGGGTAACTCCGCATGCATTCGCGAGCCTCGGAGGCCAACATCCGGATGTCTGGTTGCCGATGACACAGGTACCCTATTTCGTGGAAGCCAGCAAGGCGCTGACCGAGACTTCTGGCGGCGGCAGTGTAGAAATGTGGGGGCGGCTGTCGCGGGGTGTAACTGCGAAGGTGGCCGAACAGGAGTTGCTCGTGCTGACTAATGAACTCCGCAAGCAACATCCCAAAGATATCTGGGATCAAGAGTTTATTAAGGCTGATCCGGGCGGACACTTCCAGGTAATGAAGCCGGAGGTATATGTCGCGATGGCCCTAGTCGGTACCCTCACCCTGTTGATCCTGGCGGTGGCGTGCGCGAACCTAGGTGGGCTGTTGCTGGCCCGCGGAGTGACGCGGGAACACGAGATCGGAATTCGCGTGGCGATTGGGGCGAGCCGACAGCGCATTTTCCGTCAGTTATTTACGGAAAGTCTGCTGCTGGCGCTCTTGGGATCGGCGGCGGCCTTCGCTATGGGCTATGTTGTATTAAGGACGATGCTGGTGATGATCGGCGCTCCCGCATGGCAGAGCGCGGCGCCCGATTGGCGGGTGTGCCTGTTTGCCGTAGGAATGGCGCTGGCGGCGGCAATCTTCTTCGGACTGGCGCCAGCATTGCAGACCGCCCGGCAGCGGCAGCGAAAGAAGATTGCACGGCAATTACTGGTTGGCGCGCAGGTGGCGGCAAGTTGCGTGCTGCTGATTGTGGCTGGATTGCTGGTGCGGGCGACGCAGCACGTGCTGTACACCGATCCCGGCTTTGGGTATGAACAGGTGTCATCAATTGATCCTGGGCTCGCTAGCCACAGCTACACGCCCATCGCAGCACGAGCTTATATGGATCAATTTGAAAGCCGGTTGCGCGCGTTGCCGGGAGTGACGTCGGTGTCACTATCTTCCATGTCTCCGCTAGGTCATGAAAACGTTTCAACCACTACCGCCGACATCGGGGGAAAGGCCGTGACAATCTACCCGAGTTGGGTTGATGCCGATTTTTTTTGCACTATGGATATTCCGCTACTGCATGGGCGGAATCTGCTGCCGGGCGAAAACAATGCCGTCATCTTGAGCGAGTCGCTGGCGCGGAAACAGTTCCCGGGCCAGGATCCCGTGGGCAAGCGATTTTGGGAAAAGGACGTGGTGGGCGTGGCAGCCAACGCGCGAACCATGGCCATGAACGATGGCGATGCGATGGAGATGTATCAAGCGGCACAAACAACGGATATGCCCAGCATGGTGGTGCTGGTGAAGACAGTCGGTCCGCCGGAGGGTTTGCCGCCGATGGCGAAGTCGATCGCAGAGAGCATCGATCCAAAACTATTTCCGTATATCCGGTTGCTCAAGAGCGATTTTCAGTGGAATGTACAGCAGGTGGAACACGCCGCGATGGCGGTAAGCCTACTGGGGATTGCGGCGGTGCTGCTGGCAGCGATTGGCCTCCTGGGCCTGGTAGCCTATACAGTTTCAGAACGGACGAAGGAAATTGCGATCCGGATTGCGCTAGGTGCGAGGCCGGGTCATGTGTTGTTTGCGATTCTGCGCCAGTTCGTGTGGTCCGTCGCCGTCGGCCTGCTGGCCGGATTGGTCGGAACTGCCGTGCTGTCGCAGGTCCTCCGCCGGGTACTTTTCGGCGTTAGCAATCTCGATTCGCGAAGTTATCTGGGTGCGATCGGGATCTTGCTGGTGGTTGCTACGGTTGCGGCATTGTGGCCGGCCAGACGAGCGTTGCGCGTAAACCCGATGCGAGCGCTTCATTATGATTAGAAAATCCCTAGTGTCGGCCCATTAATTTGAAAACCGTGGCGGCCCCAAAATTCGGCAGATTAGAGGCGATCGGTCTAGGCGGATTGCCGGCTGCTCCAAAACTGGCCCACGAATCAGACAAACACAGCGCTTCCACTCGACAGGGCAGAGTTATACT
Organism: Terriglobales bacterium; assembly: GCA_035999525.1. Taxonomy (GTDB): domain Bacteria; phylum Acidobacteriota; class Terriglobia; order Terriglobales; family Acidobacteriaceae; genus PALSA-188. Next base: position 8,827 of record DASYGR010000076.1, read on the forward strand.
GAACCATTCGCCATCGAAATGGAGAAAACAATTCTGTGAAGCTCAGGAGCACTCAGTTCGGGGCCAGTCTTATCATTTTGTGTCTGGGACTAATGTCGCCATCGTGCTTCGGGCAGACGGCTTCGGCCCAGAACAAATCCTTGCCTCCGCTCGATCAGTGGAAGGCTGCCGTCAGTCACCACGATGCTGACGCGCTGAGATCGCTTTACAGTACCAATCCTGCCGCACGAATCAGCTCTCCCAAGGGAGAACTCGACGCGGCTGCCGACGTGGCATTCTGGACCGGACTCAACGCGCGCGATCTCAAGATTGATATTTCGCAATCCGATTCGCCGCAGCTGGACCTGCGACGATTGGTCTTGAAAATAGAAATCCGCTCAGGAGGATCGTCGGCTAACCATGTTTTATATGTCTCCGCCGGAGAAGTCTGGCAGCACCAGGGGGACACGTGGCGATTGATCGCTCTCACGCGATCCGACGCTGCGAAACTGGAGCAGCCGCTTTCGGTGAGCAACAATATTTATTCTCCCGGGAGTGATGCCCACGCCGAGATCAGACACGCGCTTGAGGAGGCTTCTCGACTGCACAAACGTGTCATCGTGGTGTTCGGAGCGAACTGGTGCTACGACTGCCATGTCCTCGATACGGCATTTCACCGCCAGGATATAGCCGCGCTTCTCGCGCGTAACTACGAAGTTGTGCACGTTGATGTCGGAAGAGGCGACAAGAACCAGGATTTAATGGAACAGTACCAAGTCCCCATGAAGAAGGGAATTCCAGGGCTGGCGATTCTTGATTCCGACGGCAAATTACTTACCAGTCAGAAGAATGGCGAGTTCGAGAATGCCCGGGCTCTTGGCCCTGAAGACTTGTTGACATTCTTGAACAAGTGGACTCCGCCGGCACGATGAAGTCTAATTCTACCCAGACCCTATGCAGTCACTGCTTCTTGCGGACTCCGCTGTTGCTGGAGTTCATGCAGGAACTGTTCCTGGCTTAAGGATTCGTGGTTCCGCAGAAGTTCAAGTAGCGGGTCGTCGAGTCCGTTGGCTCCTTCATTTGTAAATTTCTCGGACAGGGAAAGCGAACGGGGCGCGATTCTCAACTTCGGAAGGGTGCCAGGACAAGATGTCAACAAATTGAGAAGATTTTGAACTTCTTCCCGTTGCGCTGGCGTCCGCGACGCAAATTCAATGCCCATGCCAACTTCCGGATGCATGACTTGTACCGTTCCTTCGGCACTCACCTCTGTGTCGTTAACTCGAAGGTAAAGGTCAACAACTGAACGTTCCGGAAATGGAGATGCCGTTTCCACGTAACATGCGCCCAAGCTGAGATCGGTTAATTTGCATTCTGAATCTTGCCAGGAATCTTCGGCCGGGAGCTCTGGAGCATGGCTGGCGATAAACTCTCTGAATGCATCTCGCAGACCTGCTGGAATTTCGATGAAGCGCATTCCTGATTGGCCGTTTGGGTTTGCCCACGCCACTTCACCCCAAATGTCAACGTTCTCAATGCAACCGGGTATCGCAAATCGAGCGCGAACTTTCGAAGAAGGACAAATCGGTTCGGCCGTGAGGATGTCAACGCCATCCTCGCTGATGTCCAATATGATGCCTTCTTTTTCAACAACGTTTTCGATTTGAAGCTGCACCGGGACCTGAACCGGAACCCGAAAGCAACGGCGCCTCTCGCGTTTGATCAATGCTATGGCCGCCTGTAGAGTTGCGCGTGCCTTGTCTTCTGAAACGGGCTTGTACAACGCGAAGTTTGCGCCTGCGGCAAACGCACTTCGTACCGAGCCCTGGTCTTTCAGCATTGCGACGATTAAAGGAGGAAATGGCGAGCTTTGGATGCTTTGAACGATTGAAATTGCTTGATCACGGTCGTCAAAATCAATGACCAGCGCATCCAGGTCATATTCCGGCAGGCAAAATTTTTCCGAAGAATGGACGCAGTGCTGCACTGTCACTGCGAATTCGGAAAGAACTGAATTCAGAATGGCGATTGCGCCATCGTCTGCGGAAACAAGGAGAGCCCGGAGAACCATAGATTCAGACCACCCGCGGCTTTAGCCTACGGCCATCGCGGAGCAACTCCGCGGGGCTTGGCAGGGGTACCCAGATTTGATCCGGCCCCAACTCCAGCCGACGCAGCCATGCTGTTAGGCTCATCGACTTCGGAAAGGACGCTGCTGTCGTCCTCATCGCTTTCAGCCAGGAGCGGCGCGATTTCGCGTAGCTTCTCCGCGGCTTGCTGCAACATCTCGATTTGCTTTCCCAACTGTGCGTATTT
>DASYGR010000118.1:0-3073 GCA_035999525.1 Terriglobales bacterium
AAAGTGGTTGAAGAAACCTGGAGACAAAATTCGCCGGGACGAACCCTTGTTTGAGATCTCCACCGACAAAGTGGACGCTGAAATTCCCGCGCCTGCATCCGGTACGCTCCAGGATATTAAGGTTAGCGAAGGCGCCACGGTTCAGGTGAACACAGTAGTGGGAACCATTGCCGCCGATGGCGAGGCAACTGCCGCAAGCCCCGGAAAATCAGCGGCACAAGCACAACCGGAACCGCCCGAGAAAAAGAAAGAAGCGCCCGCTAAGCAAGAGGCTCCTGAACCTGTAGAAAAAGAGACTGTCGCAGACGATGAAGACGACCATACCCGATCCTCGCCTCTGGTTCGCAAGATGGCTCGCGAACATAGCATTGAGCTATCTCAAGTGCCTGGCACAGGTCTCGGTGGAAGGATAACGAAACAGGATGTTCTTGCCTTTATCGAGGGGCAGGAATCAAAACTCCGTCCTGCGACTGCGAGCGCCACCGCAAGCGCGCCTCCGGCGGCGCACAGTACTTCTTCCATCCCCGGCGACCTTGTTCCGTTAACCCAAATGCGCAAGATCATTGCGCAAAGAATGATCGAATCCCGCCGGACCAGCGCTCACGTTCATTGCATGTTCGAAGTGGACATCACTCCAATCGTGCATTTGCGGAATAAAACAAAATCTGCATTTGAGAAGCGCAATGGCGTGCGGCTTACGTTTATGCCATTCTTCGTTCGCGCGGCCATCATTGCATTGCAGCAATTTCCGATTGTCAATTCCTCGATGGAAGGCGAAGGCATCCGCTATCACCGCAACGTAAATGTTGGAATTGCCGTCGCCCTGGATTGGGGTCTTATTGTTCCCGTGTTGAAGAATGCCGGCGATCTCAATTTCCTGGGATTGCAACGCGGAATCAGTGATTTGGGTGAGCGCGCCCGATCCAAAAAGCTGAAGCCCGAAGATGTCGAGGGCTCAACCTTCACCGTAACCAATCCTGGACAATTCGGCGCGGTATTTGGTTTGCCAATTATCAATCAGCCGAACTCCGCAATCATGGGCGTTGGCGGCATCGCCAAAGCGCCCGTCGTCGTAACTGATAAAGAGGGAAACGATTCCATCGCCATACGATCGCTCGTTCACCTTACGCTTGGATACGACCATCGTGTGATTGACGGAGCAGTTGCGGACCAGTTCATGGCGCTAGTCAAGAAGACTCTGGAAAACTGGACCGAAGAAGTCGGCTAGATTGTTACTGGGTTCTGCTGCGCTGCCGTCTTTGCCGGTATCGCCGCCTTTGCCCAAGCCGAGGCATTGAGGCACTCGACCACGCCAGAAATTATTTCTTCGAGTCCAGCCCTGAATTTGACCTCGTCAACAATTTGCCGGCTTGCCACCGCGTCGCCCATTGACAACGCCGCCTCCAAAAAAGATAACGCTGCACTCTTTTTCTCCGAGCCGGGGCGTCCTACGAAAATGTTTTCTATTCCGCTCACGATCGCCGGAATGAAGGATATTCCTTGCAATAGCGTAGACAAGAAGTTCATGAACTGCTCCTGTAATTAAATTTTATTTTGCCGAGAAAGGTGGAAGTATTACTGAGATCTGGGAACTGAGCATCCCAAACGCTATCTGATTCCCAACCGGTCATGCATGGCAATGGCGACGCTGATAGCAACTGTGATCACCGCATTCAGCAACCTGTCATAAACGCTACGTTTGATGTCATTTCGCTCTAAAATTACGATTCGATCCTCGGCGTTTTTCATCCGTCCCGGTTGGCCACCGCCGAAAAGCATGTCCATCTTCGCTTCGAGTCGTCCGAGTTTTTCAAGCACGTCTCGCTGAAAATCGTTGTCAGTAACACGCACTACGAGCGGTTGTTGTCGTCCCACGGTGCTCTGATGTACGTAACCGCACGAATTGTCTTCTTCATTTTTCATAACGGAAAGTCAAGATGCAAGGCCGCAGAATAACGCGAATATTTCGGCGGGATGGATGCGTCATACAGGCGCACAAAATAATTCTGTACGCGTGACAGACGGGGCAGTGTAAAAACTTGACTGTTAAATCGGCCTGCCAAATTTCGGCCGTTGCCCTGACCCCATCCTGCATCACTCCATCGAACTTCAATTCCCCCTCCTGTTACAGGGGCGGCGCCTGCGTCAATCGTTACAGTAGTTGACGAAGTATTGGTGATCTCCGCTGCCGTAAGATCTGCCAAAAAAACTGATCCCACTTGTGTATTGCTGATAGCTGTGACCGTTAGGGCGCTGGCGATTTTTGCAGAGTTGAATTCGAAAGCTAGACTCTTGGCGGCGTCATTCGCGAACGTAATTTTATAAGCACTGTGCTCGCCGGTAAGGTCTTTTACCTCAATGTTCACTTCCCGCACGACGGCTTGAAATGTTGCCGACCGAGAAGGAATATTTATATTTAGACCGTCCCCGGGAAAAATATCAGTGGCGTTCCCTGGTAGAAAATCACTCCACGTGTCGTATTCACCTGTCCATGCAGGGGTGATCAGGTCATCCAGCATTGCCAGAGCTGCATTTTCACAATCCGCAGCCGTACGCGAAATCGGGTCTTTCACGTGACGCACTGTTCCGTGCAGGCCATTGTCAATACCTCTAGATTGCGCCGTGATGCTCGCCGGATTCGTGACCCTGGCGATTGCTTGCCCGTGACTGCGGTAGCGAACCGTGATCGCTTGGTTTGCCGCGGGGACGTATGCGGTAAAGAATGTCAACTCTGAACTCGATGTGTTGCATTCCGCTCCTTCAGACAGCGCTCCCACTAATCGTGTGACGTAACTTTGCCCCGGCAACGCACTCCGAACCTCTGTATCAATTGCTTCTAGAAGCCTTGTGAACGCGATTGAGCACTGCATGTTCATCGCGTTTACCAATGCGTAGGAACAAAAGTCGGAGGATGCTGAAATCACTCCATCAAACAATACGTTAGAAGGTGCGATCAGGCTGGCAGGATTGGCTGGGTCAATGTCCTGCACTTCGAGCACGATGCGGATACCCGCGTTCGCCATTGCTCCGCCCACGCCATTTCCGGCGGGGTGAACTGACGAATGAAATATCT
>DASYGR010000138.1:0-5778 GCA_035999525.1 Terriglobales bacterium
GCAGGCCTATTATGCGATGCGGCCATCCATCAATATTCCGCGCAATGCGGTCATTGATCTCGACGGATTTTTCGGGCTGCATCCTTCCTTGTCGGCCTTCGAGCCTCTGTGGAATCAGCGTCAGTTGGCGATCGTTCACGCCGCCGGATCGCCCGATCCTTCTCGCTCGCATTTCGACGCACAAGACTTCATGGAGTCTGGCACGCCCGGAGTGAAGGCGACCGACGATGGCTGGCTGAACCGCACCTTGCGATCGCTTCCCGACTCTGACGCCAACTCTGCTTTTCGCGCCATCGCGATGGGGCCGTCGCTGCCGCGCATACTTTCCGGAAGCGAGCCCGCTGTAGCCTTGAACGACATCAACGATTTCGGCGTGGGCGGACGCAACCCGAATGCCATGCCGATTTCGAACACTTTCGAGGCAATGTACGATCAGTCCGTAGATTCAGTTCTGCACGGCACCGGGCAGGAGACTTTCGAAGCGGTGAAGATGCTGAAAGCGGCTGATCCATCGAAATACACTCCCGCAGCCGCTGCCAATTATCCTAAAGGACGTTTTGGCGACAGCCTCAAACAGCTTGCCCAATTGATCAAGGCCAACCTCGGCGTGCAGGTCGCATTCGCCGACATCGGCGGATGGGATCACCACGTCAACGAAGGCAGCACGAAAGGCCAGATCGCCAATGTGCTGCGCGAGTTTTCACAATCGCTCGCAGCCTTCTGGATTGATCTGGGCGATCTCGGCGAAGATACCGTCGTCGTAACGATGTCCGAGTTCGGACGCACTGCTCGCGAAAACGGGAATCGCGGTACCGATCATGGCCACGCTAACGTCATGTTCGTAATAGGGGGCCCAGTAAAAGGCGGCAAGGTTTACGGACGCTGGCCCGGCCTCGACCAATCTCAGCTTTACGAAGGACGCGATCTAGCGTTGACCACGGACTTCCGCCGCGTCATCGGCGAAGCAGTCTATCGGCATCTGGGAAATAAAGATTTGAATCAGGTCTTCCCCGGATTCGACAATCAGACGGGGCAGTTTGTGAAGTATTTGGGCTGATCGTGTAGCGCGGGCGCCCTTGCCCGCGAGTTTACATCGGCAAATCTGCGAGAACTTTATCGCAGCGGTGAGCCGCTGCGCCACCCCACCGTTTCTAGTTCGCGGGAGAACCGAACCGCTGCCGAAGCGAAGCCACCAACGCACTATCCGCCCTCCTCGAAAACATCTCTAGCGGCGAGAATCCTCTTTGCCGCGCCAGCCAAAGCGTGAAGAATAACAACGCCAGAGTAATGACGTAGTTTTGCCACGAGTTCAACATACACTGGCCATGCCACGTCAGTTGCAACGACGAAGAGAACGGCTTTAGATATGGGATCGGCCACTGATAACCATCTGGCCCGCGCGAACCAAGGATATCCTCGAACAGATGGATGTGGAAACTTATAACTGCTAGGAGCCCGGTCTTCCACTTTTGCGATGCGAGGACTGCGGAAAACACGGCAACTATCAGGCTAAAAAACAAAGTGTGCAAAGAGTGATGGTAGAGCGAAAACCACAACAAAGGATGCGTCGAGTTTCTCGTCAGAACTTCAGGAATGATTCCGAGACCATCAGCGTCGGGAATAACGCAAGCTAAAGTGACGATGGCTCGGTCTTTGCGACTTAATCGCGCGCAGTTCGCGAAAACCCATCCCGTTAGGTAGTGCGTCACTGGACTCATGGTCAGGAATGCTCGATTACTCTTTTGCTGTCTGGGCTCGCTGGAATTCTATCCCAGAAAAAAAAGGACAGCCGGGGCGGCTGTCCCTACGCGAGCGTTGCCGAATACTAATGCTTACTTGTGGGGCTCTTTCTTCTGCTCCTCTTTTGGTTGCGATCGCTCTTGCGGTTGCGATCGTTGCTGAGGTTGCGCCCGTTCCGCAGGACGCGGGGCCTCTCGCGGAGCTGCTGCCTGGCGTTGTTGCTGCCAGGTGCTGAACTTCTGCTCTTCATTTCTTTGTTGTTCAGGCCGCGGCTCCACTGGCGGAGCTTGTCTCACTAGTGGATGTGTTGGTTGCTGCTGGGTTATTCGCGAATTATCGTTTGCCGGACGCTCATTCTGTACAGGCTGTACGGGCTGCTGCGGCCGTGGAACGTTCCGGTTGTTCATCGGCGCTTGTTCGGCATTCTGCGGCCGTGGAGCAGTTGCGTCCACCTGCCGTTGCGGCGCGAACGTACGATTATTTTGCGGTGGCTCGGCATGCACATTGTCCTGAGGCCGTGGGACATTTCTTGTTTGCACATTGCCCGTCTGCACATTCGCCGGTGGTCCTTGTGGGCGTATGTCGTTCTGTGGTCGCGGCGCTTCATTGGTTCTGACTGCAGGTTCCTGCGGTCGCGCCGCTTCATTATTCCTAACCGCCGGTTCCTGCGGTCGCCCTTGATTTGCTACCGCGCCGTTGGGACGATTTGGCTCATTCCCCATCCGACCAGCAGGCTGCGGCGTTCCCGGAGTCTCGGTCCTCACATTTGCTGCTTGACGCTGTTCGAATGACTGCCTCGGTGGTGTCGGATTTCGAGTCGCAACAACCTGGCGGCTCACTACCGCGGTTGGAGGCCTGAATCGGGCCGTTGCACCTGCGCCCATGACGCTCGCTCTAACTGGCTGCACTGGCGCCGCACGAACCACTTGAGCTTGCTGAATCTGGCGCGCATCTACGCGAACTATATTCTGCCGTACCGGTCGCGCATTCACGAACGTGTCGTGCGAGACCACCGTGACCGCGTTGTTCACGTGCTGATTGACATAAGTGACTCGAGAAACGTTAGTCGTGTTATACGAGTTATAAACATTCGTCACCTGCGTGACACTGACTCGCGTATTTGTAATATTCACGTTATTCACGTATCGCGGGCTGGTCCGATACCACGGTACATAAACTTCACGCGGACCGAGCGGGAACCATCCCACGCCCACGCCGCCGCCGATTCCCACGCCAATGCTGAATCCTCCGCCGCCAACAAATGCCACCAGCGCCGGGGCATACACCGGTCTCACCACGACCGGTCCGGGAACCCAGCACCATGAATCAGACACGTACGCCCAACGTCCGTAGTGGAACGGCGCAAAACCCCACGGCTCATCTTCCACCCAAGTCCATCCCCAGGGCGCGACCCACGCCCAATGACCGTGCCGGTAGGGGGCCCAATCAGCATCAATGCCGCGCGGTGTCCACACTGGACCGTATTCGGCCACATAATGCCAGCTTCCGTAATCGTCGAGATCTTCTGATCCCGTCATTTCCGGAGAGATATAATTCGCCGATTCGGAGTGATCTTCGTGCTCGTCGCGGCTGAAAGCCCAGGTGTCTAGATCATCGGATGCCGGAATTTGATCAATTTCATGATTCAGTTCGTCAGTACCGGCAAACCGCGCGTATTGCCCGGCCACTACGGTGTAAGTTGATCCGCCGCCGGTGACCTCGCCGCGGCCATGCCAAACAGTAGTGTCGGTTTCGTTGCCATCGGCATTCACATCAATCCGGTATTCACCCGTGCGCTGCACAATGAAGGCCAGATTGGGAGTGTCCACCTCCAGATTGTCTCCGTCATCCAGGTGCCGCACGCGAAGCAAAAGCGTTCCCTGCGACAGCTTCAATTGCGTAGTTTGATCGTCGAGATCGAGAAAAGTAAGACTGGATTCGGCTCCAAGGCGCAAGGCTGTCGAACCGATGTGCAATTCGGCGCGGGAATTTTGATCCGCCCACAAATTGTCCCCAGTCGTAAGCGGACGATTCTCCACCGCCTGCACCCAATCGCCCTCGCCGCCGGGTTGGAAAGAAACGGAGCCGTCGGAATGGTTAAGACGTGCGACCCGGCTCGGCGGATCCTGGCTCGGACTTTCGTTTTGATCCTGGTCTTGCGCGTATAGAGCAGCCTGTAGCAATAGCACCAATCCAGCTAGAGCAATGGCGAAGACTTTATTGGTTTTCATTTTTTCCTCACAATTTTCTGTAGAGACGCAGCTTGCTGCGCTTCCGACCCACGTCCCTGCCGCTTACCATCCCACTGGAATTAAACACCCCTCGCGGCAAGAAGTTCTATACGGTTAACTGGGTAGGCATCTATCTGTAAATCCTCGCAAAAATGCCAGTCCGTACTGGGACTGGCATTCGTCTGCAAAGTAATTAGCTCCTCAAGCGACCGGCTGCTCACTCAGCACCTTCTCGCGCTCCTCGGCGTCCTGATGCTCTTCGATAATCGTCGAAGGCAGGGCCAAATCAAGAACTTCATCAATGGTTTTGACGTAATGAATGCTGAGATTCTCAAGCTGCTCCGGCGTAAGATCCTCATCCACATTCATCTTGTTTTCCGCCGGCAGGATCACGTCATGCACTCCAGCACGCTTCGCCGCAAGCACTTTTTCTTTCACGCCGCCGATCGGCAGAACATTCCCGCTCAATGTGATTTCGCCGGTCATCGCCGTTAGCGGACGCACCGGCCGCGAACTGAGAAGCGAAACCAGCGCCGTCGCCATCGTGACTCCCGCAGAGGGGCCGTCCTTCGGGATTGCACCCGCAGGAACGTGAATATGAATATCGTGCTCGGCGAAGAAAGTTTCCTGGATTCCAAGTTGCACCGCGTTCGATCGCACCCACGTCAGCGCAGCCTGCATGGATTCCTGCATCACCTGACCGATCTGCCCGGTCATGGTGAAACCGCCCTTGCCCTTCATAGTGTTGGCTTCGATGAACAGGACATCGCCGCCAGACGGCGTCCATGCAAGTCCAACCACAACTCCGGCGCGTTTCGTGCGTTCCGCTATTTCGCCTTCGCTGCGAACTTTTATGCCACCGAGAAATTCCTGAACAATCTCATCGGTCACGATCAGCTTTTCAGTCTTCCCTTCCGCGAGTCGCCGTGCTTGCTTGCGGCAAATGGTTCCGATGGTGCGCTCAAGATTTCTGACTCCCGCTTCCCGCGTGTAATGGCGGATCAAGTGGCTCATGGCCTCAGGCGGAAATTCAATTTGCTCCGCCGTGATGCCGTTCTCTTCAATCTGCCGCGGCACGAGGTACTGAAATGCGATATGAACTTTCTCTTCTTCGGTGTACCCCTGGAGTTCGATAATTTCCATGCGGTCTCGCAACGGCTCGGCAATCGGATCAAGCATGTTCGCCGTGGTGATGAACATGACTTTGGAAAGATCGAATGTCACATCAAGATAGTTATCCCGGAATGCAGAATTCTGCTCGGGATCGAGCGCTTCAAGCAACGCCGAAGACGGGTCTCCGCGAAAGTCGCGGCCCACTTTGTCAATTTCATCCAGCATGAAAACTGGATCTTTGGTCTCTGCACGGCGAATTCCCTGAATGATCTGTCCCGGCAAAGCGCCGATATATGTTCGACGATGGCCACGAATTTCGGCCTCGTCATGCACACCACCCAGCGAGATGCGGACGAACTTGCGTCCCAAAGCACGTGCGATGGACTTTCCAAGAGACGTCTTGCCGACTCCGGGAGGACCTACGAAGCAAAGAATTGGTCCTTTCATGCTTGGCTTTAGCCGGCGCACGGAAAGATAATCCAAAATGCGATCTTTGACTTTCTTGAGATCGTAATGATCGGTATCGAGAATTTCCTTGGCCTTTACGATGTCCACTTCGCCGCCCGACGTCTTTGCCCAAGGCAACACAGCCAGCCACTCCACATAGTTGCGCGTAACAGAATAGTCCGCGGCCATCGGAGACATGCGCGACAGTCGCCCCAGTTCTTTTAGAGCTTCTTTCTTCACCTCGTCT
>DASYGR010000173.1:0-4872 GCA_035999525.1 Terriglobales bacterium
CGGAATCGTGGAGACTGCGTTAGGCATGTTCGATGGACGGTTGGATAGCATTCACGTCAGCACGCGGCTCGCTCCCGATCTACCCAAGGTGATGGCGGATCCCGAAGCAATCAAACGGGCGCTGGCGAATCTCGTGGATAATGCGGCCGAAGCTATGCTGAATTCTCCGCTGCGGGAAATTTACATTTCCACGGCAATGGTCGCCACCGGCGATGCAGTCGAAATCGTTATCTCGGATACGGGACACGGTGTGTCTCGCGAATTGAAAGAGCGTTTGTTTCTTCCCTACTTTTCGACCAAGCAGCGCGGCACTGGTCTCGGCCTTGCTATCGTCAGCCGAATTATTGAAGATCACAACGGGTCCATCCGGGTCGAGGAAAATAAACCATCCGGCACGCGGTTTATAGTTGAGTTGCCAGTGGTATTGGAATCCGTTGCTGCAAGTCCTGCGCTTCACCATGCATAAAATCCTTATTGTGGATGACGAATCCACCATCCGGCAGTCGCTTCAAGGCGTATTGGAAGATGAAGGCTATCAAGTTTCAGTCGCCGAAAGCGGTGAGCAATGCCTTGAGGTTCTTCGGAAGCGCGCATTCGATCTGATATTGCTGGACGTCTGGCTTCCTGGCGTGGACGGCCTGGAGACTCTCGAAAGAATCCGCGAGATGGAGAATGCTCCCGAAATCGTCATGATCTCGGGCCACGGCACGATCGAGACAGCGGTTCGCGCCACCAAGCTCGGGGCTTACGACTTTCTTGAAAAACCGCTTTCCATAGACAAGACCGTAATCCTGATAAAGCATGCGATTGATGCCCGCCATCTGCGAAATGAAAATCGCGACCTAAAAAAACAGCTAACGCCGAAAAGCATTATTGCGGGCGACAGCATTCCCATGAAGGCTTTGCGCCAGCAGATTCAACTCATGGCGCCAACCAATGGACGGGTGCTTATCTATGGGGAATCTGGGACCGGGAAGGAATTGGTCGCGAACGCCATTCACGCAAACAGTCTTCGCAAAGAGGAAATGTTTGTAGAAGTAAACTGCGCCGCGATTCCCGAAGACATGATCGAGAGTGAACTGTTCGGGCATCGCAAGGGTTCTTTTCCTGCTGCTCATAACGACAAAGAAGGAAAATTGCAGAGAGCGCATGGAGGAACTTTATTCCTCGATGAAATTGGAGACATGAGCCTTAAGACGCAATCGAAATTATTGCGCACTCTGGATGAACAACGATTCTCGCCGTTGGGGAGCGAAGAACCCATTACCGTGGACGTGAGGGTCATTGCTTCCACAAATAAAGATTTGGAAGAAGAAATCTCGAAGGGAAATTTTCGGGAAGACTTGTTTTACCGGCTGAATGTGATTCCATTTTCTGTGCCTCCCCTGCGCGAGCGGAAGGAGGACATTCCATTGCTTGCCCGGCATTTTTTGAAGGAATTTTCGGCCGCATATGGACGCCGTCCGCGCGAGATCACCGAAGACGCGATTGATACACTGGTTGGTTACTCGTGGCCGGGAAATATTCGAGAGCTGCGCAATGTGATCGAGCGCATTGTGATTATGAATCCGACCACGACGCGGTTCGAGCGCAAACATCTTCCGCCTTTAGTCTATCGGGACGGAACGCGGCGCGCGGCTGGGGCTGAATTCTCCACGCTGCATCAAGCGCGTTCAGCGTACGAGCGCGACTACATTTTGAAAAAACTGGACGAGAATCACGGGAACGTTAGCCGGACCGCCGAGGTGCTTGGGTTGGAGAGAAGTCATTTGTATAGAAAGATGAGAGCTTTGGGAATATCGGTGAAAGAGTAGTGGACTCAAGTTCCAAAACTTATTAACCACAGAGGACACGAAGGTACACGAAGGAAACCGTTGAACTGGCCTAGTCGTTAGGGATGTGATTCCGCCGGACGTTGGGGGTTAATCGTTCCAATTGCCGGCGCCAATCGAGTTCATCCACAAATCGTTGTGAGTCGCGCCAGCCGGGTTGCACTTTTACGAAGAGTTCCAGGAAGACTTTCGTGCCTACCATTTTTTCGATTTGCAGACGCGCTGCTGTGCCAATCTTTTTGAGCATCTGACCTTGCTTGCCTACCAGTATGCGCTTTTGGCCATCGCGCTCACAATAGATCACTGCGGCGATGCGAGTGAGTCTTGCCCCTTCTTCAAACTGTTCGACTACAACACTTACCGCGTGGGGAACCTCTTCCTTCGTTTCTGCCAGAATTTGTTCGCGAATGAGTTCAGCCACCATGAACCGCGCGGGCTGGTCGGTGACTTGATCGTCGGGGAAATAATGCGGTCCTTCCGGGAGCACTGAAACAACTTTCTCCAGAAGCAAATCGAGGCCTTCGGGCTTACGAGCCGAGATGGGAATAATTTCCTTGAAGTGATGGAGTTCTGAGTATTGCGCGATTAAGGGAAGCAATTTCTCTTTCCCTCCCCTAATCAAATCAATTTTGTTTAGCAATAACAGCGATGGTGTTTTGACTTTCTTTAAGATTTCGAGGACGCTCTGATCTTCTTCACCGAAGCGCCGGGTAGCGTCGGTGATTAGGAGCAGGAGATTGCATCCCTCGGCGGCTTCTCGCACCTCGCTCATCATTCTTCGGCCAAGCGACGTTTCCGCCTTATGCACACCGGGCGTGTCAATCAGAATGATCTGACCGCCGGCTTTATGTTTACGTTTCGGAATTTGAATGATTCCAAGGATACGATTCCGCGTCGTCTGGGGCTTGGGACTAATGATTGCCAGCTTTTCACCGACAAGAGCGTTCAACAACGTTGACTTGCCAGCGTTGGGGCGCCCGAGAATGCATACGAATCCTGAGTGAAAGGCCATAGGGGAACTGGGTTAGAAGCAAGGAGTTAGAGCTAACTATATCAGCTTCATCTGGCTGGGCTGAGCAAGCGAGATTCGCACCCGCTCCACTCTGCGTTCAGTGGATTCCATGACTTCGAAGCGGAGACCGTTTTCCTCAACGACTTCGCCTCTTCGCGGAATTCGCCCGGCAAGCTCGCTGACCAAGCCTGCAACCGTAGATGATTCCTTTCCCTCTGGTCGGATGCCGAACAACTCATCAAGCCGGTCCACATCCATGTTGCCTCGAACGACATAGGATGAATCGGTTTCACGAACTACCTCAGGATTCTCGTGTTCGTCGCGTATCTCGCCGACGATTTCCTCGACCAGATCTTCGATCGTAACTAATCCAGCCACACCGCCGTACTCGTCCACTACGATGGCCATGCGGATATTGTTGTTTCGCATTTCGCGCAGAAGATCTTTGCCCAACTTGCTTTCCGGCACGAAGTAAACATCTCTGCGCATCAGCGAATCCACACGCCGCGCGCGAGCCTCGGTGTCAGGAACCTGAAGAACGTCTTGTGCGTAAACGATCCCTTTGATGTTGTGGATGCTGCCTTCGAAGACGGGGACCCGGGAGAATGGTTTTGTGCGCAACAAATCAATGAACTGTTCAACGGTGGTTTCGACCGGGACAGCAACAATTTCCGGACGCGGCTTCATGGCCTCGCGAACGGTTTTTTCGCTGAACTCGACCACCGACTGAATCAAATCACGGTTGCCTTCGTTGAGAATGCCTTCCTCCTGCCCTGCCTCGATTAATGCGTCCACGGCCTCGGCCTGACTTTCGGGCTGCTCTTCGGTGTGTGCCCGGGTCAACGCAGCGACGGACTGCAAAAATCCGAGGATCAGCGTTACCGGAAGCGCAACGTAAATAAGAATTCGCAGAACAAAAGGCCAACGAACGAGCCATTGACCGGAGGTGCGGGAAAAAAAGACGAAAGGAAGAAACCGATTGCAAAGAATAACAATCAGGATGAGGCTTAACGTGGCCTGAAGGACTTCCTGCAAACTCCAGTCGCCGTCGCGGAACACGGCGAACCCAATGAGCATCGCGATGGCCGCAGTGATCAATTGGGCTAAGACCGCCATGGACAACGCGGCGCGGGCTCGCGTTACGCTCAGCCGCGGTTCAACCTCTTTTTCGAAGACATCAATGTTGTCCTGGAAATCGCGGGAAAGAAATTTGCCGATTTCCGAATACACGCGATCCACGTAGGAAACCAGCGTCAGGAGCCCGAGCAGAACGAGAAGAGTGGCGGCAAGGCCGAGAGTCATGACTTCGCCCTCGCGGCCATGCGTGGCGAGACCTTCGGCAATTTTTCCCGTGCGCTTGAAACTCGCCGAGTCCTTTCGATCAATCCGACGGGTAGTCTCAGCACCCCTCGCAGCCGTTGCTCCTCACGGCACATTTCTCCGCGATCATTTTCATGATCGTAACCAGAGAGATGCAACAGGCCGTGGACGATCAGGATTTTGATTTCGTCGGAGGTCGAATGTCCCAACTTTGCGGCATTTGATCGGGCGATCTCAAGCGAAATTGCAATTTCCCCCGCGAATCCATTCGATCCATTGGCAGGAAACGATAAAACGTCCGTTGCGGCGTCTTTTCCTAAAAACCGATTGTTTAAGCTTTTCATTTCGTTGCTGCTAGTCACGAGAACATTCACGAGTCCCGTAACCGGGACGAGCCGGCGGACCTTGCTGACGAACCGTCCGAGAGAGGTGATATCCATCCCCACGAGCCGCGTTCGAGAAATGATCATTGCGATATGCCGCAGAACGAAACAAAATACAAGGAGGGCCGATGAAGCCCTCCTTTATTATTTCAAACCTTATCCTTCGCTTTCTATCGAGGTGGCGAGGGGACTCTCTTTCTCAACATGAATCGGGGTAACTTGAGCAGGCTGGTTCGATTTCCCATTCGTAGCGGGCTTTGCTTCAATCAACGGCAATTGCGCCTCAGCGAGCTTAACCTTGTGCTCATCATATGCCCGGATAATT
>DASYGR010000435.1:0-8355 GCA_035999525.1 Terriglobales bacterium
GCTGAAGTTCGACATTCGAAGGATTGGATTTCGCCGCGGCATCCAGATATTTGGATGCCGCGGCGAATCGTCTCGCGCCGTAGTAGCTGAGGCCGAGCAGGGTGCGAGCTTGCGCGCTCTTGGGATCGGATGCCAACGCGCCGCCAAGAGGCCCAATCGCAGCCTGGAAGTGTCCTTGTTTAAATTCTGCCAACCCAAGGTTGAGTCGAACGCCCGGCAACTTAGGATTCAGCGCCAGAGCTCTCTTATAGGCCACCGCCGCTCGGCGATACTCCCCTTGTTTGGAGAGATCTAGTCCCAAGCTGGCAAAGGCGTGGGCGTCCCCGGGATTCTGCTGCGTAATGATTTGCCAGGTTTGTGTAGCTTCGGCAACCTTTCCCTGTTGCTCAAGCGCAATGGCGTCGGAGGGACTTGGGCGCTGGGCGAAGGCCACACCCGAAAAGAGCAATAAGACAAAAGCGAGATGTAGCTTCCCTTTCTTCATGACTTACGGTGCACCGGACAAAGTCGAGAATATTCGCCTATGAGAGATGAAGCAATGTTCGTGCTTCGAACACGAGGGCAGCTAGAGGCGTCGGCAATATCGCCAATAGGGCCATAGCTTGTCCATGCTTCAACAAAATAGCCCGCCTGGCCGTGCGGCGCAAGCGGGCAGGGTAATTTTCTTAGCGATTAGAACCCGAACATTTCGGTTATCTGGTCTGACGGACCGGGGGTATACTCTTCTCGTCCGATAGTGCAAGGAAGTGAGCCCGATGTTCAGTCTACGGTTCGTCGTGCCAGGAGCGCTGCTTGGTTTTTGGTTTGCGGCATCTTACGCCCAGCAGACACCAACGCCTTCGCCACATCCGGCCCTTCATGAATTTCCTCTGACGTTGCAGGAGAATATCGAGAGCGGGAAAGCCAAGATTGGAACAAAAGTCCAGGCGAAGCTTGCGATGGCCACGATGTTCCATGGCATGATCATTCCCAGGAATGCCGTCTTCTCGGGACTAGTCATCGAGTCCGACGCAAAAAGCGCAAAAGCCCCAGCCAAGCTTGCGATTCGCATGGAGACTGCGGAGTGGAAGGACGGGTCAACTTCCCTGACGGCCTATTTGCTCCCCTTGTCTTACGCAACCACAGCCCCGGCAGTTCAGGGGCTGCGGAATGAATCTCAGGACCCCGACTCAAGGACCTTGAGTGAAGGACAGTCGGAATCCCCGATGCAACGATCATTTCCGAACAACGATTCACAAGCCGCCCAGGCGGCCATCCCCGAAATTCCGACCGCCTCGAATCGCCCCGTCCCGATGAAAAATGTAGTAATTGCGCGCGCAGATGAGGGCGGCGCGGCGCTTGTCTCCGACCGTGGAAACATCAAGCTCAATAAGATGACGACCTATGTCTTTGCTGCCATCGAACCGGTAACAAAGTAACGCGCACTTCAATGTGTGGGGTTATGGTCTGACCCATACGCCCTTGGGTGCCGCGCAAATCACGGCGGTATTCGCCTTGTGTCCGAGCACGCCAACGAACTTAAAAGTGCACATGTTCGGCATCAGAGAATTGCCGGAAGTACCTCAGACCCGATTTGCCGCCCTACGCCCCACTCACCCCACGCCATCGTGAAAGTTATCCGCACGATCCCATTTTTAAAAAAAAGAAAACCGCTCGCACCTGTTGAGCGCGAGCGGTTGGTAAGAGTCTTCTCCCCCGATCGCCCGCCGCGGATGACCGCGAGCGGGACGAGAGGGACTTGACAGTTAGAAGTAAACCTTCCCGCCGAGCTGGACGATTCTCGCGTCGTACGCCGATGTAAATTGCCCGAAATTGCCGCTACCGAAACCGGTGCTAACCCCTTGGAACTGGGTGTGGTTGAAGGTGTTGAAGGTCTCCAACCGAAGCTGCAACCCACTATTCTCGGTAAACGCGAAGGTCTTGAAGAGAGAGAGGTTCCAGTTGTCACGGCCTGGCCCACGCAAGGCGTTGTGGCCGAGATTGCCCCAGACGCCAGGTGCGGTACCAGTAAAGGCTGTGGGATCGAAGTACTGGATGATCTCGTTGCCCGGAAGCACCTTATGCATGTAGCTGATTTTGCCGGTCAAGTCAGGCCGGTTTCCGTTGCCAACGACATCGTTACTACCTCCCGAGACGTTGATTGGCAAGCCAGACTCGATCGTGACGATGCCCGAGACCTGCCAGCCACCGGCGGTAGACTTTAGCAGACGGCTCGAACTGTTGCGCAGCAGTGGAATACTGTAGACGAAGTTGGCGGAGAAGTTGTGGGTCCGATCGAAAATGCTCGGCCCCAGATCATACCGCCATCCCACGTACGGGTTGGTTACTCCATTCAAGTCCTGACCGCTGCCACCGGTAGAGGGATCAATGGAGCGTGAAAGGGTGTAGTAAGCGCGAAGCTGGAGGTCCTTGCTGGCTTGCGAATTCAAGTCAATCTGCATGGAGTTGTAGTGGCCATTTGCCTCATCCTGCGCGAGGCTGAGGCTTCTGAACCCTTTGTATGGCAAGCTTGCCGCAGACTGCCATGAAAGACTGCTTCCAGGAGCGTCTATGGTTGCGAGCTCGGCCAGCGAAGGCAGGTTAGTTTCGCGATAGTCGTTCAGATGGCGGTTCAGATTGCCGACATAAGAGACCGACAGGACCGTCTTCGGACCGAACGAATGCTGAACGCCGGCGCTGTATTGAGTGCTGGCGGTTGGCCTGTAGTTGTTGATGGCCAGTCCGGTGATGTTCGCTGCGTTGATCGGGAGGGGGGGCGCAGTACCGGACGAAAGCTGTATGTTCGGGTTCTGGATCTCCACGGCGCTGTTGGAAGCGTTCAGACTGAACGGGATGTTCGGACCGGCATTGTACATGTCGTTGCCCTGGATGCGTTCGTACATGACGGCGAATCCGCCGCGAATGACCGTCTTGCCACTACCGGTCAGGTCATAGGCGAATCCGAGCCGAGGTCCAAACGTGGCCCAATAATTGTTCACAAGCCCCTTGGGTACGCCGTTCTTCCCTTCAAGTCCAATGCCATTTAGGTACAAAGGAACGCCGGCCAGGAATGGACTTGGGCTGGTGCCGAGTCCAGGACTTGCAGGACTGATCGTCCCATTCGGCAACAAGATCGCGGCCTTAGCTGGGTCATACAGGGACGGATAGAAGTTCCCCATAAGATTCTTGACTTCGTACGCGTGAGGTATTCCATCCCAGCGCAGGCCGAGGTTCAGGGTCAGCCTGTTGTTGACGCGCCAATCGTCTTGAACATAAGCGGCCCATGAAACGTTAGGCCAGGTGCGTACGTCTTGGACGGCAAGCTCGTTATAACTGTTGGCAGTGCCGAGCAGGAAATCTCCGAAGCTATTTCCAGTGAAACCGTTTTTAGTTGCGCCGCTGTCACCAGTAAAGCCGAATGCTCCCTGGGTCGTCCCGAAGAGTTGCTGCTTTTTCTTATAGAGCGACCAGCTTCCGCCCATCTTAATTTGGTGTGCGCCTTTCGTCCAGGAGACGTCGTCGCGAACCTGGTAACCATCGGCGGCGTTGACCCACGGCCAACTGGAGATCTCGAAATTCGCCCCATAGGGGTTTCCGAGGTCAATGTTGGGAATACGACTTAACGGATTCGGCCCCGTGAAAAAACGCGAAGTGGCCGAGTTATATGAACTCGGGAGAGATAGGCTCTTCAACCCCGTGGCGGCGTAGGGGATGATGTTGATCCGGTTGCCGTTGTAGTTGAAGGCCATTTCGTTGAGAAGCGACGAGTTAATGATGTGTGTCGCGTGAATGACGTAGCTGCGGGCTGGATTGTTGAAGTTATCCCCAACCGTAGGCAAGTTGTCACCGCTCCACTGCGCCGTGTTGTAGCCCTGGACGATCTGCTCGGCGATAAAGTGGCCGAACACGGAGAATTTGCTTGAGAAGTTGTGGTCAATGCGGACCATTTCCTCCTTTAAATTCGTCGCGCTGTTGGCGCCGCCCACGAAATTCCCTATACCATTGGCGATATTTGTAGTGGGCGCGGGGAGAAAGCCTGTACTAAGCAGTGCAGTCGCGTTCGGGTTAATCATGCAGGACGGTATAACGTTACCCGGGAAATTCCCACCTTGCACGACTCCTGCCGGCGCAACTCCGCCACAACCGGCAAACAGAACCGAAGGAGCCACTTGGGCCACTGTGGGAACCCTGAGTGGAGTAGGGACGGAACTAAAGTTGCCGCCATAAAGTGCCGTGTCCGGAACCTTCTGATTGGTGGACCCACCGTCAATGTATTTGCGCCACTCCATGTTGTAGAAGAAGAAGGTCTTGTTTTTGATGATGGGGCCACCGACGTTGAAGCCGAAGATGTTCATGCGCAGCTCTTGTTTCTTGTTTGGAGCCGGGAAAAAGAAGTTGCGAGCATCGAGGGCGTCATTGCGGTTGTTTTCCCACGCCGAGGCATGAAACTTGCTGGTGCCGGACTTGATGGCCATGGTGACGGTTCCCGCGGAAGAGAGGCCGTAGTCGGCGCTGTAGTTGGAAGTCAATTGGCGAAATTCAGAAATCGCTTCGGTGGAGGGGGCAGTGGTTACGCAGCCTCCGCAACCGCGGTCGTAATTCTCGCCGCCGTCCACCATGAAGACATTGTGGGCGGTGCGCTGGCCATTGAAGCTGACGTTGGTATCGCCGCCGACGGGGACATCCTTGTAATTGGTGATGTCGTTCGATGCGCCGGGAGCCAAAGCAGCAAGCTGGAATAGGCTGGTACCGTTTACCGCGAGGTTCGACAACTGCTGGCCAGTGATGAGGTTGCTGATTTCCCCGGTATCTGTCTGGACGTGGACGGCGGCCGCCTCAACCGTAACGCTCTCCGTTGCCGCGCCCACTTGCATCTGAAAGTCCACGCGGGCTCGGTCATCCACCTGGAGAACAATGTTCTTTTGTTCCGCGACCTTGAGTCCCGACGATTCGGCCTTGACATCGTAATGGCCTATGTTGACCTCCGGCATTGCATACTGACCGGACTCGTTCGTGGCCGTCGTGCGCACTACGCCTGTTGCCGTGTTCGTCGCGGTGATTTTGGCGCCGACAATCACCGCGCCCGAGGGATCGGTAACCGTGCCGACGATTGTCGCTTCCTGGCCAAACGCCAAAGAAGAGCAAGCCAAAAGAAGCAGCACTAAACCGATCAACAGATACATAGCGCTGCGGCGGGCGGTAATTTCCTGAGTATTGTGTTCCATTCGGCGCCTCCAGAATTGATAGATTGTTAATGTTCTAAGCGCTAGAGTAATCGTTCAACGGCTCATCGTTAACGTTTACGTAAGCGACCACGACTAGTTGGAGATGGTTTTATGCGCGGTCAGTAGTCTTTGTCAAGCAAATTCTATGGACCCTGAGGATTTCCGTGCGCATCAGGCCTTTGCCGGAAACGCCAACGGCGATCGCTGGGCTTCCCCCTCCGAATTGATAGCGCCGGTCGGCGAGGATCTATCCCTGGAGGAGAGAATCCAAGGTTGGTGCTGGCTGTAGAGTCGGGTATCCTTCGTAAATCTCCGTGAGCAATCTCCAGCCGATAACCAGTTTCCCTATCGTAGTAATAAATGACCTCGTCAAGCAGTTCGGGCGATTTGCGGCGCTACGCGGAGTTAACGCCGAGTTTTCGCGGGGTATGCTCTATGTTATCCAGGGAGACAACGGGGCAGGGAAGACTACGCTTCTTCGGGTTCTCGCTGGACTCGCTCGTCCGACCCGAGGGAAAGTCTCGATACTAGGCACTCACAATGTGCGCTCTGTGTGCCGGCAAATTGGCTACATGGCGCACCCCTCGCTACTCTATGACGAACTCACCGGCCTCGAAAATCTGCGCTACTTCGCCAGGCTCTATGGAATCCAAGATGAAGAGCGCTGCGCAGACGCCATCCGAAGCGTCAGGCTTGATCCCGCTCTTCCGCGTCCCGTCGGCCAATATTCGCAGGGAATGCGGCAGAGGATGTCGCTGGCCAGAGCGATTCTGAACGATCCGAAAATTCTGTTACTTGACGAGCCTTTTTCCAACGTTGATGTTCGTTCCGCGAGCGAAATGGTGAGTCTGCTAAGCACAATGCGAGACGCGGGAAAAACGTTGTTTCTCGTGACCCATCAGGCAGCGCTGCTGGATGGCGTGGCCGATGAGTTCGTCCTCATGGATGCGGGAAAAATCGTAAGCCGTACTCGCGAGCGGCAACTGCTTGCAGGGGCGCCACGATGAACTCGTTCGGGGCAATCACCTTGGCGACCCTTGTTAAAGACCTTCGCCTGGAATGGCGTTCGAAAGACGCGATTAACTCGATGTTGTTCTTCGCTCTGCTGGTAGTTGTCATCTTCAGTTTTTCTTTCGATCCAACGGCGGAAGAATCCCGGCAGATCGCAGGCGGGCTGGTATGGGTGGCATTTCTTTTTGCCGCCGTGGTTGCCCTGAATCAAACCTGGGCGCGAGAAATACGCAACGCAGTCCTCGATGCCTATCGGGTTTCTCCTGCGCCAGCGAACTCGTTATTTCTGGCCAAGGCTTTCGGCAATTTTATTTTCGTCACTATTATCCAGGCACTGATGACGCCACTATTCACTATCTTTTACAACTTGCGGCCATTAGGTCCCACGTGGGAATTAGTCCCGGTCGCGCTTCTCGGAACCTGGGCGCTGGTGGTAAATGGCACCTTTTTCGCGGCGATGTCTTTGCGCACACGCAGTCGCGAAATCATGCTGCCTATATTGCTTTTTCCATTTTCGATTCCAGCGTTAGTAGCTATGGTCCAGGCCACAAATACAATTTTGACTGGGCAGGACTCCGCGAAGTTCTGGATCGTATTGCTGTTAACATATGACATTGTATTTACCACCGCCTGTTTGTTGTTATTCGAAACCGTGCTGGACGCGGAATGAAAAAAGCGTTTCCGATTCTCGCGATTCTTACCGCCGCATTGCTGGGCTACGCCTTTTATGAAGCGATGTTCGTTGCTCCGACCGATCAGATGCAGGGAGACGTTTATCGCATCATCTACTACCACGTCCCTTCGGGATGGACGATGTTCATCTTCTTCTTCACGAATTTTGTTGCGTCAATCGTTTATCTGATTCGACGAAACCCGAAGGCCGACGCGGTCGCCGTGGCCGCCGCCGAAGTGGGCCTGGTTTTTTGTACCGTTGTGCTTGTGACTGGGCCGATCTGGGCGCGGCCGGTTTGGGGCATCTGGTGGACATGGGACTGGCGACTAACCTCAACTCTCGTGCTGTGGCTTATTTATGCGAGCTATCTAATCTTGCGACGCTTTTCAACGGCAGGGCAAACTCCGGTTCTAGCCGCCGCCTTGGCCGTATTCGGCGCGTTGGATATGCCCTTGGTGTACTTTTCTATCTGGTTTTTTCGCACTCAGCATCCACAACCCGTCGTCGGCGGAGGCGGCTCGATTGATCCCAGCATGCTGCGTGTCTGGATGATTAGCTGGGCAGCGTTTCTCTGCTTCGGTTGGCTGGTTTTCTGGCTGCGTTATCGCTTGGAAATTCTCAAACGCGAGGTGGAAGAAACACATTCCCTCGAAGCCATGCTGGAGGAGCCAAGGTTCCGATGAATTATCTATACGCCGCCTACGCCGCAACCTGGATTATCCACGGTGGTTATCTTTGTACTCTTGCGGTCAGATATAGACGCTTGAAACGTGAAATGAAAGATTTCAAGTCAATACCGTAAACCGCAGGACAGATTTACTTACTTCGTCCCACCCAACAAGGGTGATTCGTTTTCCGTCACGTTGCGAAGAACGGGACGGAGCATCCCAAATCCCCCGGTCGAATCGCGACCTGCATCCAGTCAACTTAGTGTTTCTGACAATTGTCACCGCGCCGGAGTGACGATCCTCACTGTCCCCGAACGCCTGCACGCGGCAACATTTCTCCGCACGCCAAAATTCGAAGGAGAACGCACATGAAAGGAACCTCGTCCATCATTTTCGGATTCATTTTCACATTCCTGGCCATTGCTGCCAGCGCTCAGATGACTCCGCCCTCACCCGCACCCGAGTTGAAAAAGCTAGATTTTCTCGCGGGCACATGGGCCAGCGAAGCCACCATTTCGCCTGGGCCGTGGGGACCGGGAGGGAAATTCAGCGATACCGTTAAAAGCGATTGGATGAAAGGAGATTTTTTCCTAGTCAGCCATTCCGATTTCTCAATGCCTTCCGAAATGGGTGGAGAGGGCACATCGCTATCCATCTTAGGTTACGACAATGACAAGAAGACTTATAAAGAAGACCGATTTGATAGCAACGGCCGTCACGTAGTCATGACAGGAACACTCACCGGAGACACTTTGACCTGGATCGGCGAGAATAACTACGGCGGGATGACGATCCAATC
>DASYGR010000216.1:0-6125 GCA_035999525.1 Terriglobales bacterium
GTCGCCCCCACCGCGCGAATTATGCCGTTGAAGGCATTCCACGCTGACGGAACGGGCGACCTTGCTGACATTCTGAGCGCGATTTATTATGCCGTTCAGAATCACGTC
This sequence comes from Terriglobales bacterium, assembly GCA_035999525.1. Classification (GTDB taxonomy): domain Bacteria; phylum Acidobacteriota; class Terriglobia; order Terriglobales; family Acidobacteriaceae; genus PALSA-188. Next base: position 109 of record DASYGR010000216.1, read on the forward strand.
AACGTCATCAACATGAGTTTCGACCTCACGACGAGTTCGACGGAATTGACCAATGCCATCAACTACGCGTCGAGTCACAACATCATTTGTGTGGCTTCCTCCGGAAACGATGGCAAAGAGGAAATCGTCTACCCCGCCGCTCTCTCGAACGTGATGGGTGTCGCGTCGACCAATAATTTCGACCAGCGCTCCACCTTCTCCAACTATGGCAACCAGATAGTTTGGGTTTCCGCGCCCGGCGAAAACATCGTCACCACCTACCCGTTTGGCAGCTACGCGGCGACTTCCGGAACGTCATTCAGTTCGCCGTTCGTCGCCGGCACCGCTGCGCTGGTTTTGACTCTTGAGCCAAATGCAAACCAGTCACAGGCCGCCGCGGCGATTGCTCATGCACACTGGATCGGCCCCAACATGGGCCACGGACGTCTCGACGTTTTTCAAACACTGTCTTCGATAAGGTAGTTGCAAGGCATCCATGACAATGAGCTGCCATCTCGAAACAACCGCCTCCGAAAACGGCTTCGCGCTGGCTTCGGAGGCGCCCTCATTTCTCGCAAATCTTGTTATCCGGTCGGTACCTCACCCACATCACGGATCTTTTCATCACGGATCTTTGCGCGTCAAAGAAGTCGAAGAACAACTGCTTGCACTGCGCACGTCGCTCGTCTGCGCCTTCAACCAACTTCTTGATTTAAAAGATCTCAACACCGGAGTCCACAGCACGCGCCTCGCCGAGTGGGCGTTGCATGTAGCCCGGGAACTCGGCTTGGACGGGAGTTGTTCCTTGGCCGACATCGAAGTCGCCGCCCTTCTCCATGACATCGGCAAAATCGGTATCCCGGACGCCATTCTCAACAAGCCTGCCCGCCTCACTGACGAAGAATACTCGCTGATGAAAAAGCATCCCGAATACGGCTGGCTGGTCCTGCGCAAAATCCCGGGCCTCGAGAGCGCCAGTCTAATGATTCTTCATCATCACGAAAGCTTCGATGGCACGGGTTATCCGGGCGGTCTGAAAGGCGAGGAAATTCCCATCGGTTCGCGAATCGTTTCGGTCATCGACGCCTTCGACGCCATGGTTTCCATGCGTCCCTATCGCGCGGGTTTGCCCTTCGAGGAAGCCGAACGCCGGTTGCTCCAAGCCGCCGGTACGCAATTCGATCCCGACGTTCTGAAGAGTTTCTTGCCCCTGGCGCGAGCGGAAATGGCCTCAGTATTCGCCGCCGCCGGCACTGCGGTCACCACGGTTCTGTAATCTCAATTTACAGCATTCGCCACTTCGTTATCTCTACCGGACCGTCCAGTATTTCGTCCGCCATCTTCCGGAACGCCCGCAAGTGCACGGAATTCGCATGCGCTTCCAGATGCGATTCGCTCATCCAATTCTCGTAAAACACAAACTGCCTCGGATCTTTCTCCGACACGTGTAGGTCATAGTTGATGCAGCCTGCCTCCGCCTGCGTCGGCGCGATCAGACCCAGCAGAACCTCCTGAACCCGGGCTTCCTGTCCCGCCTTTGCGCGAATATGCGCAATCACCGTCAATTTGTGATTCATGAATTCGTCCTCACTCGCCCCCTGGAACTTCCTGCCGTTATTCAGAAAGTCTTGGATTCAGCAAGGGGGTTGTCCGTGTCGCCCCCAACTGACCCGCGCCAGTTCTCCCCTCGCCGCCCCCGCCCACCGTTGGAAATGTGCAAGTTTTTACATTTGTTCAGAATTGCTCACAATGAAATCTGAACGCTGTTTCATCGGGTAATGTCCGGCGAAAAAATCCGTTCTTCACCTTCTTTTCTTAAAGCGAACTCCCTCGTAACGTCCTTCCCATCGTTACACGTTTTTGGGCCATGGCAAGAGGATGTTGTTAGCCCGATGTCAGAGCTGCGACATTCGAAGTCAAAAACCAAAGGGCAAGGAGAACAGAATGCGCAAATTGCTGATGATTGTAGCAGTGTTTTTCGCGATGGCTACTGTAAGTCGAGCTAATCCGAGCAGTTGCGTGACTGGCACACTGAGTAGCTTCGTGAGTCTGGGTACGACAGGGTGCAGCATCAATGGCAACGTCGTTGCCGATGTCGCTACCAACCTGTCCAGTACTCTGCAAGGAGATGTCACGCTGACGCCGATCACCTCAGGGTCTGGCGCTGGTGGCTTTACCGCCAGCCTCGATTTGACCGCTCTAGCCAATACGTCAAGCACGCTGAGTTTCACGCTTGCTGCGCCGGCAGGCTTCAACCTCACGGATCTCAGTGTAGGGATCACCGGAGGAGCAGCTGGCGCCGTGAGCCTCAACCTCACTGCAGCTAATGGCTTGAACGTCACGGCAACAAGCGGCGGCGGTGTCATGAATCCCACGTTCAGTGGCGTCGGTTCGCTCAATCTCACCGGAACCCTCAGTGTTGCGGCTAACGCTACCGGCACAGCCACGTTGACAATCACACCATCCCTCACATCAATGTCAGCCACTCCGGAACCGCCGGCGCTCAGTCTGTTTGCTATCGGTCTTCTTGGGCTTGGCTTGGTGTATGGCAGGAGGATGCTCGAGGCTTAAAACTCCCGATGTAGGCCCAATCACAGATTCTGAAAATTGGTGAAGAAAAAAGAGGGTAGGAGGAAATAGCATGCGATTCATCAAAATGATTGTATTCGCCGGGGGGCTAAGTGCGGTGCTCATGCTTAGTACCCCCAGTACCACGTTTGCAAACCTGGTGGAGGTGGGATCCGTCAACCTCAAGGGAACCGGATTCGGCAATGTGAACACCATCCTCACGGTTCAGGCCCTGGGCCAGGGGATGGGAGGCACGGAATCCGGATGCCTTGGAATTGACTCGGCGGGAAAGCAGATGATTGGCTCGTCCATATGCCAGGGCAACAATCCGGGCGGCGACGAGAAACCGCCGAACAAGTCCCCGCACAACCAAACATACGTAATTTCCGACGCTTCCACGCTCGCAATTGTTTTCAACACCGACCAACCCGGCGGCCGCGCCATCACCCTGGACAACTTGGTTGTGGTTCTCTACAACGCCAACGGGAAAGTCGGTTTCACGTCTGGCAATTTTGCCTCTCCGATCAGCTTCGCCAGCACTTCGTTTGAGACAGGCATAGGGAAGTCCGGATGGGAGTTTATGCTCGATTCGACGCAGGCTGCACAGGCCCAAGTCGCCATCAATGCGGGCTTCGATATCTTGGGATTGTCCTCGACAATTTCAGGAGCCAGCGGTGGACCAGAAACATTCTTCGTTACTACGGGAGATACCCCTGCACCGGCGCCTGAACCCGCCACTCTGCTGCTTCTTGGCTCCGGTTTGGTTCTGACCGGCACCGTGATACGCCGCAAGGGACGTGCAGCATAATACAGTCTTGAGTCAGATTACTTGCGGTCTCCTCCCAAGTAACTCTGCTCCAAACAATCTTCCGTTGGGTTACTTCCCGGGTCTCCTCCCGAGTAACCCTCATTTAAACAACGCGCCGCTCATTCCCTTGGGCGGCGCGTCCCCTTTTGATTCTGCATCGCCATCCCCACTTATTGTCGTGTGCCGGCGGACCGCCTCGTCTGCAGAAACCACGAAAGTCTGCGGCTATCCAATTGCTTGGCGACGACTCGAAACTTTCGGTAGACTACACCCTCGCGCCCGTAGCTCAGCTGGATAGAGCATCTGCCTTCGAAGCAGAGGGTCGGGAGTTCGAATCTCTCCGGGCGCGCCACTGTTCCGCCGTCGGGGAATTCAATCCCGGGGCGAACGCAACGCTCGTTCCGATGCACATTGTCCGACGCAGCCTTCTCATCTCGACGCTGATGCTGCTGAGCCTTCCGGCTTCTGCGGCAACGCTCAAGAAGATTGCCGTCATCGACCTGCCTGGCGCGCGAGGCGAACATTTCGACCACCTCGCGATGGATTACGAGGATCATTACCTGCTCTCCGCCCATGTCGGGCCAGGCATCTTGTATGTCATCGATGTGCGCTCGAACAAGCTGGTCGCGGCGATTCATGGCCTCCCGGGTATTACGGCCGCCATATACGTGCCTGAGTTCAAGAAGATTTACACCTGTGATTGGGGAGAAAACAAAATCGGCGTGATCAGCCTTCGGCAAATGAAGGTCATCAAAAAACTTTCCACAGGTGAAAAACCGAATGGCGGCGCCTATGCCATGCCATTCGGCAAAGTCTACGTTTCCGACACGCTCGGTAAAGAAGTAACCGTCCTTGATGTTCACACCGACTCCATCGTTAAAACTTTGAAATTTGGAAGTGAAACAGGAATGGTGCAATATGATCCCGTCGGCCGAAAGGTTTACGTGAATCTTCGAAGCATCAATAAAATTGCGGAGATCGATCCTGCGTCAGACACGGTGGTTGCCCAATATCCGGTCGGGCGTTGTGATTTCAACCATGCCATGGCGCTCGATCCTGCGGGCCGTCGCGCATTTTTGCCGTGCGGCGGCAACAACCTGCTCACTGTTTTCGATCTCGACCGGCATCGCTCCATTGCCCACATTCCAATGCCGGAGGGCGCCGACGACGTGGCATTCGATCCAGGGCTGAAAAGAATTTATGTGCCGTGCGAAAGCGGTGCGATCCTTGTGGTTCAGGAGGACGACCCGAATCATTTCCGCAAACTCGAAGACTTTCCAGTTCAAAAGGGTGTGCACACTCTTGCGGTGGACATCCAGACACACCGCGTCTATGCGCCCGAACAACAAGAAAACGGCCGTCCGGTCAGCAGGATGCTCATATACGAAGCTCTGAGGTAGTCATCTCTACGCAATCAACGAGGTCTGGGCAGGGAGAAAATATGCTCAAGAAAATCCATTTTCTCATTTGCGCCATTGCACTCGCGGGACTCGCCGCCAATTCTCAACAGACCGCGCCGCTGCGCTTGCTCCACACCATTCCCATCCCCGAAGTGAAAGGCCGCATCGACCACTTCGATGTGGATCTGGCAGGCCAACGTCTCTTCATGTCCGCGCTGGGCAACAATACTCTCGAAGTGTTTGACCTGCGCGCCAACAAGCTGGTTCATTCCATTCGCGGCTTGCATGAACCGCAGGGCGTGACCTACGCGCCCGAATCCAATCGTATCTTCGTCGCGAACGGCGCGGACGGAACATGCCGCATCTTTGACGGCAGCACATACCAGCTCCTCAAAACCGTCCATTTTTCGACGGATGCCGATGACACGCGCTATGACCCAGCCACAAAACATGTCTTCGTCGGCTTTGGAGATCAGGGCAATGCCGGCTTGGGAATTCTCGACGCCACCACGGGAAATCTGTTGCAGACCATCAAGCTTCCAGACCATCCCGAATCTTTCCAGTTGGAAGAGTCCGGTCCTAGGATTTTCGTCAACATCCCGTCCGCCGGAAATATCATCGACGTCGTCGATCGGGTCCAAGGCAAGATTGTGGCGACTTGGAACCTAGGCGGCGCGCAGGATAATTTTCCGATGGATTTGGACGAGGCGGATCACCGCCTGTTTGTTGCCTGCCGAACGCCTCCGGAAGTGCTGGTTCTGGATACGAATTCAGGAAAGATCGTCGCCCGCGTTCCTAGCGTCAGCCATGCCGACGACTTGTGGTACGACGCCGCACACAAGCGTGCCTACGTTTCCGGCGGCGGAGGCTTCATCACGGTCATCGCCCAGGACGATGCCAACCATTACCGGAAAATTGCCCAAATAAAAACCCTGCCTGGCGCACGAACTTCTTTTCTCGCACCCCAGTCGAAGCGCCTGTATCTCGGCATTTGGGGTCTAAGTGGGCACCCCGCCGAGCTCCGCGTGTACGAAACCCAGCCGTGACCCCGCACACCAACGAAGCTTCACCAACTAACCTTAACAGCGCGTGGGAACGCTTCAGCGTTTGCTTGGCTCTTCAGATTTGGTCGAAGGCTCGGGCGGAGATCATTTCCATTTAGCGTATGAAAATATGATTTATAGTATTAATCGCACTCGAATTTGTTTCGTTTATTAGAATAATATAATACCAAAGTACGTATTTTCTGCATATTAAATATT
>DASYGR010000292.1:0-4655 GCA_035999525.1 Terriglobales bacterium
CAACGATCTTAAGAATGACCAGCGTGCCCACAGCGGCAAGAACCCAGGCAATGGATACGCCAACGAACTGATTCAGAAGTTGATGAACGTTCCCTTCAAGAACTCCTGAAGGCAGTGGATTGCCTTGCGCGTCTTTGAAAATTGGATTCACAGCGCTGGAAGCAAATACTCCTGTAAGTAAAGCTCCGAGCGTGCCGCCGGCACCGTGAACTCCGAAAGCATCGAGCGAATCGTCATAGCCGAAGCGAGCTTTCACTTTCGCTACCATGTAATAGCAAAATGCCCCGGCGATTAGTCCGATCAAAAGCGCCGGCATGGGTCCTACAAAACCAGCGGCGGGAGTGATAGCGACCAAACCGGCCACGGCCCCGGAAATCGCGCCAAGCACGCTTGCGCGACCATTTCTAAGCCATTCCATGCCTGCCCAGCCGATCACCGCGGCCGCCGCGGCCAAGTGCGTTGCTACAAAAGCGCTGGTCGCGAGGCTTCCTGAACCAAGCGCGCTACCTGCATTGAAACCAAACCATCCTACCCATAACAAAGAGGCGCCGACAAAACTCAGCACCACACTGTGCGGTGGCATTGAATCGTGCGGGTATCCGAGCCGGCGTCCTAAATAAATGGCGCACACCAGCGCCGAAACACCTGAGGTAACATGCACAACCGTTCCGCCAGCGAAGTCGAGGGTTGGAAAATATCCGCCCAGAGAAGCATTTAATAGACCACCCTTGCCCCAAACCATGTGAGCCATTGGGTCGTAAACGAGAATGGACCAAAGCACCATGAACAGCACCATAGCGCTGAACTTCATTCGCTCGGCAAACGCCCCAGTGATAAGCGCGGGAGTAATAATCGCGAACATCAACTGGTAAATCATGAACGTTTGCTGCGGAATCGTTGAAGAATAGGCGAGATCGGGTTGAGATCCAACCCCCAAAAGAAATAAATGATGAAGGTTGCCTATAAAGCTGTTCCCATCTCCGAATGCAAGGCTGTATCCGAACAAAGCCCAAAGAACAGAGATCAGAGCCATCATCGCGAAGCTCTGCATCATGGTCGCAAGAACGTTTTTCTTTCTGACTAATCCTCCATAAAAAAGGGCAAGCCCCGGTCCAGTCATGAGAAGCACGAGCGCTGCGCTGGTGAGCATCCACGCGTTATCGGCGGAACTTTTGGCGTCGGCGGTTTGCTGCTCCAGTTTGGAGATGCGGGCATTTACATCATCAGGTGAATGAGAGATTGGAGCAACCAGACCAAATAAGCATGGAGTCAAGGCTAGAAATAGGGAAGAGCCAAATAGCAGCCGCTTCAAAACAGTTTTCATGGCAGATGCATTGCTCCGATAGGTGAGATGGACCGGAAACAATTTACCACGGAGTCGTCGCAAATATTCTTGCCGGCGAAGATCTTTTCTCGCGATTATCCGCGTTTGCCAGCGACTTCCAATCGCGTTTTCGCGGCTTTCAATTCTTCCTCGGCTCTGGTGAAGTCGTCTTCACTCTTCCCGTTTTTTAGATGCTCTTCAGCGCGTTGCTTTTGATCCTGGGCCCGCTTGACATCAATATCTTCGGGGCGCTCGGCGGCTTCTGCAAGAATGGTAACTTTATCGGGAAGTACCTCGGCAAATCCCCACACAACCGCGTACCGGTGAATTTGGCCGCCGTTTCGATAGCTGAGTTCTCCGGCGGAGAGTTCGGTGATTAGAGGTGCGTGTCCCGGAAGGATGCCGAGGTACCCGCCTTTGCCGGGGATTTGCATCTCTTCGGCGTCGTCGCGCACGACCATCTTCTCCGGCGTCACGATCTCGAGATGACAAGTGTTTGGCATAGTAGTTGTATGGAGCGTCAGGCGTCCCCGCCCGTCTCTCCATCGAGAGTTCTTAAGCAGCTGTCTTCATCTTCTCGGCTGCTTCGAGGACTTCTTGCATTGTGCCTTTCATGTAGAAGGCTTGTTCTGGGATATCGTCGTGTTTTCCCTCGGTTATTTCTTTGAAGCCTTTTACGGTGTCAGCGATCTTTACGTAACGACCCGGCGAACCGGTAAATTGTTCGGCAACAAAGAACGGCTGCGACAGGAAGCGCTGGATTTTTCTGGCGCGTGCGACCGTGATTTTTTGATCTTCGCTGAGTTCGTCAATGCCGAGAATGGCAATGATGTCTTGCAAATCTTTATAAGTTTGCAAAGTCTTCTTCACGGCCTGAGCAACGTCGTAGTGTTCCTGTCCCACGATGCGCGCGTCGAGAATTCGCGAGGTCGAAGCCAGCGGATCAACCGCGGGATAAATTCCAATTTCGGTCAAGGCACGCGAGAGAACCGTTGTCGCGTCCAAGTGAGCGAAAGTTGTCGCGGGAGCCGGATCGGTTAAATCGTCGGCGGGAACGTAAATCGCCTGCACCGATGTAACGGATCCCTTCTTCGTGGAAGTGATGCGCTCCTGCAATTCACCCATTTCGGTGGCAAGGTTGGGCTGGTATCCCACCGCGCTGGGCATGCGTCCCAACAGGGCGGAGACTTCCGATCCCGCCTGCGTGAAGCGGAAAATGTTGTCAATGAACAGGAGCGTGTCCGCGCCCTCGACATCGCGGAAATACTCGGCGACTGTTAGTCCAGTCAGCGCAACACGCAAGCGCGCACCGGGAGGCTCGGTCATCTGCCCATAAATCAGCGCCGCTTTGGAATGTTCCGGATCGCCCGGCTTGATCACGCCTGACTCCGTCATCTCAAGCCAAAGATCGTTGCCCTCGCGGGTACGTTCGCCGACACCGGCGAAGACTGAGAATCCTCCGTGCTGCTTGGCGACGTTGTTAATCAATTCTTGAATAAAGACTGTTTTGCCGACGCCGGCGCCACCGAACAATCCGATCTTGCCGCCCTTGAGAAAAGGCTGGATGAGATCAACGACTTTCACGCCGGTCTCGAACATCTCGGCGCTCGTAGCCTGTTCGTCAAACAATGGTGCAGGGCGATGAATGGGATGCCGCTCCTTGCACTGAATGGGGCCGAGATTGTCCACCGGTTCGCCAATCACATTCATAACGCGGCCTAGGGTTCCATGTCCCACCGGTACGGAAATCGGTCCGCCCTGATCAATGGCTTTCATGCCACGAACCATGCCTTCGGTGGCTTCCATGGCGATGCAGCGGGCGCGGCCTTCTCCCAAATGCTGTTGGACCTCAAGCACAACGTTCACTGGCGACGGTACATTGAAACCATCACTGACGACGCGCACCGCCTGGTATATGAGCGGCATCGTCTCGTCGGAGAATTGAACGTCCACGGCGGGACCGGAAATCTGAACTACGTGGCCTACATTTTCTGGCATAAGAATGCTCTTGGCTCCTGGCTCGTAGCTTTTGGCTTGAACCATTTCAAATAAAAATGGCGATTCTTGGATCTCAATCTTTTGCAGCTTAAGATTTAGCTACAGGCTAAACAGCTAAAAGCCAAAAGCGGTCCTCACGATGCTGCTGCTCCGCTCACAATCTCAATAATTTCTTTCGTGATCTTTGCCTGGCGCGCCCGGTTCATCGCCAGCGTAAGCGAATCAATCATGTCAGTGGCATTGTTACTGGCGGCATCCATCGCAGTCATGCGGGCGGCGTGCTCGGCCGCGACAGATTCCATCATGCCCCGAAAAATCTGAATCCTCACATATTTTGGAAGCAGCGAGCGAAACAATTCTTCCGGAGGCTGTTCATAGATGTAATCCACTGGGGCGGTGGCGAATTTCTCGGCGGCGGCGTCAATTTCTCGCGTATCTTTTGGTCGAAGCCCCACGCCGGTGCCTTTGGCGGCTTCCAAGGCGCGCTGCTTTTCTTCGAGCGACATGCCTTCGGCCTGGCTGATTTCTTCGATCCCCACATGCTCGATGGGCAATATTTTTTCGACTACTAATCGCTGTGCGATCACCGACTTAAATTCGTTGTAAACGATATATACCGAGTCAATGAGCTCGTTGCTGTAGCGGTCTACAACATGATCGGCAATTTCGGCCACGGTTGAATACTCGAGTTTGTTCAGCACGCCAATGTGTTCGCCAATAAGGGAGACTGACGAGGCTTCTTTAGAATTGGAGGTCCTTGGTTCTGAAATTGGGTAGCGGCGTTTGAGAAAGTCGCGACCCTTGCGACCGACAGCTTCAATCTCCACGTTCTTATCCTTTTTGGAGTCAAGGAACCGCATCGCGGCCTTCAAAATATTTGTGTTGAAAGCTCCGGCCAGACCCTTGTCGCCAGTCACGACAATCAGCAGAACATTATTTTCCTGACGTTGCGCCAGCAGCGGATGGCGGATTTCTCCGGTTTGGGCATCATACAACTCCACGCGGGAAACCAGAGACTTCAGGACGTTCGTCAGCATCTGCGCATAGGGCCGCGCCGCCAAAGCCCGCTCCTGCGCCCGGCGTAACTTGGCCGCCGACACCATTTTCATGGCGCGCGTAATCTGCCGCGTGTTAATCACGCTGCGAATGCGGCGTCGGATGTCGAGGATGTTAGCCATTGAAAATCAGCTGTCAGCCGTCGGCCTTCAGCTAAATACAAAATCACTGTGCTGCGACTTTTTCTTCTTCCCGCTTCGTCTCCTGCCGGGACGCGCCGCCGTTTTGGTTTTGTGACTGCCACTGTTTGCGATCTTGTGGCGGGTTGCCCTTATTG
>DASYGR010000294.1:0-12346 GCA_035999525.1 Terriglobales bacterium
GTCATCGAAGGGGACGGCATCGGCCGCGAAGTCGTCCCCGAAGGTCTGCGCGTTTTGGAGGCTGCGGGCCGCCGCTATGACATTAACTTTTCATGGCGTCATTTCGACTGGGGCTGCGAAACCTATCTTAAGGCCGGGCGAATGATGCCCGAAGACGGCTTGGACCAATTGCGTGAGTTCGACGCGATTTATTTGGGTGCGGTGGGCTATCCGGGAGTCCCTGACCACATCTCACTGTGGGGTTTGCTGATTCCAATTCGTCGCGGATTCCAACAGTATGTGAACTTGCGGCCAGTACGCCTTCTGAAGGGCGTCGAATCGCCTTTAAAAACTCTTGAAGCTGGCGCGATTGATTTCAGTATCGTTCGCGAAAACAATGAAGGCGAGTATTCCGAAGCAGGCGGGCGTCTCTTCCGGAATACCGATGCCGAACTCGCTATACAGGAAGCCGTTTTTACCCGCCGCGGCTGTGACCGCATTATGCGTTACGCATTCGAATTGTCGCGCGAACGCAAGCGCCATGTCACTTCGGCAACCAAGTCAAATGGCATCGTGCATACCATGCCGTTCTGGGACGAGCGTTTCAAGATCATGGCCCAGGAATTTCCCGACGTACGTTCCGATCAATATCACATTGATATCCTGACCGCTCACTTCGTTTCCCATCCTGAATGGTTTGACGTGATCGTCGGATCGAATCTTTTCGGCGACATTTTGTCCGACCTCGGCGCTGCCGTCGCCGGATCAATCGGCCTGGCGCCATCCGCAAATCTCAATCCCGAACGGTTGTATCCATCAATGTTCGAACCGGTTCATGGCTCTGCGCCCGACATCGCGGGGAAAGACATCGCCAATCCAGTTGCTCAAATCTGGTCTGGAGCCATGATGCTGCGGCATCTTGGCGAACCTGCCGCTGCAACCGCAATAGAAACCGCCTTGGAAACAGTCATGGCTGACCGAAAAATGCACACTCCCGATCTTGGGGGCAACGCTCGAACCGGCGATGTTGGTAACGCTATTGTGAGTCAAGTCTCCACTACTGGCTAGAAATAATGAGTTCACCATCCGAAATCGAGCGCAGTGCCAGACGCCGGATCGCCCGCCGCCTGCTTCCTTTTCTCTGGCTGCTCTATGTCATCGCTTTTCTTGATCGCGTAAATGTCGCTTATGCCGCTCTGGAAATGTCCCACGATCTTTCTTTCAGCGACCGCGTGTTCGGCTTTGGCGCAGGAATTTTTTTTATCGGCTACGTTCTGCTTGAAATTCCGGGAGCTCTCATTGTCGAACGCTGGAGCGCCCGGCGATGGATCGCTCGCATCATGATTTCCTGGGGAATCATGACTGCATTGGTCGGACTGGTGCACACTTCGCGAGAATTTTACGCAGCTCGATTCCTTCTTGGGGCCGCCGAAGCCGGTTTCTTTCCGGGCATCATCGTGTATCTCACGCATTGGTTCCGAAAGGAGGACCGCGCCAAAGCGATCGCCGTGTTCATGACGGCAATTCCTTTATCCAATGTTTTCGGCTCCCCTATTGCTGGTCAGATTCTGCGGTTGCACTGGTTCGAATTGCAAGGCTGGCGCTGGCTATTCATACTTGAAGGCGTTCCAGCGGTGATTTTCGGATTCGTTACGCTTTTTTATCTGACCGATTGGCCCCGGCAAGCAGCATGGCTTCCCAAAGAAGAATGCGACTGGATCACGGGCGAGCTCGAACGCGAGAAAAAGGAAAAAGCAAGCCGGCGTGGTTATACGATTTGGCAGGCGCTCCGTCAGCGAGACGTGCTCTTGCTCACCTTGATTTACTTCATGGGGAGCACGGGAATTTATGGATTTATCATTTGGTTTCCAACAATTTTGAAGCGGGCGTCGGGTCTCTCTACGGTAAAAGTAACTCTGCTCGTCGTTTTGCCGTATGTTGCCGGACTGCTTGCGATGATGCTGAACGCGTGGCATTCCGACCGCACCGGCGAACGCCGATGGCACACTTCAATATCCTTAATTGCGGCGGGGGCGTGCCTGGTTTTGGCCATCGCAGCGAGCGCCCATCTCTGGATTCAGCTTGGCTTCTTCATTCTCTTTGCCGCATTTATAAATGCCTACCAGCCGACTTTCTGGACCCTTCCCTCTAAATTTCTTGGTGAATCCGCAGCGGCGGCGTCCATTGGATTGATCAATTGTGTGGGAGGCTTGGGCGGTTTCGTGGGACCTTCCATCATGGGCTATTTGGTAACTCGCACTGGTTCGTTTGCATCAGGCCTCTTCTGGCTGGTAGCGAATATCTTTCTCGGAGGAATTCTGATTTTGTGCCTGCGGTAAGTTTGACAGCCGGGGTTATCCTCGCGGATTGTATTTCGCCGTCTTGATTTGCGATCTTATCGGTTGAATTATTTGCATCTTATTGTTCGTGGATAGGGCCTGTCCAAGGGATACCGAGAGCGCCTTTATGAAGTTCTATTGTAATTTGATTTCCCACCCGAAATTGCGTATACAATCGGCGCGAAATTGTTCTCTTCTCAAATGACCTCCTGGGTCGCCATGAGGACATCTCAATGATGTAAGAACTGCTGTATCGGCCCCTGCTGAGCCACTTCGCCGTGATAGTCTCGACATGGCTCTCGACGGGAAAAGTGTCGAAGACACCGTTCAGGAATAGAACAGAAGCGAAAAGGACGGGACCAAGTGCGAGCCAGGTAGTAAGAGGGAAAAACGATTCGACATCGTTCCCGCGCCTGGCTTGCTTGTCGACATATGCAATAAAAAACAAAACTCCAAAAAAAAGAATGAGGCCAATAATATAGAAACGGTCATCATCTAGTGGGGGATAAAGGTGGATTCCGAATAAGAGGCCGAACAATCCGGTGATCGGCACGAAGGACAATTGTTTCAGTGTGCGCCGAACTGCATTAATATCTGATTTCGACTTTAAAGAAACCATATATTCGCAGCACGTTTGTGCGTCTCAGGTTCTGTATGTCGGATTGCCGTCTTTGCCAATTGAAGCCTTGAGGATTCTTCCATCTCGGAAAAATTCCACTACGGGATTGATTCTTCCACTTCGGTAATCCAGTTGGGACGTTTCAGGACTTCCCTAGGCTTAGGTCCGTCTGCCGCCCCTACGATTCCATCGCGTTCCATCAAGTCTATGAGATGAGCCGCGCGTCCGTAACCGATTCGCAGGCGGCGTTGCAGCAGAGACGTCGAAGCTTTGCCAAACTCGATCACCAGGCGAACGGCATCTTCATACGCGGGGTCATGTTCCTCTTCAGAGCTGTCGCCTGCGCCGAGAGATCCACCTTCGCGATCTTCTTTCGGAGGTTCCAGGAATTCTTCTTCGTACTCGGCCGTCCCTTGCGAGCGCCAGAATTCGACGACTGCGGCGATTTCCTTTTCGGTAACGAAGGGCGCGTGTAGCCGATGAACACGTGCGCTTCCCGATGGAAGATAAAGCATGTCGCCCTTGCCCAGAAGAGCCTCCGCGCCATTAGCGTCGAGGATGGTGCGCGAGTCAACTTTGGTTGCGACGCGGAACGAAATGCGTGCCGGGAAATTCGCCTTGATCAATCCGGTAATCACGTCCACCGATGGACGCTGTGTCGCCAGCACTAAATGTATCCCGACGGCGCGCGCCATCTGCGCGAGGCGCGTGACCGACTCTTCAACGTTGCCCGAATCCAGCATCATGAGGTCCGCCAACTCATCAATGATGATTACGATGAACGGCAGCGGGCGGTCTTCATCGGAATCGCCGAACAGGCTGGGAGTTCCATCTTCGTCGAATAGTTTGTTGTACTGTTCGATATTGCGAACGCCTTTTTCTGCAAGCAGCTTCAGCCGGCGCTCCATTTCGCGCACAGCGTTCCGCAGCGCATTTGCCGCCAATTTTGGCTCCGTAATTATCGGCGTAAATAAATGCGGGACGCCCTCATAATTCCCCAATTCCAACCGCTTGGGATCAACCAGAATAAGCCGCACCTGCTCAGGAGTCGCCTTATACAAAATGGACATGATCATGGCGTTGATTGCCACGCTTTTGCCCGCGCCAGTTGATCCGGCGATAAGAAGATGGGGCATGCCGGCGAGGTCAGCGGTTACGATGCGTCCATTGATGTCTTTACCGAGCGCCAGCGTAAGCTTCGATTTCGTCCCAATAAATTCCTGCGATTCGATATTTTCCCGCAGCCAGATAATTTCGCGGTCGCGATTCGGAACCTGAATTCCAACCGTTGACTTCCCCGCCATGCGCTCGATGAGAATGCTTTCCGCTTTCAACGCTAAGCAAAGATCGTCGGTAAGGTTTGTGATCCGGCTATATTTAATTCCCGCTTCAGGCTTGAATTCGAATGTCGTGACCACCGGCCCGGGATTGATCTGCGTGATCTGTCCATGTACGTCGAACTCGGCATACTTTGACGTGAGCACTTGCGCAAGAAGCTTTAATTCGTCTGAATCAATCGCCTGCTGTTCGTCCGGACGATGAAGCAGCGAACTTGGCGGGAGTTTGAATCCCCCAGCGATACGCGGAAGTGTGGTTTTAGGCTTCAGACCGCTGTCCGCGCGATCGGTTACTTCGGGCGCAAAATCCGGCTTCGCGGGAGCAGTTGTGCCGTGACCTTCCTCCGCGAACGTGCGGTCAATCCCGGTTCGAACTGGCTCCGACGGCCGCAGGTAACTCGCAGCAGGAGTTTCCGCCGGCGCGGGAATCAATCGAGTCGTGATCACGGGTTTTGGTGCTGCGCGGCGCTTTTCCAACTCCTTCTGCATCCGTTTCTTGGCTCGTGCCTCACGCCAGTCTTGCCAGCGATTCCACAACGCAACTACAAACGCGAACCGCGTAGGCGCCCATGTCTGCAATGCGGAAAAAGAAAATGCGGTGGAGAGATAAAGCGCAACTGCCAGGAAACTCGCGCATACAATGTAAGCCCCAGCCAGATTGAAATAGTGAATCAGGAAGTCGCCGAGAATTCTTCCAAAAATACCTTCAATGGGAATTACTCCCACCCAGCGGACATGTCCCGGAAACAACGCCAGCAGCGCAGGTACGAACATGAGCAGCCAGATTCCGCCGAGGAGTTTTGCGACCGGAGACGGCACTTTTCTAGAGCGAAACCACCGCATACCCAGAACCGCAGCAAATAATGGAAGCAGGAATGCTCCAACTCCGAAGCCTTGCAAAATCAAATCGGATACCAGTGCGCCGACGACGCCGATCCAATTTCGAGCTTCCCGCGAGCCCGTAAGAACCGAGGCACTGTTGAGCGACGGGTCGAGCGGTGAATAGGAGGCCAGCGCAAGGAACAAAAGGAGCGCGGAGACACACAACAGGAATCCGATCAGCTCATTGAGCCGCCGGTTGTTGGTGGGTGCAAAAATCCTGGGAAAAACTTTCATTCAGCGTATTTCGCGCACGCAGACAAAAGCCCACAATGCCTGACCTACGCCAGAGCCTTTCAATTATGCCAAGAACCCGGTCGCCCTACAATGCCGCAGTGAACCGGAGAGTATCAAGTAGGCTTCGTGGCCGCTGAGCCGCGATGGAAAGACGGCATCCCCACCCGCCCGATTTCTATTGCAGATGCCAGAAATACGCGAGCACCATAACCACGATGCCAAGCAGGATGCGATAGATAATAAAGACTTTCAGGGTGTTATTTTGCAGATAGCGAATTAGCCAGGCAATTGCCGCGTATCCCACGATCGCCGAAACCAGCACCCCCACGATAAACGCGGCGTGCATGCCTTCGGGCAGCCCTTCCTTCTTCATTTCGTAGCCTTTTAGCAAAACCGCGCCAGCAATCAGTGGCGTGGACAGCAGAAAGCTAAACCGCACCGCCGCCTCACGCGTCATATTGCGGAAGAGGCCGGCCGTAATGGTTGACCCGGACCGCGAGACGCCCGGTATCAGCGCAAAGGCCTGGGCGCACCCTACGAAGAGGGCGTCAAAGAAACTTATCTTGGTGAGAGGCTTTGTGAGTTTGTCCACCTTCTCGCCCCACCACATGAACAAGGCGACCACGATCAGCGCCCCAGCAATCAGATAAATATGTTCGCGAAAGTAATCTTCCGCCGAGTGCTCGAGCAATTTTCCGGCAATACCGCCCGGAATTGTTGCGATAGCTAGAAACCAAAGCAGCATCCGTTCGCATCGTTGTTCCTCTGTTGTCAGACTCGCGTCCGAATCAATGGTTTCCGAGAAGCGAACAACTTTGCCTCCAAACGCCGCGCGAATAATTTGAAACCAGGTCCGGCGAAAATAAAGCAATACGGAAAGCAGAGTGCCAAAGTGTAAAGCCACGTCGAATGTAAGCTCATGAGCCGGCGAAAGCTCATTCCATCCCAAAAGGCGACGCACAATAATGAGATGTCCGGAACTTGACACCGGAATAAATTCCGCCAAGCCCTGAATGATGGCCAGTACGATGGCTTGATAAATTGGCAATCAATCACCTCTGCGAATGGAATGAAGAACTCGTTACTGCAGCACGCGCTGCACGATCATGTAAAGGATTACCGGAGAAGTATTGCAGAAAATGAGAACTGTATTGCTGGCTGACTTGATTCGGGCTTTTCGCTCACTGCGATGGCTGCTCTAGTCCGCATTGCCGTACGTCGGAATGCCCTGCTGGACGTAATACAAGAGCCTCTGTCCGCGCGCGCCCCAATCGGTCTGCGGATATTTCGTTGCGACCCCTTGCCCGGCGGCCAAGGCCTTGGCCTTGGACTGCTCCGATTTCTTAGCCTCGCCTTCAGTTTTGTAAATCTCGATCAGAGCTGACCAGCGGTAAGCCGCGTCATACATCGCTTCCGCCGTATTTGGGGACTCAGGATGCTCGCTCGCATACTTTTCGTACATCTCCGCTTCTTTCTGGGGACACTTCGACATTGCCTGCCAATCGCCGCACAGCTTATTGTCAATCAAATGAAAAGCCGCCATGTCAGCCCATTTCGTTCCTGGAAACTTCTTCATGACTTCCTTCATGTACTTCTCTTCCATTCCCTCACGTAAAAATGCTTCCTGCTCTTTGGCAGATGGGCGCGACATGACGTCCACTTTTTCGATTTGCCAGCGAATGTCTGCAGAACGGTACATAGCCTCGCCCGCAAGGGGCGAAGCAGGAAAGTATTCAGCGACTGCATAATAGAGCCGCATGGCGTCCTGAGCCGCGCCATTACGGCCATGGCTTCGACTCGCTTGATCTTCGGAGTCAACAGCTTCCCCAAAGAGGATTTTGTCGCCGTCCGGAGTGGACGACTGGACAATATATTTTCCTTCAATCCATCCGGTAATCGTTCTTTCTTCCGTCATGTTGGCTTCTACGTGCAGCCAGTCACGACTGGTTTCGAGAATGATGACCTCGCGCCCTCGATCCAGATCTCCCATCTTTGTGGAGGTGGAGTCCGGAGAAAGGTAGATCGGCGCCACCCGAATGGGAGCGCCGCGTACTACGTCCGCCGAAGCCAGACCGCAGCAGAGAACCGTTACAGCGAATAGATTTATTAAAGATCGGATCATCTCTTCTGACTTACTCCTGAAGAGTTGGATGCCATAATTTCGCGAAGCATTGCCGGATCAATATTTCCACCGCTGATTATCGCAACATTCAGCTGCGTCTTCGGCAGCTGATCGCCGCGAAAAAGAAACCCCGCTACGGCCACGGCGCCGCTCGGCTCGGCGACCGTATCTTTATTTGATGCCAGCCGCTGCACCGCTTCTCGAATTTCCCGTTCGCTCACCGTCACAATATCGTCCACGTACTTGCGGATGTGCTCGAAGTTGATGGCGCCAACACTTTGGGTGCGTAATCCGTCGGCTATGGTGCTGGACGCCTTCTCGGCCTCAAACTCAACAATTTTCCCCGACCTGAAGCTGGCCTGCG
The DNA here is from genome assembly GCA_035999525.1 of Terriglobales bacterium. Lineage (GTDB taxonomy): Bacteria > Acidobacteriota > Terriglobia > Terriglobales > Acidobacteriaceae > PALSA-188. The sequence goes on from DASYGR010000294.1 coordinate 7,877, forward strand.
CATCGGCGGCAAGCTCAGGTTCCACGCCAATGATTCTCGCCTTCGACCCACTCAGTTTGATCGCGGTAGCCACTCCGCTTATCATCCCGCCTCCGCCAACTGGAACGAAAACTGTTTCCACATCCGGCATATCTTCCAATATCTCGAGCCCAATCGTCCCCTGGCCGGAAATAATTTTTTCATCGTTGTATGGCGGAACAATCACGTACCCCCGCTCCGCAGCCAATTCCTCTGCTCTCGCCTGCCGCTCGGCGCTGCCCGGGCCTACGAGCACTATTTCAGCACCCAAGGCCGTGGTCGCCTCAAGCTTGATTGGAGGGGCATTGTTGGGCATCACAATGACGGCCCTAACCCCCAGCGCACGAGCCGCATATGCCACGCCTTGGCCGTGGTTTCCGCTGGAATAGGTGATCACTCCTTGATCTCGCTCCGCTTGGGTCAGCGACGCAATTTTGTTGTACGCTCCACGAAGTTTGAAGGCGCCGATGGGCTGTTGATTTTCGGGCTTTAGATAGAGTTTTCGAGTATCTCTTAAACTGTCATCCCGAGCGAAGTCGCGCGGGCTGTTTTTCCATTCGTTGCTTTTTAAGTGTTCGGAATGTAATTCAATGAGACGAGTGCGAACGGCTACGTCGCGAAGACGAGCCTGAGCTTCCCGAATGTCGTTCAGCGTGACGATAGAATTTCCCCGCTAAGAGTATAGTGCGAAGCCTGGGTGGATGGAGTTGGCGAAAAAACAGCGGATTGTCCCAACAACCGCGACGTTAGGATTGGGCTGAATGCTGGTCTGCCCAGCGTTTTCTCGCATCGGCTATAACTTTTTCTTTATCGGCGCGCATTTGCTGGACTAGGCCTTGGTTTCCTGTCTTTTCGTGCGCCGCTGCCCACAGCACCATCTCGGTAAGCACGGGCGCGAGATCAATCCCCTTCGCCGTCAGAAGATAAATTGATTTTCGTCCATCCGACGGATCCGGTTGTGTCGTGATGATTCCAGAAGCGACCAGCTTTCGTAGGCGATCCGCTAGTATGTTCGTTGCGATTCCTTCGTAGCACTCAAGAAATTGGCTGTACGTTCGGAATCCGCGAAGCATCATGTCGCGGATGATCAGCAGCGACCAGCGGTCTCCCAGCATCTCCACAGATGCATTCAGAGGGCACCCGGACCGCCGCTTTATTTTCCCTTTCTTTGCCACATTTCCACAATAGCAAATATGACTTGCAATTCACAAGTAATATGTTACATAATCCCACGCGAAAAGAAGTTGTAAATCAATCGTCTAACCGGAAGGAATTTATGAAACTGAATTCTTATCTTAATTTCAATGGCCAATGCGAGGCGGCGTTCAAGTTCTACGAAAAGTGCCTGGGAGGCAGAATCGCCGCTACGTTCCCGTTCGAGGGCACACCGATTGCGAAAGATGTTCCCGCGGACTGGCAAAAGAAACTCATGCACGCAACTCTCGATATCGGCGACCAAGTATTGATGGGCGCCGATGCGCCTCCCGGACGTTATCAAAAACCAGAGGGATTCTCGGTCTCTATCGGCCTCAACGACGTTGCACAATCGGAACGAATTTTTCATGCACTGGCGGAAAAAGGTACCGTGCAAATGCCCATCCAGGAAACATTTTGGGCGGCGCGATTTGGCATGCTCACCGATCAATTCGGCATCCCTTGGATGATCAATTGCGAGAAGGAAATGTAGGGGCGTAGCGAGCCATGCAGAAAATCACACCATTTTTATGGTTCGACAACCAGGCTGAGGAAGCGGTCAATTTTTATGTCTCCATTTTCAAGAATTCAAGAGTGGGGAGGATTTCTCGTTACGGAGACGCCGGGCCAGGACCAAAAGGTTCGGTCATGGTCGCCAACTTCCAACTGAATGGACAAGAGTTCATGGCGCTAAATGGAGGCCCGCAATATAAATTTACCGAGGCCATATCTTTTCTGGTGAACTGCGAGACGCAGGAAGAAGTGGACGAACTGTGGGAGAAGCTCGCAGCCGGCGGAAAAGAAATTCAATGCGGCTGGCTCAAAGATAAATACGGTTTGTGTTGGCAAATCGTCCCTACAATTTTGCTTCAGATGTTGAGCGATAAAGACCCGCAAAAATCGCAAAGAGTTATGAAAGCCATGATGCAGATGATCAAGATTGACATAAAAGGCCTGCAGAAAGCATACGACGGATGAGACGGTGGCCCGTCCTTGTTCGCGTACTTTACGAGCAGCGCGGTTTCCCAAATAATTGCGTAGCATCGTTAGACTTTGATCAAATTACAGGAGGACACACCATGAAGAAAGTTTCGCTGCATTTTTGCGCGCTGCTGCTCTTAGGCGCGGTCGCATTCAGTCAAGCACTAACGCAGGCAGATCGCGAAAAGGGGGTTCAATATCTCGAGCAGACCCGCGACGGTGTGGTTGAAGCCACGAAGGGACTCTCCGATGCGCAGATGAAGTTCAAGCCTGCGCCAGACCGCTGGTCGGTCGCGGAGACGCTCGAACACATCGCGCTGGCCGAAGATTTTCTCATGCAAAATGTGACCGAGAAAATTATGAAAGCTCCGGCTGGAGCGGCGGATCGCGACACTGCCAAAATTGACGCGATGGTGCTGGCAATGATTCCCGACCGCAGCCACAAGGCGCAAGCGCCTCCTCAGCTCGTGCCCACGGGCCGCTGGTCTCCGTCCGAAACCCTCGATCATTTTCTAAAGAGCCGCGCCCGGACAATTGCGTTTTTGAAATCAACCCCTGATCTGCGCGAACACGTTGCCGATAGTCCAATTGGCCAGCCGCTTGACGCATACGAATGGCTGCTGTTCATCGCAGCTCACAGCGAGCGCCACACGAAGCAGATTAATGAAGTGAAAGCGGACCCGAATTTCCCGAAGAGTTGAGTAGTCGGAAATTATAAAGGAGCAAGCATGAGCAAAGTGCGCGTGTTGGTTGGAACAAAAAAGGGCGCGTTCGTCCTCACGTCGGACGGCAAGCGTGAAAAGTGGGATGTCAGCGGTCCCCATTTTGCCGGATGGGAGATTTATCACATGAAGGGATCGCCTGTTAACCCGAACCGGATCTACGCCTCACAAACCAGCGGATGGTTTGGGCAAATCATTCAACGCTCCGACGACGGCGGCAAGACATGGCACCAGCCCGGCACGCCAGCGGGAGAACCGGCTGCCCCAGGACCTCCCAAAACTGACAGCAATAAATTCGCTTATGACACTTCTCCTGAAACGGGCAAGCCACTTACCACACATCAGTTTTACGACGGAACGCAACATCCCTGGGAGTTCAAGCGAGTCTGGCACATTGAGCCGTCGCTTTCGGATCCGGAGACTGTTTACGCCGGAATCGAAGACGCCGCGATATTCCGCTCGACAGATGGCGGGCAGAACTGGAAAGAACTCTCCGGATTGCGCGGCCACGGCACTGGTCCGAAGTGGCAGCCTGGCGCCGGGGGCATGTGCCTGCACACGATCATTCTCGACCCCAGCTCTCGTACTCCGGAGACCCAACGAATCTTTATCGCGATTTCTGCCGCGGGCGCTTTTCGCACCGATGACGGCGGTACGACCTGGAAGCCTATCAATCAAGGATTGCGCTCGCAATACATTCCCGATCCAAAAGCTGAAGTCGGCCATTGCGTGCACCACGTTGCCATGCATCCGAAGCGTCCCGGCATTCTGTTTATGCAGAAACATTGGGACGTCATGCGCAGCGACAATGCCGGCGACGAGTGGCACGAAGTCAGCGGGAACCTGCCAACCGATTTCGGCTTCGTGATTGATATTCACGCGCATGAGCCCGAGACGATTTACGTTGTCCCCATCAAAAGCGACTCAGAGCACTACGTGCACGAAGGGAAGCTGCGCGTATTTCGTAGCCGCACCGGCGGCAACGAGTGGGAAGCGCTCACCAAAGGCCTTCCGCAAAAAGACTGCTACGTGAACGTGCTACGCGATGCTATGTCGGTGGACACGCTCGACAAATGCGGAATTTATTTCGGCACCACGGGCGGCCAGGTGTACGCTTCCGCCGATGCGGGAGATAACTGGTCGCCGATTGTGCGCGATCTTCCGGCAGTGCTGTCGGTGGAAGTGCAGACGTTGGGATGAAGTCCCGCGCAGCATGGCCTCGCCCTCACGGTCTAGCCTGGAAAACTGGGGTGGCTGGCCCACCGCAATCGGAGCTGCGGCAGACGCCGCTGGTAAAAAGGCATGTGGTGAAGAATGCAAATGACCGTCGACCATGGACTCAAACCGTTGAGACGAACTATAACGCCCTACAGGGGACAGATAGTTATCTTCTCCGTAATCACGATATTTCTTCTATCCGTGGCTTATAAATCGTCTCAATGGGCGCTCATGTGGTCACCAATAGTGATCTGGGCGGGATTCGCAGTTATCGTTCATTTTGGGTTGCGATACAACGTGCTATGGGATGGTAACGGTTTGGTTATGCGAGCGAGCG
>DASYGR010000315.1:0-6557 GCA_035999525.1 Terriglobales bacterium
TGGCTTGCTTACAGGCGCGGCGGTTGCTATTCCGCTTTTGCGATCTGATCCGGTGTATGCGCAGGTTTTGTCAGAGCAGTACAGCATTCTGGTCGCGGAAAACGCGATGAAGTGGAGAGCTCTGCGGCCCGCTCCGGATCGTTTTTCATTCGATGCAGCCAATGAACTGGTGACTTTTGCCGAAAAAAATGCAATTAAGGTTCGAGGGCATAATCTTTGCTGGCATGAAAGCTTGCCGGATTGGTTCGCGGGCACCGTCACCAAAGAGAATGCGCAGCAATTCCTGACCGACCACATCATGACCGTGGCGGGCCACTATAAAGGCAAAATACATTCGTGGGATGTGGTGAACGAAGCCGTGGACGCCAAGAGCGGCCGCGAAGACGGGCTTCGGACGTCTCCGTGGTTCGAGATGCTAGGCCCCGGCTACCTTGACATTGCGTACCGCACTGCGCGTGAGGCTGATCCCGATGCGCTGCTGACTTATAACGAATATGGCATTGAATACGACAACGAGGAAGAATCAAGAAAGCGAGCCTTCACACTGCAATTGCTCCGCCGCCTGAAAGGCTCCAACGTGCCGCTCGATGCCGTGGGAATTCAATCGCATATCAGAGCAGGATCTCCATTTACTTTCGGGAAAGGGATTCGGGAGTTCATAGCAAGCGCACGGGAAATGGGCCTTCAGGTATTTATCACCGAGATGGATGTGAATGGCGATGAACTAGCCTATGACGATATCGAGAAAATTGATCATGCGACAGCCGCCGTTTACCGCGACTATCTAAGTACGGTTCTCGCGAACCCGGCGGTCACGGCTGTGCTCACGTGGGGCGTTAGCGACGCTCACAGCTGGCTGAATAGTCCCATGCGCAAGCAAAGGCATCCCAACCGCCCGCAAAGGCCTTTGCCCTTTGATGAAAACTATCGTCCGAAAGAAGCGTTCTTCGCGATGCGCGGCGGTTTCGACCACCGCGAGGTTAAAGGTTGACTGCGTGTGATTTGGTCACAGAACTAACCACCTGGAAAACAAGCGGAGCACTTGGTACCATGCTGCCCATGCTCAGACTGCTACTCACAATGTTCGCGCTCGTGGCGGTGACGCTTGCCGCCGATCTTCCGTCCCGGAAACAACTGAACCTCGCCACAATCAAGACGATGGTCGCTGCCGCGGAGGCCAAAGCTAAAGAGATGGGAGTTGAGGTTACGATTTGCGTTGTGGATGACAGCGGGAATTTGCTGTTTCTGGAAAAAGGGGATAGCGCGTCCCTCAACACACTGGAATTCGCCCGCCGGAAAGCGCGTCATGCCGCACTCTATCGAAGTCCCTCGCGAGAGGGCGCGGAAGCGTTAAAGAAAGGCGATCTTTCCGTGCTTAGTTTCCCGGATTTTTTCCCCAACCAGGGTGGACTCCCGATTAACGTGGACGGCCAAACGATCGGAGGTATCGCCGCCAGTGGCGCGAAGTCTGAAGTGGATGAGGCCATTGCGCAAGCAGGCCTGGACGCCATCTCCAAAAAGTGATTCGAATTGATTTTCTGGGATACAGCAACGTTTTGCACTTATGCATTGCATAAGTTTGATTTCCTGCGCCAAATGAAAATGCGATGTAAAACGAGGAAGCGATGACGATATTGCAAGTCAGTCGTTGGGCGATGTGCATTCTGGTTGCATCTCCTCTCGCATTCGGAGCCGGTCCAACATCTCACCGGGCGGCAAACAAGCAAGTTCCGCCCGAAGTCGCGCTGACATTTGACGACCTGCCCGCTCACGGGCCGCTGCCACCGGGACTCACTCGTGAAGACATTGCGAACAGCGTCATTAAAGCGCTTCAGGCTGTCGGAGCGCCGCCAATATATGGCTTCGTCAACGCGAAGAGGCTTGAAGAAGATCCGTCTAACGCGCAGGTGCTCCAGCTATGGCGCGATGCCGGGTTTCCCCTGGGCAATCACACGTTCTCACACATGGACCTCAATAAGAATTCCGTTGATGCTTTCGAACAGGACCTCCTTGCCGGCGAGCCAACCTTGCAGAAATTCATGGGCGATCGGGATTGGCACTGGCTGCGCTTCCCATTTCTAAACGAGGGAGACACTCCCGAAAAGCACCATGCCATCGGCGCATTCCTCAAAGATCACGGATACAAAGTCGCGGAAGTCACATTGAGTTTTGGCGACTACGGTTATAACGAACCTTATGCGCGCTGCCTTGAAAAAAAAGATGACAAGGCAATCGAGGAATTAAAGAAGAGTTATCTCGAAGGCGCGGCCGAATCGCTGGCCGAAGGTCAGAAAATGGCGAAGCTCGTTTACGGGCGCGACATAAAACACGTCATGCTTTTGCACATCGGAGGCTTCGAGACCGTGATGCTTCCACGGCTTCTTGACCTGCTCAAGCATCGCGGTTTCAAACTGATTTCGCTGCCCGACGCAGAGAGCGATCCCGCCTACGCGATTGACCCCGACCTTCCGTCCAACTGGGGCGGAACATTCCTGCAACAGATGATGCGGGCGAAGCACATCCCACCAGTACCGAATGCCGAAGATCGCCTCGCCGAGGTTGATAAGTTCTGCCGGTAGGAGAGGCCGGGCATCCGACCCCGGAAAAAGGCCTGCTAGAGTCGTCCATTCCCCATTCTGGCTAGTCTTTTCAAAACGTCAAAATAATTGGCGACAACCGTCGTTCCTCATTGCTACAATGCCGCCAAGGTTGTTCGGGCGGAGTACTCCCAAGGCCCCTGTCAAACGTACTCACATACAGCAGACAGGAGGCCGTTGTGCTCAAATCATCGTTGTTTCTGACCCTCGTTTTATCTCTTGCAGCTCCAGTCGTGGCTCAAAATGCAATCAAAGAGTTCCTGCCCGCCGGAACCCTTTTGACGTGCACCATGAGCGAACCCAACTTCTCTTCGAAAACTGTCCAGATTGGTGATCCGGTTCTCTGCCATCTGGCGCAGATTTCGAGTTTCGGGCATCCCGTGTTTCCGCGCGGCGCCTATCTCACCGGCCATTTGGAAGACTCAAAAAATCCCGGCCACTTCGTCGGCAAGGGCTGGCTCGAAGTTGACTTCGACCGCATTATCTTGCCCGGCCCGCAAATCTATACGCTGTCCGCAAAGGTTATTTCCACTCCGCACTATAAAGTGGACCGCGACGGCAAAGTTCACGGACGCGGACATCCGGTGCGCGATTCCGTGGAATGGATGCTCCCGCCACTGTGGCCCATGAAAGTAATCTTGTTGCCCAGGCGTGGCCCCTATCCTACGTTCAAGGGCGAAACTCGCCTGACCATGCGCCTTATGGAGGACGTGGAAATTCCTCAGCTGGCTAGCAACATTCCCATGCCGCCCTGGAGTACCGATCGCTCCTCCAGTTCCATGCAGCCCGGACCCCGCTTGTGGCGAGATGAAACTCAGCCGGTTGCTGCGCGCAACTATTACCCGCAATCCAGTCAGTCGCAGGTGCAAGTCCAGTCCGCAGCCTATATATGGACTTCGCCCAACAGAATCACAGCTGCACCATCAGCCGCGCAGCCCACGCTGCTGGTGCTAAAAGATAGCTCCGCCTATTTGGCGCAGAGTTATTGGATAGAGAACGACAAGGTGCACTGTGTGAATCAAGGCGCGAAGGACCGGTACATACCACTGGAGATGGTGGATCTGGCCGAGACGGTGCGCCTGAATCATGAGCGCAATATAGATTTCGATTTGAAATCGCGCCCATCAACAGGCGAGGAGACGCAGATCACGCAACATTGAAGCGGCGGGTGGCCCACCCTTCGTTTTTTGAAGGGTGGGTTTTCATTTGGCATGCCAGTTTTGGATACCCGACATGCTTCTGTCACTGAGATTTCTGTTGGGCGATCCATTTGTCGGTTCGGGCGTCGAGGAGATCGAGCGGTAGAGTTCCGCCATCAAGCATTTCGTCGTGGAATTTGCGAATATCAAATTTGGGGCCAAGTTCTTTTTGAGCGCGCTCGCGGAGTTCCCGGAATTTGAGTTGGCCGAGCTTGTAGCTTAGGGCTTGCGCCGGCCATGAGATATAACGGTCGGTTTCGGATTGAATAGTTGGCTCATCAACTGCACCGGACTTGCGGAAGAATTCCACCACCTGATCGCGGGACCATCCTTTCGAGTGGATTCCCGTATCAACCACCAAACGCACAGCGCGGAACAACTCAGAGGAGAGACGGCCGTAATCCGAGCCCGGATCTTGATAGAAGCCGACCTCTTTCCCTAATTGTTCCGCGTACAGCGCCCATCCTTCGACGTACGCATTGAATCCGAGACTATGCAGGCGGAGTTTGGGTAGGCCTGTCAATTGCTGCTGGACCGATTGCTGCATGTGATGTCCGGGTATGCCTTCGTGGTAGGCGATCGCCTCGTCGTCGAGAAGTGAACGATCTGCAAAATTTGAAGTGGCGACAACGACCCGGCCCGGCCGCTTGCCGTCGGGTGTCCCGGTGACGTAATGGGTTGCTGCCGCGGCCTGAAACGGTGGGATGGCTTCTACGGTCACGGGCGACTTCGGAAGCAAAGTGAAAAGCTCGGGGAGTTTCGGCTGCATCTGGGCGATGTAATGGCGGAAGTCGTCAAGGATCTGCTCTGCGGAAGTGGGCTTGTATTTTGGATTGGCTTTGAGGGAAGCCCGGAACGACGCCAGATCGGCAAAGCCCGCCTTCTTGGCCACTGCCGTCATTTCACCCTCTATGCGATCCATCTCGCGGAGGCCGAGTTGGTGTATTTCGTCCGCCGTCATGTGGGTCGTCGTTCTTGCGTAAATATCGTTTTCGTAGCGCTTCTCGCCGTCCGGCAAAGAGGTGATGGAAAGTGTCCTGCGGCCTTGCGGGGCATACTCCGTGCGTAGAAATGTAGCGAAAGTTTTGTACGCGGGGACCACGTCGGTATTGATCGCATCGGTGATCTGCTGCGTTAGCCGCTTCTGCTCCTCCGCCGAGATGTCCGCGTGATACTTCTTCGTAGGCAGAAGAAAGGGGTCGGCTTCGATGATGCCCTCGCATTGGACCGGCAGCTTCTCGGCGAGAAACTTCACCGGCATGAGCTTATCTTTCATGCCTGCGCGCAGAACTTCCGTGGTCTGGCTGAGGGCGCGCGGGATTTGGTGAAGCCGCGCGATGTAATCCTCGTAGTGTTTAACGGAGTCGAAGGGAACCGATAGCGGCAGGTCCGCGAGACTGGTATGGATGCCATTCTGCTGGTTGATTGGCATCTCGTACTCTTTGAGGTCAAAGTCCGCAATGCGCTGCTGGAGGACACGAATCAACAGGTCATGGGATAGCTGATCCTGGTCTGTGAAGCCGGTCGTCGCAATGGCTTCCAGCCGAGTCAGGAAACCTTCATCAGTATTGTGGCGCTGTAGGATGGCTTCGAGCGAGTGTTCTTCCAGCTTGTCGTTGTAGCGATAGTCGCCGAAGGCAGTAGCACGCTCCGGAAAGTTTCTGAGATCGGACTCGTATTGCTCATCGAAAAGCGCATTCTGAGCGGCAAGCCGGTCGGCAACGGGCTTGAGATTTTGAGCGAAGACGCCAACGGATAAGGCGACGAGTAAGAAGCCAGTCTGAAAGAGACGCATAGGTTACGCAGCATATCAAAAGGGGTGGCAGTTGCAAGAAGGAGTTTCTTAGTACGGAAGGACGGGCTGCCGTTGACTCTCGCCCGCACCACCAACACAAAGGCTGCCCCGCTCTTCGCGCACTTTGCGAAGGCCCAAGATGTTGCTGCTGATTTTCGCCCGCACCACCAACACAAAGGCTGCCCCATTCTTCGCGCACTTTGCGAAGAGTGGGAATCCATGCCGCCGGGACCGAGTGCCGTTTTCGCATAGTCCGTTCTGATTCCATGCACGCAAAGTGCGACTGCAGCTTTCACTCAGGGCCTGAAGGGTACAATTCCTCCCATGCCGGAATGGCTGTTCCGTTGGGACATCACGAGCGTCGTTGTTCCCGCCTGCGTGGGCATTGCGTTCGCCGTGTTAGCTTTCGACGATTTTAAGCTCTCGAAAGTATTCTTCCTGATAGCGGCAGCCGACGCATCTGGGGGGGCGCTAATGTGGGGCATAAAGACGGAGAATCGTTCGTGGCAAACGCTTCTCGTGATTTTTGCAGTGGTCGGCAGTATAGGCGTGTTAACCGTACTGTGTTTCTGGTATGTAAATGGAAAAGAGAACCAGAAGAAACAGAGCGATGGAGGCAACGTAGTCGGACAACCGTCTCTACCCCCGTCGCAACCAAGCTTAGTATTTGTTTTTGGTGCTCCACTTGGAGATAACGAGTCGGCCTCGTGGATAATGATGCTCAAACACTACGGTCCAAACACAGCCTATAACTGCGACGTTGTGTTTTACGATAATGACCGCAAGAATATCGAACATGAATGGTTGGTTAAGCACCCCAATTCGCCATTTCCCCCGCCTGGATTGGCAGGTGGCGAATCGCAAAAGCAAATTCACATATCCGAACTTAGTCCAGAAGCCGCGCCGGAAAAGTTTGTCTGGAATCCTCTAAACCCGAACAGTCAGCACTATACGGTCTCAATAGGC
>DASYGR010000331.1:0-4443 GCA_035999525.1 Terriglobales bacterium
CTCCGTGCCGGTTTCGCGGGGCATCTCGGGCGGGAATCTCGTTCGCAAGGTGCAGCCCCTCTACCCGCCTCAGGCACTTCTCTTGCGTCTCGCGGGATCCGTGGTTCTGCAGGCGACAATCGCCGAGAACGGAACCGTCCGCGACCTCAAGGTGATGAGCGGGCGTCCTGTGCTGGCTCGCGCGGCCGTTGAAGCGGTCAGCCATTGGCGTTACCGGCCGCTTATGCTGAATGGCAAGCCCATCCAAAAACGGGAGGAAATCTCCATCAACTTCACGCTGCCCCATTGACAGCGAAAATGATTCTCGATTTAGAAAATGTGGCTCAGGGGAAGCCTTCAATGATTACAACCTTCTGCGCCACACCAATTTCAAGCAACTAGGTCACGTAAGGTGTTTTTCGCGTTCGGCTTATACTTCAACGCACTCCGAAAAGCGTGCAAGGCGCACATCGCGTCCTCAACAGCGTGCTCTTCCTCGATATTGTCTTTTGCTAAGTAAAACAGTTCGCGTGCACGTGTCACAAGTGCGGTTTCCGCTTCAGCAATTCGCCCTGAAACTTTGTTGGCGTCCAACTCAAAGAGCGCAGCCTTGTAAAATTGCCGCCAAACCCTCTTGGACGGTGGTCCTGACATGCCAATGTTGTTCATAGCCGCTCCTGGGCAAGTAGTAGCCGAAACTATAATGAGAATGAGGAGGAGGCGATATAAGTCGCCTCCCCTTTCTGTCAAGACCTGCTTGCTTTTACGCAGCCTTGCCGGAAGCCTTTTTGGCTTCGAGGGTCTTCTCGCCCCCGACATTAACCTTAATCTGCTTGGCCTTGGCTTCGGCCTTCTTGGCGAGCTTGATCTTCAGCACGCCGTTTCCATAGTCGGCGCTCACTTGCTCTGGATCTAACGAGCTGGGCAGAGTAAACGAGCGGGTAAAACTTCCGTATTGCCGCTCGACGCGGCGGAAGTTCTCCTCTTTTTCTTCCTTCTCGATCTTGCGCTCGCCGTGGACGGTGAGCGTGTTGCTCTCGATTCGGACATCAATGTCTTTTTCATCGATGCCCGGTACTTCGAGCTTTAGAGTAATGTTGTGCTCGTCCTCATAGATGTCCACCGGCGGTGCGAAGCTGGTGGTTGTCAGCGCCTCTTCCGGGCCGTCGGGGCTGTACGATTCACGGGAAAGACGATTCATACGGTTCATGCGGTCTTGCATGGTAGAAAACTCACGGAAAGGCTCCCAACGAGTCAATAGGGTCATAACGCAGTTCCTCCTTCAGAGGGAAAGCTAAGAGGAAAAACTTCAGATGGACTGACTTAGTTCAGGGGACCTGAAAGAGTAAGAAGAGGTAGCTTGCTCACTAATAATGCTAGGCTCCGGGGCTACAGATGTCAATCAACGCTCAAAGTCTTGCGTTCGCCGACGACGCAAGTGACTCGGGGAAAAATGGCGTTCGGTGAGGGCACGAACGTCGCTGCATCACGGAAGCTACCAATACTTAAAGTTAAAATGGGCTATTTATTTCACCCTTTACCGGTACGGCCATCAGTTCGTTTTTTGCGTTCCTCCAACACTTTCTCCAATTCTGCTTCACTCTTCGCGATCGATCTCCTAAAACTCTCTCTTGCTTTGTCTTCGACTTCTTTTCCGAATCGTCCTACGGCACGCAACGTTGTTCGCTCTTGGGCCCTTATTACCTGGATAGTATGTCTGGCCTTTTTGATTGCAGATTCAATATCCATGTCAATATCTTACGCCTGACCGCGGTTCTGTAACTCCTGCCGCAGATCTAGGTGTTGGGTTCCGTGAGCGGGAAATCCAGCGTCGACGCACGGCACACTGCCCCAATAGCCCCACCCTGTGACCTATCCTGCCGAACAGGCTGCTAGGTCCCCGTCAATTGTCAAGAAAAAATCTCCGCCTCGACGCCAATTGAGTCTTGAAACTTAGCAAGCCGACTTGGTATTTGAGGGTCAACCATCGTTCTATCGGAGGCTCAGGGCCTATCGCTATTTCTGGTTATCCGAGGAGGGATAGCCTGAAATTGGTGACTCGGTGCCGTAGCACACCGGGTCCAACTCATGGCTGATCATCCTAGAATCTTGAAACGGATCACAAGAATTCAGCAGCCATTCCGGAAACGATTCCGAGGAGAACCTGATCCCATTGGGCAATAATTGCCGCTCGCCAAAGCACAGCCGTCGGATGCTGACTTTGAGAGCTCGGGAACGCTGCGCTCCTTTGCCTCGGTTACCTCGGATTATTTCTCATTAAACAAGAGGCGTGACTTGGCCAAAGGATCCTATCTATTCCCATGTCCGTTCGGGGTTAAGCAAACCCTTGCCGAACTTGATAGTGAGGCAATCATGCAAGATGAAAAGATAAATGAAAATATTCCAATCGCCGCTGACGCATGGAACAAAGCCGAAGCCATTGAATGGCTCGGAGGCGACGAAGAGCTGCTTCGAGAACTGGTTGAAGTCTTTATCGCCGAATCTCGCAAGCCGCTGTTAAAACTGCGGGATGCAGTCTTCTCCTCCGACGCGGATGGTGTGGTGCGCGGAGCCCACAGCATCAAGGGCGAGCTTGGTTGTCTCGGAGCGATCGCTGCCGCCAATACGGCGCAAAAGCTGCAGACAATGGGAATCAACAACGAAATGTCTGGCGCACCCGAAATGTTTAGAAAACTTGAACGTGAGATGCAGGCGATTAAGTTGACGCTGGTGCAATGGGCGGCAAATTGTCAGCGCGACGAACACTCCCAAGTAGTCCCAACACTTTGACGCCTCGGGTAGTTGCTGCGCGGTTCCAAATACGAGACCGTTGTTAGTGGAATTAATACTGTCGAGAAGCCGAACATTCGTGACGACAAACCAACGGCAGGAACGACGGTGTCGAAGTGTACGCCACTAATGTCACCCGACGTAATCGATAAGAAGCATCTAACCTGTCTCTATCTTTAATTAAAGGCGTAGCCGCAAATACGGGGAGCAACACAACACTGAATCTCGTCGATCTTAGTTGAAGTAGGAATGGAAAGAACCCTGCTTTGAAGCACTCACGTATTAACCAAATCGGGTTAGACGAAGTTCGTTTCTGGCTGGTTCTGCATAGGATACACTTTGCCGTGGCCGTGGCCGAATACAATCTCGCTTGTTCCAGTGGTGAATAAATGAGTGCACTTGGCGTCCCTCAACTCAGCTCCTTACCGAGTTATTTGTCGGCCATGAGTGTGGAACGGTACGCCGCCTTCGAGCAGGCAACCGGTGTTAAAGTCGCCCGAATGGGGGAGATTTGGTGGCAACAGTCACGTCCTTTTTTGTATCGTCCCCTGCTGCCTTTTAAGAAATACGACTTAACCCAAGTTAGAAAAGGATTTGATAGGGTCGGTGTCTTTCAAGCAGCGGTGGAAGATGAACAACCGTCTAATTCCTTTCTAAACCCCATTATTTACGAAAGGCCTCAGGAGTACGACGCAAAAAAATTCCGCGATAGTGCTCGAAAGAACCTCAATAAGGCATTGAGAAACCCTATAGTCGTACGCGTCATAAGTGATGAAGAACAGTTTTCCGAAATGGCCTATCCTGTTTACCTGTCTTTTTATTGGCGTACTAAATACAGATTTGATACCAGTCGAAAGGACAAAGCCAAGTTCGCTCGTTGGGCACACGCGGTTTTCCAATTTCCCGAAGCGGTTGTACTCGGTGCCTTCGTGAGTCAGGAATTGATCTCATTTGAGATTGCCTGCCTGGTTGAGAACACCCTAATTCTCAAGACCCTGGTGACATCTGACAAGGCTCTTACTCTCAACGCTCCGGACCTGCTACTCCATTCCTACCGCACAATCGCGCAAGATCACCCGAAGATTCACCGAATTTATGACAGCATGCTGTCGGCGAATGCCGGACTCAACAACTACAAGGTCAGGCGGGGCGCCCAGATAGGAGCTCTGCCAGCGTTTCTTCATATTCATCCCGCCCTCCGTTGGCTGATTAAGAGAGCAAACTGTGCAGCTTACGAACGGTTGTGCGGTTCGAACAATGAGCAACTGTCGGCTAAAGGCATCGCAAGGCGGATGAAACCTGAAGCCTGCTAAAGCGAAGGGCGGGTCTCTAGCAGACCTCAGCGCTCAACGCTGTGACCAGACAGCGAGACGTATGTTCGCTGATTCCACATGCGCCGCACGAGACCTGCAAAAGCCGTAGACTCAATGAGCCTAGTTCCGCCAGCTTGGGCGCAGGTTCGTAGAAGCGGGTGATAGATGCGGTAGTAAGGCTGAGGAAGTAGGATCGGTTTTCCTCCGAAGCCAACCTTGAAAAAACTCATACCATCCATGGACGCCCCGCCTGGGGACTCTCCCTTTGTCAAACTGACTGCGAGGTCATATCCGATGTCGACAAAGTCAAAAATACGATAGCCGTTACGCTTTGACCATCGAATGGCCTCCCAATACAGTA
>DASYGR010000388.1:0-6375 GCA_035999525.1 Terriglobales bacterium
AGATGCCAGGATCGCGTAGCACGTCCCGCACCGGACACAGCCGCTGTTTGGAATGTCCGCTTGGCGCGGCGGAAGCGGACATTCCCGGGAGGTCTGCTTTTGACCCAAGCGGACATGCCGATCCTTCCGAGTAAACCGCAACCTCCGCTAGTTGACCACAACCTGAAATTTTCGAACCCAGTCGCGCCGGCGTTCGAAAATTGCCGGCACGCAACAATTCCGCATCTTGTGAACATAAAATATTTGACGCGCTGAATTTTCTCTGCGCTTAGATCATGACATTCGTGGCGGGGAAATTGCCCGCACTCTTGAGGACCGTCATGCGTAACGCACGCACACACATCGCAGAGACTGCCGCCCGCATCCGGCCACTTATTCGGCTGGCCGATTGGTCGTGCATGTCCGTGATGACACGGGGTCCGAATTTTCAGCTCGAAGCGGGGCTGATCCGCAAATCAAGAGTGTAACTCTCGGCGCAGGGCCGCTCCCTCCGCCGAACCGGCAGGGGGGCAAGATGAACGCCCGCAACGACGTCAAGAGATCATCCCGTCAGAGTTGGGATGCAAGGCTTGTGCTGGCAGCGGCTGGACTGCGATTTGCCGCGTGGGTTGATTTTCAAGTGGCTCGCTGGCTCGAGCGCTGCGCCACGAACGCCGAGGCCGCACAATGGTTGTTCAAGACCGATCGGAAGCCCACACGTGAGGTCGGGATGGGCGTGAGCCTTGTCGCATCATCTCCACGTTGGGAGGAGTTCCCATGATGGGGGCAGGCGGCGGGGTGGGAATGGCATCAAGGTAGAAAGAGGCTGCCCACTTGGCAGCCTCCCTTGCTCTATCGCAGATCACCAGGGCTGATCTGGTGTGTCCGCAAAGCAACGCTCTTCTTCATCGAACGCGCGGGCGACCAGGCGTGATCCTCGGAAGTCGTTCTTCTGTCCATTCGAGTAAGAGCGCACGTATTTCGCCGACATCAAATCTGGAGCACGGCCCACGACCGGACCATCCCATGACCGGGCGTTGGCAATGCCTGTATGACGTCAGGAAGCGTTCATCCGGAGTCCGACGAGGGCCAGCACCATGAGGGTCTTCAGAATGGCGACGTTTAGGGTAAGACCGAGTAGCGCGTAGAATTTTCTCAACGAGCGATCTTTGGTGCCAAAAAAGCCCAACGCGATTCCAATCAGGTTGGCGCACAGCATTCCGCTGGAAAGCACCGACAGGGCGGTACTCATGGGCCTTGGTGGTTCGGTCCCGCTCATCACAAGCCCGACCAGCAACAAGTTGAAAATGATGGAGGTTACCCCGATTATGGATGAGGCAATCCCTTGCCACTTATGGATAAGGACGATGGCTTGACTTTCCGTGGTGATAGTCATTTTTCCTCGTAAGTCCCAGTCGATCGTTGATCCGATCGTGTGTTTGGGCGGCCAGCCAATCCCAGGCGACAGCTGGTCTATTGTCTTCCTGACAGGAAATCAGTGATGGTCATCACAAACATTGTGATCGATTAGGCTGTCGATTTCTGGAATGCATGAGTCAGCGTTGGGCCGAATGTCCGCTTGGCGCCGATTGTGTTGAAAAAGTCCTTTTTCGCTGATGACCGAAAATTCTCAGCGCCGCTGGTGCGCCTCAGTCGCTTCGATGCCAGGGGACCACATCGATCACCACAAAAACGACTGCTGGCACTCTTATCCATTCTACAGGGCCTTGCAGTAGCTGAGTTCGCCAACATCCGACATTTGCGAGATTTTTGAAGCGCCACGATTTTCGAGTTTTTCAACACTATCCGCCAGAAGCAGTCATACGGCAACTGATCAGCTTTTCGGTATTTGCTATCAGTGGCGGGTGATACCGCCGATGAAGATCCGGACCGCCTACGATCGTCACCCAGACTCCTGCGTCGCCCAGCTTGACGTTGGTACCGGCGGGATGCCCTGGATCTAAGGGCGCTGCGCGAGCGCCGCGGCAAGGATGGCGGACCCTCCGCATCAGGTCGTCAGGGTCCTGTGGAGAGCAAAAAGATGGGCGGGGACCGCGCAACCGCACTTATTGAGGATATCTGGCGCGAGAAAATCCGTAGTTGCAGTTACAGGGGGGACATCACGGTTCTCACAGATCGAGATTGCGGCGCGTCCTACTCAATGTCCGCCATGTCCTCATAGCAACCAAGTTCCGCAGGACCGCGAAATGACGCGATGTGCCACAAACGGAAATCTATAGGCGGATGTCATGCTCGCCCTGTGGATGGCGGCCGTACCCGCGTTATCCACAAAGCGAGATAGAGCATAATGCGGCCTACCGAATCAATCGGAGGTCTGCATGACATCCAAAGCTCGAAATATTGTTTTAACGAAATCGCAGGCAGCTTGCCTGATCGCGCTCCGACGTCTCAAGGACTCCAAGCCTGAAATCGCGATACAGGCGAAGCTTGATCTTACCAAGACGGCCAATGGGCTCAGAGCACTGGCGCGGCTTGGACTTGCTAGGCAAAACCAATCGAAAAGGTGGCAGACGACCACGAGCGGGAAAGCATGTCGCTTCAAGATCGTTCCGGATCGACTGCGGCGTAACAGCGGGCTCCCTGGCCCCGGTGCCCTGCGCCTACTCCAATTGTTAGATCGACCGATGTGGGGAAGCGAGATTGCGGAAGAGTTGGGCCTCAGTCATCAAAGAGTTCGTCAGCTTGTGATTAAGCTCCATGCACAAGGACGGGTGAGCTTTGGAGATCCCGACATGCCCTTTTGGATTGTGACGCGCGCGGGCGACAAGACCCCCTTGCTGTCGCGCGACGAGGAGCATGTCCTATCAGCAATCCCGCGAGAGTATGCGACGGATGCTACAAAGATACGGCTCGCGGTGCGCATGCCGGAACACACGGTGCAACAAATACTCGAGCGTTTGGTTGCCAGCAGATTTGTCCAAACGTTCGACGGATTGAAGGGCAATCGAGTTTATCGGATCACCGCCGCCGGGTTGAGGCATCCTCAACGTGATAATTTTACCCGTCACGCGGAAGCGCCACGGCCACCTGTTGAATCCGACCGTGTTCGCAAAGTGCTTTTGGCTATTCGGGATGCGGGGGCGCTTCGAATCAGAGACGTGACGAACATATTGGGAATACAGAGCGATTCGATAAATGCGCTTATGCAGTATCTCAAGCGAAAGCATCTAGTGGAAAAAACCAGCCAAGAATTTAATGCGCCATATTCGCTAACGAACGAAGGCCATGCAGCTTTGGCGGAAATGACACGACGACAAGCTGCATAGCCGCAGAAACACGACTACGTCCGCTATCCCCGATAGCAACCACAGCGTGGACGCGCCGACGTCGCAAAAGTGCCATGCGTGGACGGCTCCGAGTTGTAGGAGAGCAATCTTCACGTCGCTGGCTTGGTCGGTGCTGCCATGTGTTCGGCCTTTAAGCGCGGTTCACGTGGCTGCTGGCCATACTCTAGGAGAATTCCGTGATCGCAAGCCTCGCTTCCGTCGGCTCATCGCGAAATCATCGATGTCCTTCGAACCGGACCGCAGAAAATCGAGGAAGTCGATGTTCTTACACTTACAGGTCTCGCAGACACTCAGTAAGACAAGGGTGTCGCGAAGGCTTTTCTCCGTGGTAAGCCCGTCTATTACGCGGCGAAGCAACGCGAACGCCTTCACGGCGTGCTCCGCATTATTGTTGTTCCATGGGACATCGTCGAAATCGAGAAACGTAAACATCTTATTGCGATTTTTTTGCAAGCGCTCGACGAGCTTGCTTGCGGCTTGACCGGCATCATCGTCGACAAGACCTTGATAAAATCGATCAATAGAATTCCGAAACTTGCTCAGGAAGCGCTTCTTGAGGCCGCGTCGGTCCACCGTATCAATTATCGGCTTCACCACGTCGGCGAAATTCGCAGCGAGTTGCTTTAGCCCGTCGTCGAAAGGGTGTTCAAGTATTGCGCTGTTCAAATCCCTAATGAAATGAATTAGACATTTTTGTTGCGGACAATCTATCGCATCGTACGCCGCGTAGAAATCTGAGACCAAAACGCCCGAGAAAGTCTTGAGCATCTCTTGGATTGTGTTGCCTTCCCGGCTTGGCGTGAAGAAATAAGCAACCTCCTCCATGCTGGCAAGGGCCCACACGTAACCATTAAAACCTCTTACGCTTATGCTGGTCTCGTCAATATGCAGCAGGTGACCGCTGCAGAGTTTTCTCACGAGCCTGTCATGAGTGATTGCGTACAACTGCGCGGCTGCCGGCTTCATTTTATTTGTCCAGCCATGCGGCAGAGGAAGTCCGAAGAGCTTCCTCATGCTGGTATCGATAGACATTTGGGAAAGGTGAAGCTCAATGTTTTGGTACATCGCGTAGGCGATCAGATCCCAACCGTATTTGGCGGGGGTCCAGCGAAGATCTGTCGCTTTGAAGATGGTTCCACATGATTGGCAACGTTGCCGATGGATCATGTAGCGCACTACCCAGCGTTTGATTCCGTACTTCATAAATCGAAGGTCGATGACGGTCTTGCTCCTCGTCCCATGGCTGTAGATCTTCATTGATTCACAGTTTGGACAATGCGAAGCAACCTGGTAACCGATCGTGGCGTTTGGCTTTGGTCTGTCATGGCGCGTGGTAGTTGGCACACTGCGGCGCGGGACTTTTTTACCCGACTTCACATAGACACGCTCCCGCTGATAATCCCAATAGGCGGCCTTGTTGATGGTTTCCATTTCCGGCAGCGCGAACGCAATGCGGCCGAAGTGGTATGGGCTTTCCCGCTTCATGTCGGATGTAAGAACCACTTCTCTCTGCGACGACCTGCCGCCAGCGGGTGCCGCGCGACGCAGGTCGACCAGTCTGTTCGCCACGAGCTCAAGCGCTTCGCAGTCCTGCCCGTTGTAATCGAGTAGCGCATGCTTAACCTCAGGGTTCCTGGATACCTCCCATCGATGTCGAAAAACGATCGTTTCGAGCCCGGACGTTAGCGAGCCCGACCAGCGGAATCCAAGATATCCAGCGATCTCCTTCAGTGAATTGGAGTACGTCGGGAAATAGATCTGCGCGTAAATGAACGAAAGAAGGTTTGTCGCCTGATCGACTGCGGTGGCTACTTGCGAACCTGCAGGCGGGCGTCCGTGACGGTCGCACATGCGTTTCAGAAATGTCTTTTCATAGGTGCCGTAGTGGATCAGGTGCGGGTTCGTAATCTCCGAAAGGAAGCCGAGAAAATCGTTCCATATTAACTTCTCGTCCGTTGCATCGTTGGCCCAGAAACTACGTTGAGCGCTTCCTTCGGCGGTTTGGATTCGAATACCGATCAGGTAGTAAAAGTTGTGGTCAGGTAGCCCTTCGACATCCAGAAAGACGGGAGTGCCTTTGAGTGTTAGGTCCGGAATGCCGACGGCGTGGATTTTGTTCTCGCGGATTGCGAGCGCCCGCAAGGAATGATGATGTTTCTCTTGTTTGCCTCTCGACTCGCTTCGGCGGCGACGCGGACGAAATGTGTAGGACAGTTGGGTGACCGTGAAGATGCCCTTGCTATGCAGCCTCTGGCGTTCTTTCTCCGACATCCCGGACAGCAGACTAAGTTCGTCCTTTTCCCTCGCCTGCATGCTGCACCGAGCTTTGAACTCGCACTGCCCGCAATGTCGGTTCAGCACAAGGCCTGGCGGCGAATTGCCGGCCAGGAGCGCCGTGATCTCTTTGATCCGCTTTCTCACATCACTGGCGAAGGCGGATATGTTGACCTTCAGCGTGGCGCGGCTGTCGCCGTGCATGATCTTGCCGAGAGTTACAGCCCGTCCGACCGCCTCGGATAGAGCGAGCGTATCGAACGCGACCAGCAGCTTGTGTTGTCTGCTGAGTTTGTTGGTGAACTCAAAACGATAGGGGATAAACTGAGTAGTACCGCCCCGACCTCCGGAGGCGATTCGTTCAACTGCGTGAAGGCGGGATTCTAGTTCGTTCGTTCGCAACCGCACGTCGATAGCAATGCGCCAAGTCGCATCCTTGGAACTCTTGGAAATAGACGGCCCGATCACGCGGTCGCCTTCGGGAAGAACGGCGGACAACCCTTTGAGCGCGTCCTGGCGATAGGCCTCATTTTGCGCCCGAGCCCATTCTGCGTAAACGTTGCCAGCGGCTGGTTCTGCGCGTGAGCGCAGCCAGCACTTGGTGGTGCATTCAACGTAGTCCTCGAAGAGCTGAGAGCTAATGCTAACGATCATCCACGGTTCCTCCGTCTGGACTTGCGGGCCAGCAAGTTCGCAGGACAAAATGCGGCAAAGGCCGCCTTCACGCTGACGCTGCAATCGAAGTATCCTACCGCGACGCAACAGGAACGAACACGATGACTACGACCGTCGCCACCGATCGCCCACCCGTCGC
>DASYGR010000443.1:0-22877 GCA_035999525.1 Terriglobales bacterium
GCGGCTATTCCTGGGAACTTCCCGCTCTGCATTCCGTATCACCTTCAGGAGAGTTCGGATGAACAGCCGCGGGCGGCTCTCCCTACGCAGCCAGCTGGCGCCCCCTAGGCGATCGCAAATGAAACGCATCGTACTAATTTATGATTGCTTACGTCTAACCATCTATGCGAGCCGTTCTCGACATTTTCGCGCAAACTCTCCGCACCCTGTGGGCGCATAAGCTGCGTTCGTTCCTCACCATGTTTGGCATTGCATGGGGAGTCGGCTCGTTGCTTCTTTTAGTGGGCCTCGGAGAAGGATTTCGTTCCGGAAATCGAAAGCAGTTCGATGAGCTTGGCGAAAACGTCATGTTCATCTGGGGAGGCCATGCCCCGGCGTTGAATGGGAGCTTTACCGGCATGCGCTGGTACTTTCTTACATACAGAGATTACAAGGACGTGCTTGCCGAATGTCCTGACGTTAAAACCGCCGTTCCGGTTATTCAGCGTAACGATATCCGTGCGGTCAGCGATTTTTATCAGACGAGCGGCCAGGTGATGGGGGTGTTACCGGAGTTCAGCCATATCCGTTATATACCCATAGATGAAGGCCGGTGGCTGAACGAGATGGATGTGTCTCAGAAACGCCAGGTGATTGTGCTTGGGGACGAATCCAAACGCCTGCTGTTCCCCGGCCGTCCTGCGATTGGCAGCACAATCCTCTTGAACGGATTTCGTTTTGAGGTGATTGGAACCCTTAAACGTCTCGGTCATGGCAATAACAACGACCAGAACCTGAAAAATTATCTTCCCTTCAGCACCATGCGCGAAGACTTTCCACCCTTGAATGTCGGGGAGACTACGGACGCGATTTCTCTGCTCCAGTACCAACCCACATCCCGTGACTTGCATGAAGAGGCTCGAATGGAAGTGCATAAGGTAATCGGACAAAATCATGGAATTGACTACACGAATCCCGACTCCTTCGATGAGTGGGACACGATTCGCACCGTGGATCAGATCGGCAAGATTTTCGATGCGATGAATACTTTTCTCGGGAGCGTGGGCCTGGTTACCCTCGCGCTCGGAGCTATTGGAATCATAAATATTATGTTGGTGGCGGTTGCCGACCGCACCCGCGAAATTGGCCTGCGCAAAGCGCTGGGAGCGACGAACCGAAGCATCATGTTTCAATTCTTTGTGGAAGGCGCATTCCTCACGCTTCTAAGCGGAGGTCTTGGAATGGCGGGTGCGGCCGGTTTGATGGCAGCTTTGGCCACGCTGCCTCAACCGCAGGGATTCGATACGCCGCGATTAGTTCCCTCTACTGCGGCTCTGGCCATTTTTTCGCTCGCATTCGCCGGCGTAGTGGCGGGCCTATATCCGGCGCGGAAAGCTGCGGGATTGGCGCCGGTTGAAGCGCTTAGAAGAGAATAATCATGAAACGTGATCTGCTTGGCCAAGCCTACGGAGCCATGCGGCATGACTTGCGCAAGACTCTACTCACCATGCTGGGCATGGCTTGGGGAATTGCCACGGTTGTGTTGCTGCTCGCATACGGACAAGGGTTCGGGCGCGCAATCGAGAACATCTGGGATAGTTTCGGAGCTACCGCGATTGGCATTTTCCCCGGGCGCACTTCGCAACAGGCTGGCGGAAACAAAGCCGGGGTCCCCGTTCGTTTCACTCAGGATGACATCGAGTTGGTGCGCAATGTTGTGCCTCTGGTCCGCCATGTATCCCGGTTTTCCCAACTTCAAGCCACGGTACAGAATGGAAACCGTTCATTCAGCTTTCCCGTGCTCGGAATGGATCCTCCAATGGAGGATATCTGGGCCTTAAATGTGGATATCGGCCGCTTTATCAATGACGAAGACAATCTTAGCCATGGTCATTACGTGGTGCTTGGCTCGGAGGCAAAAGATAGATTGTTTTCTGGCATTCCACCACTGGGCGAGTGGATTCGAATCAACGGTGTCAGCTTCCAGATCATTGGTGTTCTTAAACCTCGCATGCAGGAGGCGGACAACGACGACAATCGTACTGTTTACGTTCCGTTTAACTCGTCGGACGTGCTAGTAGATACTCATTATCTCGGGGGGATATGGCTGGACTCCATTGGTGTTGACCATACCAAAGTGACCAAGACTATTCGCGATGCTTTGGCCGTCGCCCACAACTTCAAGCCTGACGATGACCGGGCCGTGTTCATTTTCGATGCGAAGAAACAACTCGAGCAATTCAATATCATCACCATCGCGTTGAATGTGTTGCTGGCGTTCATCGGAACCATCACTCTCGGGATTGGCGGGATCGGCCTAATGAACATCATGCTGGTTTCGGTCACTCAGCGAACCCGCGAGATAGGTGTGGAAAAAGCTTTGGGTGCCCGCAAGCGCGATATCCTTTTTCAATTCTTGTCAGAGGCGATGGTGATTACCGCCGTGGGCGGCGTCGTGGGAATTTTGCTCTCCTATGCCGTCTCATTTTCGGTGGGAACGTTGACGCTTTACAGCGCGCTGGCCAAGCACGCTGACGCTGGCGACATACGGCTGATTGTTGCGCCGAAAATCCTCCTGATTGCCACGGTAATTCTTGGACTAGTCGGTATCGTGAGTGGCATGTTCCCAGCAATGAGGGCCGCGAAATTGGATCCCATTGAGGCGCTCAGGTACGAATAGGCGGCACTCTTGAAACAAACCCCGGCAACTTCCTTCTCCGGTCCATCCTGAATCGCCACTGTTGTTTGTCTCATCTAGCAATTCATGAACAGCAATATTCTGTTACCGCTTTCAAATTATTCGGAACCGGTTCTGCAATCTTCGAGCAATAGCATCAGCGACCAGGCCCTGCTCGATTCATATTCGCAGGCCGTGGTCAGCGCGGCGGAAAGGATCAGCGCCTCCGTCGTCAAGATCGAGGTCACACAATCGGGGAAGACACGTTCCGGAGAATCAAGAGACCGCCAAGGCGGCGGATCCGGATTCGTGTTCACTCCCGATGGCCTTGTTCTGACGAACAGTCATGTGGTGCATGATGCGAAACGAATTCAGGTTTCTTTGCCGGATGGACGGCGTCTTTCGGCTCACACCATCGGAGACGATCCCGCAACCGATCTCGCGGTCATTCGCCTCGGCATTCCCGACAATGATGCGCCCAGCCTAATCGCGGCTCCGCTGGGTGACTCGCAGTCTCTGAGAGTCGGGCAAATCGCGATTGCGATTGGCAATCCGTACGGCTTTCAATATACGGTCACTGCCGGAGTGGTCAGCGCGTTGGGACGGTCTTTGCGCTCCTACTCCGGACGCCTGATTGAAGATGTCATCCAGACGGACGCTTCGCTGAATCCCGGCAATTCCGGCGGCCCGCTAGTGACTTCGGATGGCCGCGTGATTGGCGTAAACACGGCCACCATCATGGGAGCGCAGGGACTCTGCTTCGCGATCGGCATTAACACCGCGAAATTCGTTGCCGGGCGTTTGTTGCGAGACGGCAGAATTAAGCGCAGTTATATTGGCGTCGAAGCTCAGACCGCGCCATTGCATCGCCGTCTGGTACGTTTTTACGATCTCGGCAGTGAGAGCGGAGTGTTCGTCATGTCAGTTGATAAAGGAAGTCCGGCGCAAAAAGCTGGTGTGCGCGAAGGCGACCTGATCATTGCGCTCGATGGAAAGCCCGTCGCCGGAGTGGATGACCTGCACAGGCTGCTGACCGACGCGAGGGTCGGAGTGAGCAGTCTGATGACGGTGATAAGACATACCGACAAACTAGAATTGAAAGTCGTTCCGGAGGAATCGCGCAAAGGATGACGATCGTAGGCTGATGGAAGCGCCTGCTAGTGAAATCGTTGGCGGTTGGAAACGCTAGAAGTTTTGGTCCAACGTAATTTGCTGGATTTTCAGATCGAGTTCCTCCTCGGCTTGTGATTGTTTCGCTTGTATCTGTGGGATTTCTTTTTTCAAGACATCAAGCCGGTCCTCCTGTGAATCAAGTTGGTGGGTATATCTCTGCAGCAGGGCCTTTTCCTCAGGGCTTCCCTTCAATGCCTTCATGTTTTCGCGCACACGATCTTGATCTTTTGTGATCGCGTTGATTTCCTGCTGTCGCGAGTTAATTTGCGCCGCAAGACCGGAAATCTTGTTCTTTTGATCGAGGACCTCGCGAAAGGCCGCCTGCAGCTCCGGAGTTATTCGCTTCTGTTCGCTAATGAGCTTGACCTGGTCATCGTCGAGTTCGCTGAGTTCGTATTGATTCTCTTCGGGGTGGTACTCCTCAATGGGCAAGATCTCGGTTTGTCCCGGACCGACTGCCACACGAAACCGCTGAAATGACTCTGAAGTTTCCTCCGGCTTTGCACCTTCGGTCAGTTTCCAGCCATCACGCGCGGGATGTTCAATAATGACCTGCCGGGGAGACGTGTCTGCATTGTGAATGGTGTATTTGCGGCTATCATGTTGTTCGCGGGTCAGATACATAATTCCCTTCGCGATGCGAACGTGGGTGGCGGGGCGTTCGTTGGACTCCGCGTCCATGGCGATCCGGAGGGCAGGATCGGCAGCGTAGGAAATAAGCCGCCTCTCGGTAGGATGTACAGTTTCCAGCAGGCCCTCACCGGCGAAGGTATCGCCGTCCAATATATTAAAAGTGCCCGAGTCCAGTGTCAGGCCACTCGTGTTTGTGACCCACAGGGCACGCCGGATTTCCTTTGAGTTTTCGTTCCACAGCGAAACGTTCTCGGCCTCGATGCGAGCCTGAAGAATTGGAACCAATGCGGATTGGTTCTTGCCAATGGTGATCGGCTGCTTGATGCGATACTCAAAGTAATCGCCTAAGTCTTTGCCCTCGGCCTCGACGTGCTGCTTCGCAGCAACCGAGGATATCTCGGCCGTATCGGCTTGAACTGTAGCAGCGGAAGCCTGCACCTCTACTGATTCATTAGCGGTACCCACCTGCAAGGTAGCGTCAATCTCATTGCTGCGTCCCACTCCAATGTAGAAGTTCGTGAGATCGAATCGTCTGAACCCTGGGGAATCCACGAAGAGAGCGGAGTTTCCAGTTGGCACATTATAAAATTGATAAATTCCGCGCGCGTCGGTCGTGGTCGTCTGAGATGCTCCTGTCTCGTCATTTCGCACTGTAACGCGCGCCCCTGGAACCACCGCGCCCGATTGGTCGGTGACGGTGCCTCGCAAGCTGGTAGCGGCTACGGGAGGGGGAGCGTTTAATTTCGCGTATTGCTCTAGGCGATCGCCCTCTTGCAGAGTTCCCTCGTGTGCCTGGGGAGTAAGCATCACCGAAGGCGGCAGTTCAACCACAGGACGCCGAGTGTAAAAAGGCTGGGAAATATTCTCTACAAATGACTGCGGCGCTCCAGCCACCAGAGAAAGTTGGACATCTTTCCAGTCTTCCCCCACAGTATTGTCAACGATGGCCCAACCCTGAAGCAATGGTTTGTCAGTTGGCTTATCCGGCAGGATGATGCGATACGTGCTCTTCCACACTGGCACTTCGCTGATGTAGCTGACGAAAACATCACGGTCACCATCGCCGGTTGCGGAAATAGTCATGCGCCGCAAATCACGCGCCCGGGAGGAACCAATCAGATTCAAATACTTGCCAACCTCATCGTCTAAATCTCGTTCCACAAGTCGCACTGATATCCCTGGACCCAACTCGAAGTTGTGCATTTCCCCCGAATCGGTAATCACAGACAGTTTGGTGACTTGATAAGAGATCCCCTTGTCGGTGGTCCGCTGCTCCGTTTCCACGCTAAGCAATCTTCCGGTAGCTACGCCTGAACCGCTGCGCACCTCGACTCTCGCCCCGCGCAAGGCAGTGAGAAAACCTGCCTGGGTTATTTGTTCACCGAAGGGCAGGCGAAGTGCCTTGAGCCGCTCATCCAGCGGTGCGATGGAGTTGTAGCGCACACTCGAAATGTGGCCCTCGCCCATATCAACTGCGGTTAGTGATTTCAAGACGTCATTGAGTTGAGCGGTAGTGAAGTCAATCGAAAGCTCCTGATTGCCGTGCACGCGCGCCGAATGCTCGAAATACCCAACCCCGTTCTTGTAGAGCACAACCCGTTTTACCGGCAAGCGAGCCGCCGTGCCAGTTGCGCTGCCAGCGGCAACAATGGCTGCGGACTTCTCTGGCTTCGTCGAGGCCTTTTTCTGGGCAGTAGCTTGGGCAGTAGCAAAAGAGAACGTCAATAAGGCGAAAAGCGCGAGCACAATTATCTTCAACATAGGAGGCTCCGATTGTGAGAGATGGAGTTTAGCACCTTGCGATAGCCGCCTCACCCTGAGGATGGAATGTGAATTTTGCCGATAGTTGATATCTTCTATAGTGTCTTTCCGCAGCGAGACCAAAACTGACCGATGCCCTTTTCTGATTTTCGTGGTAACGCCGATACCGTGAATCACCTCCGCGACATGTTGGGCCGCGACCGACTGCCGCAGTCCATCATCCTTGCTGGACCTACCGGCTGCGGCAAATACACGCTTTCGCTGATGCTGGCGAAAGCGATGAATTGCCTGACCCCGCCCACGACGGATGGCCCGCCGGACTTCTGCAGCCATTGCGCGAACTGCGTTCGCATCGCTCAATCAGAAGATCTCGAGTCGCGTTTTTCCGAGGCGGTTGAGGCGCGAGAAAATCTCCGCGAAACTGACAAAAAAGAAACGCGGCTCTTTGTGCAGACGCATCCCGACGTTCTGATCGTTCCGCCCGACCCGCCGCAGATGATGATCAAAGTGGATCAAGTACGGCGCGTGATTGAAACGATTTATTACCGTCCCGCGGAGGCGAAGGAGCGCGTTTACATTTTTACGGAATCCTGCTTCATGAAGGAAGCAGCCAATTCCCTGCTCAAGATTCTGGAAGAGCCTCCGGAGTACGCGACCATCATATTATTAGCCGATAATCCCGGAGAATTGCTGCCGACGATTCGGTCGCGCTCGATGTTAATTACGCTCTGTGTTCTCTCGATCGATCAGATCGAGGAGTATCTGGCGAAACTCCGTCCCGAATGGAGCGCGAAGCAACGCGCACTGGTAGCGCGGCTTTCCGAGGGCGCTGTGGGACGTGCATGTGGATTCGATCTCGCTGCATACATTTCTTCCAGGGACCATGCTTTGATCATTTTGAATTCTGCATTGCGCTCTTCCGATCACAGCGAATTATTCAAGGCCACGGAAACCTATCGAGCCGGTGCGGAGAGTCGTGATAAGACAGAAAAGCTGATACGGACTATCTACTTACTTTTGCAGGACCTGTTGTTCCTGAATTCCGGTGCGCCGGAACTGGTTCGCAATACGGATATTCAACCCGAATTACAAAAACTGGTGCAGTCGGCCGACTTTGAATGGGTGGCATTCGCTGCGGACCGGCTCGCCGAAGTGGAACGTGGGATGCGCAGAAACCTGATGCGCTCGTTATCGCTGGATGCCCTCGCGGTTAGTTTGGAGCGGCAGGCAGTTTAGCCTTCTCCAATTTCCCCCCACTTCCCTTATATTTGTTGCATGCCTAAATCCTCTTCAAAAAAAGCTCGTCTGATCTCTTCGAAAGAAACATATCGAGGGTCTGCGTTTTGGGTTTCCACCGATGAAATACTCGAGCCGACGGGAATTCGAGTGCGCCGCGATATTGTGCATCACAGCGGTTCGGTCGTGATTCTCGCCGTCGAAGAAAATCGCTCTGGACCTAAAATCTTGCTGGAACGACAGTATCGTCACGCGGCTCAACAATTTCTATGGGAGCTGCCGGCCGGACGGATTGATAAAGGCGAAAATGAACTCAAGGCCGCAAAACGCGAGCTCCTCGAAGAGACCGGATTTACTGCGCGGCGGTGGAAGCGGATTCTGAAGTTTTACGTGAGTCCCGGGTTTGTCGCGGAAACGATGTCCATCTACTTGGCGACTGATTTGCGCTCTGGCACTGCTCAACCGGAAGCCGATGAGGTGATTGAGGTACGTTTTGTTGCGTTGCAAGAAGCCATCCGAATGGTACTGGCGGGAAAAATAAAGGATGCAAAAACCGTCGCTGGGGTTTTCTGGCTCAATCATGAACGCGCGAAGCGAAAGCCGCGCCAGTAACGGTTTCTGTCGCTTAATCTCTTGACAGCCAAGTTTCGACGGTCGCACAATTGCAATTAATGTAGTTGCGCGGCATGGCCTCGAGCAGGAAAGAGAGTACGTGCCCGAGAGGTGAGCACGTGGATCGTTTGAAAGGTACTGTGAAGTGGTTTAACAACGCGAAAGGCTACGGTTTTATTGGACGCGAAGACGGCCCTGACGTCTTCGTACACTATAGCGCCATCACTTCCGAAGGTTACAAGAGCCTGCAAGAAGGCGACGCGGTGGAGTTCATCATCACGCAGGGAACTAAGGGGCCTCAGGCGGCTGAAGTTACGAAGGCCTCGTAATTGTTAGATCGTAATTTACTGCTCTGATTTCTCGCCGCGCTTCGCTGGGCAGCGACGGGCGGGACGCCCTCACTACACAAACACGCCAAACTTATTTAGTCTTGCCTCGTGGATAATAAGTCTATCGCGGGCATTCTCTACGAGACGGCGGACCTGCTAGAAATTGACGGTCAAGATTCTTTCCGCATCCGCTCCTACCGGAACGCCGCTGAGGCGATCGAAGCATTTCCCCAGCAAATTTCTGAATTGATCGGCGACGAAAAAAAGGTCCTTGCCATTCCCGGCATCGGCAAAGGGATGCTCATCAACCTGAAGCAGATGTTCAAGGAGGGGCGACTCTCACTTCACTCCGAAATGCTCACCAAATACAGGCCCTCGATGCTGGAGTTGTTGAAGATCCAGGGACTGGGACCGAAAACCATCGCACTGATTTGGAGCGCATACCAAGTATGCGACATCGAGGGCGTGGAAAAACTTGCTCGCGAAGGAAAAATCCGCACACTTCCCCGCATGGGCGAAAAGCACGAGCAGAAGTTACTCAAGTCTATCGAGGACTATCGGCGAATTGCCGGAAGGTTTCTTCTAGACGCTGCGGAGAATCAGGCGCAAAAAATCGTCGAGCACCTTCAGGATTACCCCGGAGTCGAAAAAGTTACGCCCGCTGGCTCGCTTCGCCGCGGACGCGAAACCGTGGGCGATCTCGACATCCTTGTGACGGGCCCGGCGTGCTGCGATGACAGTGAACGCGAAAAACTGATCGAACATGTGATCAAACTTCCGGGCTTGATGGAAATTATTGCTCGCGGTGAAAACAAAGTAAGCTTCCGGCTTCGCGGAGGTATGCAAGTGGATATCCGCCTGCTTCCTCCAGATTCTTTTGGAGCGGCAATGCAATATTTCACCGGATCCAAAGCACATAACGTCGCATTGCGGCAACGTGCCTTAAAGATGGGATACACGCTGAGTGAGTACAGTCTCGCGCGTTTAGGCGACGAAACAGTTGTGGCGGGAAAGACGGAAGAAGAAATCTACGCAGCATTGCAACTCGATTTCATTCCTCCTGCGCTGCGCGAAAACTGCGGAGAAATTGATGCTGCCGGGCAGCACGTTTTGCCCGCTCTGATCACGCAGGAAGACTTGCAGGGCGATGTACACATGCACACCGTCGAAACCGACGGCCGTAACACCATCGATGAAATGGCTGAGGCCGCGATCGCGCATGGTTACAAATATATGGCCATCACAGATCATTCCAAGAATCTGGCATTCGCAAATGGCCTCGACGATAAACGCGCTGAAGAGCACGTAAAACGAATTCGTGCTGCGGATAAGCAAAACGGCGGAATCAAAATTTTCGCGGGAATTGAAGTGGACATCCTCGGCGATGGCTCGCTCGATCTTTCGGATTCCGTGCTAGAGCAAATGGATCTGGTCATCGCCAGCGTGCATTCTCACTTCGGGCAAAGTCCGGAAGAAATGACTGATCGCTTGCTCAAGGCCATAGCAAATCCAAATACTTCGATCATTGGGCATCCGACGGGGCGGCTCCTGCTGCGGCGCGACGCCTACCAATTCGACATGGATCAAGTCTTGAAAGCGGCTGCGCAACACAAAGTCGCGATGGAGCTGAATGCATATCCCGATCGTCTCGATTTGTGCGACCGACATTTGCGTCTAGCCAAACAGCACGGGGTAAAGATTGTCATTAACACCGATTCCCATCACACTTCGCATCTCGATAAAATTCGCTTTGGCATACTGCAAGCCCGCCGCGCCTGGCTGACGAAAGATGACGTTCTAAACACGCTGCCCATGGAAACATTCGCAAAGGCAATGAAACACAAAGTCCAGTAGTGTTCGCTTTCGACATGACTTCCTTGGTTGGATTAGAATCAGCGCCGAGGTTGTCATGCCCGAAGATCCAGTCCCTCCCGTGCCGCCCTCCGAAGCACCGCAGCCGTCCATGCCGAATGCAGCGACGCCAGACTCTCCCACGACATTTAATATTGGCGAGGAATACGGCACGGCAAAAAAGAACTTGCCGCCCATAAAGATTGTTGTAATTCCACTTGTAATCATCGGCGTGATAGCGGCGATCGTCGCTTTGGCGCAGCGCCCCAAGTCTTCAGCAACGGGATCCATCGGGGATGTGGTTTCCGTCGAAGTCCCCGATCAAAACACGACGATGGTCGCTATTAATGTTTCGGTGCAGAACCACGGTAAAAAATCGTATCGCATTCAGAGCATTCAGGCGGCGCTCGACGCAGGCACCGGTCAATTTACCGACGATGCAGCTTCCGCGGTGGACTTCGAGCGGTATTTTCAGGCGCTACCGGCGTTAAAAGCTCATGCGCTGACTCCGTTGATTCCAGAAGCCAAGATTGATGCTGGAGGCGAAGCATCCGGCACAGTCATCGTCAGTTTCCCGGTTACCCCGGACGTGTTTGCAAGCCGGAAGTCGCTGACCGTAACCATACAGCCTTACGATCAAGCCATTCCGCTCGTTCTCAAGAAATGAATCCGAAATTGTTTTTAATGCTTTTGAAGGTATTCTCGCCGGACCATCTGTCCCACTTCACGCTTGCCGCTTAGCCGCACGCCGAGAAGCACAACAACATAGATAGCAGCTGTTCGAAGTACGATTTCAAGCAGAACATGCGCGCCGGGAGATATTCCGTTCAGAAACCCGCGGTGATCGGAACCGGCGCATTCTTGGGCGTGCTGAGATATCCCGTGGCCTTCTTCTTGTCAATGGACCAGACAACAAGCTCATACAGCAGGCGATCGCGCCCACTGTAAAACTGGATCGGTTCACTCACGTTACGATCTTTTTTCTCTATCGTCTTATCGTCGGAGGTTACATCGAGGGTGAACTTCCCTCGCTTCGGATCGGTTTTTTTCAGCGCCAGACTCACGGTTGCGACAGGCTGAGCCTTCGCCCCTTTAACGAGAGTGAATTCGTAATAGTTTCGATCTCCCTTATGCTTCAGAGCGTCGAGGTCAGTGCGCGTTTTCGCAATCAGACCACTTTGCAGGCCAAGATCGCCAATAGTACTTTCCAACTTGGCTCGCGTGGCTTCAAGATCGCTCTTGGTGGTCGCCACGTCGGTTTTTACTCCACCTACATCTGTTTTTACATTGGCAACTTCGCCGCTGACTTGACCGATCTGCTGCTTTTGTTCTTCGGAGAGACGCGCTTCCGCAGCCTGCTGCTGCCGTTGAAGTTCCGAAGCTCGCGAAACAAGCTCTTTCTTCGTTAACCCAATTTGGCGGCCAAGGGCTTCGTTCTGGGCGTCGGCCGATTGGATTCGTTTGCCCAGGTCCGCGATCTGCGCCTTGCTGGCGTCCTGTTCGCCGCTTAGCGAGGTTACCCGGCCACGCAAATCGAACAAGAAATAAAGAGAGCCGGCAACGTAAATGACGGCTAGAGCCAATAATATCCACTTCCCCGCATGACTCGATGTGTCGTCCTGAACTGAATGTCCTGCTTCGTCGTTCATACTTCTCCCTCCAACTCTTAGGACAGATACGGATGGCTGCACCTATTGTTGTGTAGCGAACTCAGGCTGTCAATTGGCTGTGAGGAATACGATACCCGAAGGGACAGTGCTGGGCTAGCCCGAAAATCAGCAGAGTTCAAATGAGGAAAAATCGTCGTGGAGCGAAAATGGCTACAGCTTTGTTGATTTCAGGCGAAGCGAGTTTGTGATTACCGACACTGAACTCAGGCTCATGGCGGCAGCCGCCAATACCGGGCTGAGCAGCAATCCAAAAAAGGGGTACAACACGCCAGCCGCAATCGGCACTCCCAGCGAATTGTAGAGAAAAGCGAAGAACAAATTTTGGCGGATGTTTCGCATTGTTGCCTGGCTCAGTTTGCGTGCGCGAAGAATACCGTTGAGGTCTCCCTTCACCAGAATCACTCCCCCGCTTTCCATGGCTACGTCGGTTCCGGTGCCCATGGCAATGCCGACATTGGCCTGGGCCAGTGCGGGAGCATCGTTGATACCATCGCCCGCCATTGCAACCGTGCGGCCTTCATTTTGAAGCCGCCGCACGACCTCCGCTTTTTTCTCTGGAAGGACTTCAGCTTTAAATTCCTCAATTCCAAGCTGGCGGGCAATCGCCTCCGCCGTTGCTTTGCTGTCTCCGGTGATCATGAGAATGCGAATGCCGCGCTTTTTTAATTCGCGAAGAGCGGGTAAAGTTGATTTCTTGATCGGATCCGCAATGCCAATCATGCCCGCCAGCTTTCCTTCTGCTGCCGCAAAAACCACTGTCTGTCCAAGGCGGCGCAATTGAGCCGCCTGTTCGGCCAAGCTATCCGTTGCCACGCCTGAGTCGCTCAAGTATCTCTCCGTGCCAACGATCACCGGAGCGTTGTCCACCGTCCCCTGGATACCCGCACCGGCCGCCGCGCGGAAGTCCTTAACCTGGCTGAGCGCAACACTTTGCGCCTTGGACGCAGTCACTATCGCGGCTGCAAGAGGGTGCTCACTCCCCTGTTCCAGGCTGGCCGTAAGTCTCAACAACGTCAGTTCGTCGTGACCGGCGGCAGCAATCATTGAGACAACCCTCGGCTTGCCTTCGGTCAGCGTACCGGTCTTGTCCAGTACCAGCGTGTTCACTTTTTCGAGAATCTCGAGAGCTTCGGCGTTCCGGATCAGCACACCAAGACTCGCTCCCCTACCAGTACCGACCATAATGGCCATTGGCGTTGCCAGGCCAAGCGCGCACGGACACGCAATGATGAGCACCGCAACCGCGTTTATCAGCGCGTGGGCAAAGCGTGGCTCAGGACCGGCCAGCACCCACGCTATAAAAGTTAGGATTGCGATTCCAATCACCGCGGGAACAAACCATTCAGCGACGCGGTCGGCTAATTTCTGAATAGGCGCCCGGCTGCGTTGCGCCTGGCCAACCATCTGCACGATTTGCGCCAACAGGGTTTCGCTACCGACGCGCTCCGCACGCATCACGAAAGAGCCATTGCCATTGATCGTGGCGCCGACCACCCGGCTCTGCGGAATCTTTTCGACCGGCATGGCTTCTCCGGTGATCATGGATTCATCCACCGAGCTATTGCCTTCGAGGATCACTCCGTCAACCGGAATCTTCTCGCCAGGACGCACTCTGAGCTGGTCGCCCACTTTAACTTGATCCAGCGGAACGTCTTCTTCTTGCCCGTCTCGCAAAATGCGAGCGATTTTCGGAGATAAATCAAGCAGCGCGCGGATCGCCTGTCCGGTGCGGCTTCGCGCTCGGAGTTCAAGCACTTGCCCGAGTAATACGAGCGTAGTGATCGCTGCCGCAGCCTCAAAGTAAACGGGGATGGCTCCATTCACGCGAAAGGAAGACGGGAAGATTCGTGGAAACAATGTCGCAACGACGCTGTATCCATAGGCGGCCCCTGTGCCCATCGCGATCAGCGTAAACATGTTGGTGGAGCGATTTACGATGGAGGTCCATCCACGCTGAAAGAATGGCAAGCCTCCCCAGAGGACCACAGGCGTCGCCACTATTAATTGAAGCCACGGCAACCATGGCATGGGCAGGACTCGCTGAAGGGACGAACCGGAAAACATGTCTGCCATAGCGATGGCAAAGAGAGGAATGGTGAGCGCCAAGCTGATCCAGAGACGGCGGGTCATCTCGCGTAATTCTGAATTGTCCTCGGTCGCTGAGATCGTGCGCGCTTCCAGCGCCATGCCGCATATTGGGCAAGCTCCCGGGCCGGGTCGCACGATCTGCGGATGCATGGGGCAGGTATATTCGACACGGGCTACCGTCGGCAGCTCGCGCTCAAGCGCCATCCCGCAACTTGGGCATGGCCCCGGCTTCTCTGCCCGGACGTCGGGACACATCGGGCAAACATAATCATGGCTATGACTTTGGGGGGACGGGCGTCCCTTCCCGTCGTTTCGAGAGCTTTCGTTACGAGAGCTGTCGTTTCCAGAACTTCCTGACTTTGCGGAGCTTGCTGCGATACTTACTAACGAAGACACCGCTGCGGCTTTGTCTGGCAATTTCAGATACCGTTCGGGATCGGACTTGAATTTTTCCATGCACGACGAAGCGCAAAAAAAATACATCTTTCCTTGGTGAGTCCAGGCGTACTTCGCGGTGATCGGGTTCACGGTCATCCCGCAAACCGGGTCCTTCGTCGCGTCGTCCTTCGTCACGTCAAGAACTCCAGCATCGTGTGGCGTCATCAGGCCCGTTGTCCCGTTTTCCAGCAATATGAGAAACTCTTACACTATAGGGTCTCAGACTATAGAGACAGCTAGTCGTGCCAAAGATTCACTGCACATTACTAGAACCCCAAATCGAATCCCAATTGACCGAAAGGCTACTTGAATGACCCAAATGGAAGTTCTCTACCGGTACGGCGTCGCTCCCGGCGAGGCCGAGATGCGCGCCATTGATAACGTGCGCGAGGTCTATGGAGTACGAGGAATCCGCTTCAACGAAAAAGACCGATCAATTCGGGTGGAATTTGACGCCTCGCGCTTTAAGGAACCGGTGATCGCGGCACTTCTGCGACAAGCAGGAATTGACATCCAGGAAAATCTGGCGCTCGCCTAGTAGGTACTTTTGGGGGAAAAGGGGGAGGGCCGGACAAAATGCAAGGGGACGTCAAAGAAAACTTCTGGCCGAAGATTATTCTTGTGAACGTCCCCGTTGCGCGCCACTTCGTCTAGCTTTCCAGTCAGCACCTGCTCTGCCATCTTCAATGTGATGAAAATAAAGACGAGGTTCCGAAGCCTAAGGCGTAGGAATTTCCGGATGCGTGGAAAGTTTTACCAGCGTCCTCCGGTCCCGTGCGGCCGTAAGGCATTCTGTTGCCGTTTGAAAGTGGCTCTGGCACGCCCTAACCGAGCATTTCGTTTATAATTTGACTCGCCGCAGCTGAAACCACCATTGAATTGCGCCCGTAGCTCAGTTGGATAGAGCGAACGGCTACGAACCGTTAGGTCGGGAGTTCGAATCTCTCCGGGCGCACCATTCTTCGTACACCCTTGGCTTTACTGAATCCTAACCTCATCAATCTCGAATTCGAACTTGCCGGGTTCCTGCGCATGCGCGAAAACAATTCCGAGCAGATCGCGTCCATCGGTGTGGAACTGAGAAAACGGAAACGAAAATTGCTTCCACTCGGGACCCGCTTCAAAAGGCTGAATTGCCGGCATCTGTCCTGCTGTAGCTTCGGTTTGAACAGCTACTGCATAGTGCTTACCGTCTCCCTTCGCCCAAAAAGAGAGCGTCTTCTTATTGGAAAGATTGACCGCATCCTCAGGCGAGGAACCAGGATGGAAAAGCACGCCTGCCCAAGCGAAGGGGGCGCCGGGAACAATCTCGCCGGTTACTTTCAACGCTCCCTTCGAACCGTCGGCCCCGCCCTCTACGGACTGCATATCTGCATGGGACTTACCGCCCACCTCCGCGTCGGTAGTAATCATCCACGCACCGTAATTGGCCGAAACTTTTAGATCGTCGAAGTTGCTGACCAGTCCCGACTCTGACCCGGCAGGTGCAGGAAGCAGTGGCGCGATACCAGTTTCGCCATATGGCCCGACCACGTTCAGCGTGGCCGTCGTCGTGTGCACGGAATCCGGCCCCACCATAATTTCAAATGCACCGGGTTCGACCACTTTGTGCATATCAGTGTTGAGCATGGAGAGCGTATCCGGAGTAATGGTGAACTCAACCGTTTTCTTCTCTCCCGGTTTCAGTGTGATCCGTTGAAATCCCCTCAATTCCTTCACCGGCACGGTTACGGACGCAATTTTTTGGTGTATGTACATCTGCGGAATTTCATCGCCCTCGCGCGATCCAGTGTTCGTCACATCTACACTGACTTTCGCGGTACCGCCGGATTGAATTTGCACCGGCTCAACCCGCAGGTTTTCAAACTTGAAAGTTGTGTAGCTAAGTCCGTACCCGAATGGAAACAGCGGTTCGCGGGTACTAAACGCATAGCTACGGTTCGCCGATGGCTTGTGATTATAAAAGTCCGGCAGATCGCCGACCGAGTGCGGGAACGTAATCGGCAGCTTTCCTCCGGGATTCACATCTCCGAAAAAAACATTCGCCGCCGCGGTCCCGCCCTCCTGACCGAGGTACCAGCCTTCGAGGATAGCGGGAACATGTTCTGCGATGTAGTTAATGGATAGCGGCCTGCCGTTGAGTAACAGCACAACAGTGGGCGTTCCGGTCTCTACGACGGCCGTGACCAAATCACTCTGCGCGCCCAAAAGGTCGAGCGAGTCACGGTCACCCCGGTGCTGTTCAGACCATGCTTCGCGATTTGAGCTTTCATTCTCGCCGACAACTAAGATCGCAACATCGGAGTTCTTCGCAACTTCCACCGCTTCTTTGATTTTGTCCACTTGCGTTTTCGGATCAACCAGCTCCACGTTGTCGTCAAACCATCCGTGCCAGTCCTGATGTTTGTTGGTAAAGCGGCAGCCTTCGGCGTAAACGACCTTGGCCTTCGATCCCACGCGGTCTTGAATTCCTTGCAGGACGGTGACACCATGCGCCGGTTTGCGGCTGTAGCCACCGAGGTGCAATCCATCCGCGTTTGGTCCAATCACCGCGATAGTCTTGAGCTTGCTCAGATCGAGTGGCAACAGATTCTTTTCGTTTTTCAAAAGAACCACGGTCTCCTGCGCTGCTTTAAGCGCAATCGCACGGTGATCGGCGCTATTCGTAATTCTTTGCGCATAGTCTGGATCAACCAGCGGATTATCAAAGAGCCCGAGCCTGAACTTAGTCGCTAAAACACGGCTCACGGCCCGGTCAAGCTCACTCTGCGGAACGATTCCTTGTTTCACTTGATAGAGCAATGTGCGGTACACGGAGCCATCCGACAGGTCATAATCCACACCGGCGGAAATTGCCAGGCGTGCCGCATCGGCCTTGGTTGCGGCCACATGATGCGTCTGCACCAGCATCTGCAATCCATCGCCATCGGAGGTGACGTACCCGCGGAATCCCCACTCCTGCCGCAGCACTTTATCGAGCAGCCAGTGATTGATGTGCGAAGGGATGCCATCAATTTCGTTGTAGGAAGCCATTACGCTTCCGACATGCGCTTCCTGCACGGCTGCTTGAAAGGGGACCAGAAAGTTTTCGCGAATAATACGTTCCGAATAATTTCCCGGCGCCGTATTCGTTCCGCCCTCGGGCTGGCCGTGCACCGCAAAGTGCTTCATTGTGGCCACCACATGATGACGGTCAATGTCGAACGCGTCCCCTTGCAGTCCGGTGATCGCGGCGACGGCCATTCGCGAAACCAGGTACGGATCCTCTCCGTAAGTCTCTTCGGTGCGGCCCCAGCGCGGATCACGCGCGATATCCAGCACTGGTGTGAAGACTTGACCTGCGCCCGCCGATCCCGCTTCGTCACCCGCCGCCGTAAAAACCTGCTTCACCAGTTGCGGATCCCACGTGCTCGCAAGTCCAATCGCCTGCGGGAAGCTGGTGCTCCCGTCCTCCATGAAACCATGCAGCGCTTCGCCCATGAACAGTTCTGGAATACCCAGCCGGGTCTTCTCGCGAAGATATCGCTGAATTCCATTGCGTAGAATCGCTGCATTCCTGGGCGGGAATGGCTGATCCGGGTTCCCCCATTGCGCAAGCGTCGCGCGCGCGCTTTCATCGGTAAAAGTCCCGGTCGGGTCAATCACCCTGGCATTCCGCTCTCCGCCACCGCAAATCTGCTCGACTTTTTCTTCGAGCGTCATGCGCGAAAGCAAGTCGGCCACGCGGTCTTCAATCGCCAGCCTTGGATTGCGAAAGGGGAGTATGTTGCGTGTGTCTGTTTTTTCCTGCGTCAACGCAGTCGCACCAAGAACTACAAGACACGTGAGCAGCGGCAAAAGACTTTGGCGGATTTTCATTGCGAGGATGAACCTGCCTCCTTACGATCTTCGAAAAGCTAATGGCGTAAAGTACGAAAGTATAGACGCTGTGGTTCAGTTTCGCTGAAAAAAGGAGATGGATTGCAGTTTCAGGAACGAGTTGACGTTCCTGCGCCCCACATAAAAATCACGATGGCTAGCCGGGTTTGGCAGAACGCGGCTTCCGTTGTTTCATTTTCCGGCTGAAAAGGGGAGCGCCCCAAGTGCCCGCTGCCAGGAGTGACCCGAATAAAATGATGGCGTCAATGCTGGCTCGTCCTTCCGGAGACCAGTAGACGTCGCGCAAATTTAACCAGAGGGCGAATTCGTCCAAAGTAAGAGCCGCGCCGACGCCATAAAGAATTGACATCAGCCGGCTCAGAAGAATTGACGAGTCGTCAGCACCGCTGCCAATCTCGCACAGCCATCCGTATCCCACCAGAAGCAGGATAATGATCCCAAAAACTAAATGATGGATGTGCCTGCCGCCCGCCTCGATGAAATGAAATGGCGGGATTTTGTGCAAAATCGCATATACCACGGCCCGTACTCCGGCGAAGGTGAGAAAAAAGCTGACGGACGCCACGAAAAGACGGCGTCGAGGCCGGTCCGGAATACGTTCGTGAAGCGCTCGGCCGAGGGAAGTACCATGCAGTAGCAACAGGAAGAAAGCTGTCCCCACGATCGCAAGTAGCAGGATGAACCATGAGTAAGCCATAAGATATTAGACCGCAAGGATTGATTCGCCGGTAGCATACAGGCGCGGTGCCCCTTGATTCCAGCAAACAAATTTGGCTTGAGGATGGCAAGAAACTAAAATCTCAAATTGCAAAATTACTCAAAGGATATTCAAATCGCGGCGATTGTGATATGTGTGAATGAATGCCTCTGGAATGGAAGCGCTGGCAAGGCCAGACAATTAACGGGAAGTTTCTCCTTGGCGAATATCTTGGGGGGTCGGAGAACAGCGCTGTATTTCTAACGACTCTCTCGCCTCTGCAAAGAATTGCGATCAAGCTGCTTGCCATAGATCAGAACGCAACAGATGCGAAGAGAGTGGACCGCCAACTTTTCCTTTGGAACTTCGCCAAACAGTTGTCGCACCCTCACATCATTCGCCTTTTGGAATCCGGACAATATTCTTCGGAAGGGAACGCTGTACTTTACGTTGTGATGGAGTACGCGGAAGAGAATCTTTCAACAGTCTTGCCCACCAGAGCCCTCACCCCTGTGGAAACACGCGAGATGCTCGATCCGGTGCTGGAGGCGCTCGCATATATTCACAATCAAGGATTCGTTCATGGGCATATCAAACCCGCGAACATCATGGCAATCGCTGAAAAATTAAAGATCTCGTGTGACGGTATGAGTGCCATCGGCGAATCAGATCAGCATCCGGAAAAGCGAAACGCTTATCTTCCTCCAGAGGCGGCAAGTGCAGGGCTCTCAACCGCTACAGATATTTGGTCGCTGGGTGTGACGCTGGTCGAGGTGCTTACGCAGCGACTGCCCCAAATCAGCAGCGACGCGGAAAAGGCAGGGGTTGGGTCCGCGCTTCCCAATCCATTCCGGAATATCGTTATGCAGTGTCTTCGCACTGACCCGACGCAACGATGCACGGTCGAGGATATTCGGACGCAACTGCATTCTCCTGTTACTGCAAGCGTTCCGGCTGCAATCCCAGCAGCAGCCTCACCCGGGCGGCGCAGCCTCGCCGGTCCAATTGCGATCGGGGTGTTGCTGGCAGCACTATTGGGAGGAGTGTTCCTCTTCGAGCATCGAAGTCCCTCTTCCCCACAAACGGACCAGCCAACGCAAACGTCCGCAACTCCTGCATCGAACCCGCAAACAGAATCGAGGGTTGCCCCAAATTCGACCAGTTCTGGGCCACCGGTTGGATCGGTTGCGTCTGGAAAAGTAATTCGGCGGGTTTTACCCGATGTTTCCAACAACGCTCTCCGGACCATTCACGGGACGATAAAAGTTAAAGTAAGGGTCCAGGTTGACACCGGGGGTAACGTGGAGAATGCACGCCTGGAATCGCGAGGTCCCAGCAGATATTTTGCAAGCAAATCCATGGATGCCGCAAAACAATGGCGGTTCGAGCCTGCCGGTTCCGACAATAAGAATGCTCCAAGCGAATGGGATCTAGAGTTCCGCTTCAGCAACGCATCTCGCCAAGTGCGGGAGAAACCTGTTCTCCGCTGACCCCTTCGTAGACTTGGACTTCACGCCTTGCCGAGGGCGCGCCGGGCTTTGGAATAGTCGCCGGTGCGGCTCGTCCAATTGCTCGCCAAGGTGGCCGCCGCCCAAATCAGCGCAAAAACCGCAAACGGTTTGCTCCACGGAATTCCCATGCGCCACGCCCAGAGCGCGCCCAACGTTGGGACAAGCGCTGAAGATGTCACGCCCGCGGACCACATAATCGCTTTGACAACGCGACTGGCATTCTGCATTGAGGCCTTCTCTGTTTGCACACCGAAAAATGGAAGATGTTCAAAAACCCAGCGCAGGCCCTTGGGCCATCCTTCTGGATTTCCTGTTCCGCCGAGCGTGTACAAAGAGAAGCGAATGCCGAGCGTTCGTCCCACAAGCCAGTGCGCGATGGCATGGCAACAAAAATAGAGCAGGACCCATCCGACGACTAACGCGATCCCGGAGGTAACAGTCGAGCGTGTTGAGCGCGCCTCAGCGAAAGAAAAGAAAGCGAGCACGATCCCTGCGGTCTGAACCACATTGCCACTAACGATTGAGAGGCGGCCAAAGATCTTTCGCTGCGAAGTGCGGGTTGGTCCGGTCATGGGGAAACTTGGTTTGAAGAGCTCTTTAGGTTCAACCGCCGTTTGCGGGGAATAGTATAAGCGTCAGCGTCGCTTTTCAATTTCGCAATCGCTGGCGGCGCTAAAAACTGCGCGTTGCAGCGAGTCGCGTCCGTCGCTATGTGTTTCGTCTTCCCATCCTGAATCTGTGCTACATTTCGCGGTCATGGCTTCCGCAGTCCCGATTACTCCGTCCCCACCCGATTTAGCTGCTCCTCGATCAAGTAGAGGCCTGCTGCGGGTCCTCGGTATTGCTTTCGGCCTGGCGGTAATCATCGGCAGCACTATCGGCGCGGGCATCCTGCGCACGCCAGGAGATGTTGCGAGCTACTTGCCGACACGGTTGCTGTTCCTCGGCGTCTGGGTGATCGGAGGCCTCTACGCACTGCTGGGCGCATTCTCCGTTTCCGAACTCGGGGCGATGTTGCCGCGTTCCGGCGGGTATTACGTTTTCGCACGTCGCGCCCTTGGCGAGTACGCAGGATTCATTGTCGGCTGGACCGACTGGCTCGGACAATGCGGAAGCACTGCCGCCGTAGCAATCGTGATCGGTGAATACGCGGGGGACCTTATCCCAGCGCTTGCCGGACATGTCGGTTTTACCGCCGCGACCGTCGCCATCTCGGTGGCGCTTTTGCAGTGGCGTGGCATCCGCACCGGCAGCTCGTTCCAGAACGTTACCAGCCTGCTCAAGACCCTCGCGTTTCTAGCGCTGGTGGCTGCGGCGTTTATTTTTGCTCATCCATCGCAAGGAAAAGTTTCAGCCGTGACGCCAATCACGGCTGCTGGACATTCAATCTGGTTGGCCATCCTTCTTGCCCTTCAAGCGGTGATCTATACCTATGACGGATGGTACAGCGTGATCTATTTTGGCGAAGAAGTGCGAAATCCGGCGCGCGATGTTCCTCGCTCAATGATCTACGGGGTCTTCGCTCTGATGACCATTTACCTGCTGGTGAATGTGGCGCTCTTGCACGTGCTGACGATCCCACAGATTGCCGGGCAGAACATGGCGCTGGGGACGATGGCTAATGCCATTTTCGGAAGCCGCGGCCAGAGCATTCTTCAAGTGCTGATGATCGTCTCGCTGGTCAGCGCGATCAACGCCTATCACCTGATGGCCAGCCGCATCCTGTTCGCTATGAGTAACGACGGATTACTTTCGCAACATGTCTCGCGGGTGAATCGTGGAGGAACTCCGACTGTAGGTCTTTTGCTCAGCACTGTTGCGGCGCTGATGTTCATCTTGAGCGGCAAGTTTGAGATTG
Source organism: Terriglobales bacterium (assembly GCA_035999525.1). Taxonomy (GTDB): domain Bacteria; phylum Acidobacteriota; class Terriglobia; order Terriglobales; family Acidobacteriaceae; genus PALSA-188. The sequence goes on from DASYGR010000443.1 coordinate 22,393, forward strand.
TTTTGGCAGTCACAGCTTTTTATTTCGTCGCGACGTACGCCATGGCGTACACAGTAGTATTTGTTTTGCGCTGGCGGGAGCCCAACACTCCACGTCCATTTCGCGCCTGGGGATATCCGTGGACCACTGGTTTGGCATGGCTGGGGTCGCTGGCCTTCCTGATCGCAGCCGTGAAAGAAGACACGCGGAACAGTGAGTACGCCCTGCTTTCACTGGCTTTGACTTATCCGTTGTATCGCTTGACGCGCGTGATTCCTCGCAGACAGAATCGGGGTGCGGATGGAACATGCTAAAGCCGAACTGGTTGTGAGTGTGAAGGCGAATGTTGCAACAGTTATACTGGGCTCGAGCGCCGATTCGCGTTCAACCATTCGCGACGATTCCATTGGGGACTCTTCCCGCCTCGTGCTCCGAAGCGCAATTCGGGGTCGTCCGTTTGGACTAGTGCGAGCAGTCGATTCCCATTCAGGAGATGGAATCGAGAA